>CAZGXF010000054.1:0-16207 GCA_964529575.1 uncultured bacterium
GGGCGACTCGGCGCCGTACGTCCAGTACGCGCACGCCCGCGCCTGCAGCATCCTCCGCGCCGCCGCGGCGGCGGGTCTCACGCTAGGCGACGCCGAGAGCGCCGCCGACTTCGGCGCCTTCGGCCGGCTGGAGGTGCGGCTCGCCCAGGCGCTGGCGCGCTACCCGCGTGTCGTCCAGACCGCCGCCGAGGAGCTGGCGCCGCACCAGGTGGCGCAGTACGCCCTGGACCTGGCCACCGCCTGGAACGCCTACTACAACCACAAGGACGAGTCGGGCCGCCCCGACACCCAGGTGCTGAGGGCCGAGCCCGGCCTCCGCGAGGCGCGTCTGCTGCTGGTGGACGCCGTGCGGCGCACGCTCGCCGACACCCTGGGCCTGCTAGGGGTGCGCGCGCCCGAGGAGATGTGAGCCAGGCGAGCCGCTGAGCGCGCGTCGGCACCGGCCCCCTCGGTCGCGCCGCCCCCGTCAGCAGCCCCCGCGGCTCACCCGCCCGGGGGGACGAGGACCCGGACCGAGGGCGTATGATGGCGGTCATGCACCAAGAGCCCCGGTCGCGCCTCGCTGACGGCCGCCTCCTCGTTCCCGTCGTCCTCGGCGTCCTAGGTGTGATGTTCGCCCTCTCGGCGCTGCCGTTCGAACCCTCGGCCTCGAAGGTGGTGCTGAACGTCGTGGCCCTGGTGATGCTCGCCGCCGGCGGCGCGAGCCTCGCGGTGGCGCTCGACGCCGTCAAGCGCCGCCAGCCCGGAGACCAGCTGCCCAAGTGAGACCCTGCGACTCGCGGCGGGCTGGGCCAAGGCCCGCCGCCAGGCCGGTCCGCGAGCTGTCTGCCTAACCCTCCTCCATGCGCGCCAGCACGGCCTCGGCGGCCAGCTCGGCCGCCCTGCCGGGGTCGCCGAACGCCGCCCTGGCGGTGGCCGACTCGCGCGCCATGACCTCGGCCCGGTAGGCGTCGTCCTCGAGGAGGCGCCTCACCACCGACCGCAGGTCGGCGGTCGAGGAGGCCGCCGCCATCCCGTCCGCCCACCACACCTGCTCCTCGCCGTCCACGACCTGCACGGCCGGCACGCCCAGCGCCACCGCCTCGGGCAGCAGCGTGGAGGCGGTGCCCACCACGACGCTCGCGGCGCGCACCGAGGCGTAGGGGTCGGGCGACGTGTCCATCATGTCCGGCGTCAGCAGGCCCGTGGCCTCCGCCTCCGCGTACACCGAGCGGGGCTCGCGCGGGTGGGGACGCACGCGCACCCGCACGCCGGGCAGGTCCCTCAGGGCTTCCAGGGCGGTCACGAGCGCGCGCCTGCCCGTGTCGGGGTCGGCGTTCGTGCCGGCCACCAGCACCGTGGACGCCCCCTCGGAAGCGGGGGCGGCCGCGCCTAGCGCCGCCAGGCGCGGGTTGCCTACCACCACCGCCGGCGGTGGGTCGGGGAAGCGGGCCAGCTCCGCCCTCGACGTCTCGCCCCACAGCAGCACCAGGTCGGCGCCGTGGAAGTCGTGGGTGGGCCAGTCGCCGCTGAAGAGGCCGTGCTGCAGGAGCACCACCGGCGGGCGGGCGCCGGCGGACCGGAACTGGTCGACACCGCCGCGCAGTCCTGCTTCGGTCATGAAGTGCAGGCCGAGGACCGCCCGCGGCCGCACGTCAGCGAGCGCGGCCCGGGTCGCGGCCTCCTGCCACAGGTAGTTGTGCGCCAGGAGCGTCAGGGCGGTCCGGCCGGCGGCATCGAGCGCGTGCTCCGCGGCGAAGCGGCGGACGTGGCCGGCCAGCGCCGCCCGGCGCCGGCGGGCGAAGGCGTACGCGCCCGGCCCGGCGTACGACCCGAGCCGCAGGGTGGGGACGCCCAGGTCAGGGGCGTCGGCCTCCGTGGGCACCAGCGCGGCCACGGCGGTGCCCCGTCGCGCCAGCTCGGCGGCCACGGGAGCGAGGAGCCCCAGGTAGTCGGGACGCCAGGGGAAGAGCGTGACGAGGACGTCGGCCCGGGGCGACGGCGGCAGCGGCGGGCGGCGACGAGCGAAGAGGTACTCGAGCGTGAGGGGGGCCAGCGCCTTGTGTCGCTCGCGCACCTTCCCGAGCGGCGAGTCGCCGCGGGTGAGGCGGTAGAGCTGCCACGCCATCCGCGTGAAGGCTGTGGGGTACGCGGCCGCGAGCCTGTCGCGGAAGGCGGGGAAACCCTCCTGGTCCTGGCTGCGGTCGGTCCTGTCCGTAGGGATCCCCAAGGCGTCAGGCCGGCGCCGAGGTCGGCAGCATCGCCACGTGCCCGGTGCTCTCGACCGCCATGCGCGCGGCCAGGCCGCGCAGGCGGGAGCGCAGCTCCTCGCCCTCGTCGAGGTGCCGCTCGACCAGGTCCACGGCGCGCTCCACCGAGCCGGCCAGGTCCATCGAGTCGAGGGCGGGGCTGGGGAGGCCGACCATCTCGGCGAGCGCCGTGAGCTTGAACGAGTTGCTGGTGAGCGGTACGAACGGCGTGCCGCCGCGCAGGCCGAAGATCGCCGGGTGCCAACGGCCGCCCACGTAGGCCGCGGCGTTGCCGATCAGGTCCACGGCCTGCAGCACGGGCGCCGCCGTGGCGACCAGCGGCACGTCGAGCTCGGCGGCGAGCGGCCTGAACGCGTCCTCGTCCGGCTTGTCGGAGGCGGTCAGCACCACCTGGTGGCCGCGGGCGCGGAGCGCCTCCACCAAGCTGCGGAAGCCGGGTGACGGGTCGCCGGTGGGGTGCGCGTCCGGCATGTGCGGGTCGCGCTTGCGCGCCCAGGCGAACTGGGCGCTGCCGCCCACGACCACGTAGGGCCGCGTCGGGTCGAAGCGAGCCCTGTCGGGGAAGACGTCGTAGTGGCCCGGCCTGGCGGCCAGGCTCGCCCACGCGCCCCTCTCGGCGGGGGCGAGCGCGAAGGCGGCGTCTGGCACGAGGCGCCCGTTCACGAACGGCGCGCAGGACTCCAGCGAGCGCGCCTCGCGGAACGTGACGTCGTCGAGTTGGGGGTAGACCGCCTCCGCGAACGCGCGCATGCCGGGGTGCGTGAGGTCGGCCGTGTGGTTCAGTATCCCGACCCACTTGCCCAGGTGCCGCTTCGCGAACAGCGCCATCAGCATCAGCGCGCGACCCTTGCGCTGCAGGTCGTACACCGCCCCCTCGCCGTTGATGAACACGGCGTCGGCGGCGGCGAGGCGCTCCGCCGCGAACTCCAGCGCCTCGCCGTGGGCCATCGCCAGCGCGGCGTCATCGAGGCCGCGGGCGTCGAGGGGGACGACGTCGGGAACCCGCCGCGCGACCCTCTTGAACGCCCGCCGCGCGACCTCGCGGACGAACGGCCGCCGCGGGAGCAGCCTGTCGAACCGCTCCGCCGCGCGTCGCCAGCGCCGGCTGTCGCGCGGGGCGAACGAGAGGATGTCCTCCAGGTAGATGGTCGACACCACCTCGGCGCCGCGGGCCGCGAGCGCGTCCTTCAGCGCCCCGGTGGTGGCGCGACAGCCCCAGTTGGGGTTGCGCGAGGTGTCGTTAACGAAGCAGACGCGGAGCGGCGCCGGTGCTCCGTCCGGCGCCACCTCGCTCGTCCTCAGGGTAGTGACCATCGGCCCCGATGCTAAGGGCGCGGGCTCGTGGCGGCGCGTCACACGTCACGGATCGGGGCGGCCACCGGCGCCCGGGCGGGCTGCCGCAGCCGCTCGGCCAGGACCTCGACCGGGTGCACCGCCCGCTTGCCCGTGCCGTCGGCGATCTGGTGGCGGCAGGAGAAGCCCGGCGCGGCCGTGACGCCGTCGTGCGACCGCACGGCGGGGAAGAGGCGCTGCTCGCCGATGGCCATAGAGACCTCGTGGTGGGCGTAGCCGAACGAGCCCGCCATGCCGCAGCAGCCGGCGTCGAGGACCTGCACGTCGTCGGCCACCCAGCCCAGCACCGCCGAGGCGTAGCTCGTGCCCAGCACGGCCTTCTGCTGGCAGTGGCCGTGGAACAGCAGCGGCCCCTTCACGCGCCGGAACGCCTGCTCGGGCTTCAGCCGCCCCGAGGTCCACTCCTTGGCCAGGAACTCCTCGACCAGGCGCACGTTGGCGGCCACGGACTCGGTGGCCTCGCCGGGCACCAGGTCCGGGTAGTCGTCGCGGAACGCCGCCACGCACGAGGGCTCGAGGCCGAGCACGGGCACCCCCTCGTCCACGTAGCGCTTCAGCTTGGCCACGTTGTCGGCGGCCATGCGCTGCGCCCGGCGCACCAGGCCCTTCGACACCTGCGGACGCCCGCAGCAGCCGTAGGGGACGAGCTCGACGTCGTAGCCGAGGGCCTCCAGCACCGCCACCGCCGCCTTGCCCGGGCCCTGCTCGTTGTAGCGGGTCCAGGTGTCAACGAACAGCGCGACGCGGCGGCCGTTCGG
Organism: uncultured bacterium; assembly: GCA_964529575.1. Classification (GTDB taxonomy): domain Bacteria; phylum Deinococcota; class Deinococci; order Deinococcales; family Trueperaceae; genus DASRWD01. The sequence continues at coordinate 4,361 of CAZGXF010000054.1, forward strand.
CCCGCTCGCGGCGGCATGCGCCGGCACCGCCGTCGGGTTCGCCCCGCCCGGTGCGGGGTCGTGGGCCGGGGCGCCGCCGGCCGGCCCGTCCTTCTGGGCCCGCCGCCGCGCGAACCAGCGCTCGAAGCGCTCGGGTGCGTAACGCGGCAGCACCCGCCTGGCGTCCACGCCGACCGTCTTCTCCATCAGCCAGCGCACCGGCCGGAGGGGCAACAGCGCGTTCGCCACCGGCGCGAGCGCCTGTCCTAGCGGCGCCACGCGCCCCACGTTCGCGAAGGCGAGCGTGGGCAGGCTCACGCCGTGCTCGTCGTGGTAGTGCTGCAGCCACTCGTACTTCAGCTTGGCCATGTCCACCTGGCTGGGGCACTCGGCCTTGCAGGCCTTGCACTCCAGACAGAGGTCCAGCACCTCGTACACGGCCCGGCTCGTGAGCCCGCCGGGCAGCCCGCCCGTGATGGCCTCGCGCAGCACGTTCGCTCGCCCGCGCGTGGAGTGGTCCTCGTCGCGCGTGGCCATGTAGCTGGGGCACATGGTCCCCACGCCCACCTTGCGGCAGGCGCCCACGCCCGTGCAGGCCTCCACCGCGCCCAGGAAGCCCTCCTGGTCGGAGAAGTCGAAGTGCGTGGCGACGCTCACCTCGGGGTAGTCCGGCCCGTACCGGAGGTCCTCGGTGAGCGGCGGCGCCTCCACCACCTTGCCCGGGTTCATGAGCCAGTCGGGGTCGAAGGCGCGCTTGACGTCTACGAACGCCTCGTACAGCCTGTCGCCGAAGAGGCGGCGGTTCTGGTACGAGCGGATGAGGCCGTCGCCGTGCTCGCCGCTCCAGGAGCCGCCGTACTTCACGACGAGCTCGAAGACCTCCTCGCTGATGCTGCGGTAGGCCTGGACGCCCACGGGGCTCTTCAGGTCTATGAGCGGCCGCACGTGGATCACCCCCACCGAGGCGTGCGCGTACATGACGGTGCGGGCGCCGTGGCGGCGGCACACCTCGATGACCTCGGGGATGTAGAAGGGCAGCTTGTCCACCGGGATGGCCGCGTCCTCGATGAACGGCGTGGGCTTCCGCCTGCCCTTCATGGTGGCGTAGATGCCCAGGCCCGCCCGCCGCAGCTCGACGATGTCCCGCTGCTCGGCCGGGTGCCTGGCCACGTACGAGGCGTAGGAGAGGGCGTTCACCTCGGGGTCGGCGGCCAACGAGGCGAGCTGGCGCTCCAGCTCCTCGTCCGTCTCGCCGTCGAACTCCACCAGCAGCACCGCCGCCGGGTCGCCCTGCACCCACGAGGTGAGCGGCGCCATGTGCGGGTTCTCCTTGCCCAGGGTGAAGAGGTCGCGGTCCAGGAGCTCCACGGCGGCCGGGCCGTGTCTGTTGATGTACTGCACGGCCGTGAGGCACTTCTCGAGGGTGTCGAAGTGCCGCATGTCGAGCACCCGCTTCGGCGGCAGGCGGTGGAGGGCGAGCTTGACCTCGAGGATCAGCGCCAGCGTGCCCTCGCTGCCGCAGACGAGCTTGGCCAGGTTGAAGGGCCCGTCGCCCACCAGCTCGTCGAGGTTGTAGCCGCCCACGCGGCGCATGACCTTCGGGTAGCGGGCGGCGATCTCGTCCTCGTTCTCCCTGACGACCCTCACGACCTCGCGGTAGAGGCGGCCCTCGCGGCCCTGGTCGGCCAGCTTCGCCGCCAGCTCGGCGTGGTTCAGCGGCCCCAGCTCGAGCTCGGTGCCGTCGGCGAGCAGCACGCGCATGGCCATGACCTGGTCGACGGTCTTGCCGTACTTGATCGAGTGCGTGCCGGACGAGTTGTTCGCCACCATGCCGCCCACGTTCGCCCTGTCGGTGGTGGCCACGTCGGGCGTGAACTGCAGGCCGTGCGGCGCCAACAGGCGGTTCAGCTGGTCGCGGACCACGCCGGGCTGCACGCGCACCCAGCGCTCCTCGACGTTCACCTCCAGCACCCGCGTGAGGTGCTTCGACACGTCGATGACCAGCGCCTCGCCGACGGTCTGGCCGGCCAGCGAGGTGCCGCCGCCACGCGGCAGGATGGGCGCGCCGTGCCGGGCGGCGACGCCCACGGCGGCGCGCACGTCCTCCTCGTCGAGGGGCACCACGACGCCGATGGGCGCGATGCGGTACGGGCTGGCGTCGGTGGCGTAGAGGGCGCGGGACTTGGCGTCGAAGCGCACCTCGCCCCTCACCACGGCCCTCAGGTCGCGCTCGAGGGCCTCGGGGTCGTCGACCGCGCGGGGTGGGGGCAGCGGGGAGCGCAGCGGACGGGCTGGCGCCTGGGTATCGGACGGGTCGGCATGGGGCGCCTGAGGCATGCGAAAGGTTATCGCCTGGCCGGGCGGCGGTACAGGCGGCGGGCGCCCCCCGGCGCGGGCGGAAGGGGCCGGCGAAGCGGCGGCGCGCCCGCTGCGGCGATGCGCCCACGCGCCTGCGCCGCGTCCGTATAGCCTGGGCGGACGTGGAACCCGGCGTCGAGCGCATGACAGCGGTCCTCCTCAGCCAAACGGTGCTGGTGCCCAACCTCATCGGCACGTTCGTGTTCGCCCTCTCGGGCGGCGTCGCGGGGGTGAAGGGGCGCGTGGACCTGTTCGGGCTCGCCGTCCTGGCCTTCGCCGCGGGGAACGCCGGCGGCATCACGCGCGACGTGATCCTCGGCCGCTTCCCGGCCGGTTCGCTCAGCGACTGGCGCTACCTGGCGGTGTCGGTGCTGGCGGCGGTGGTCGTCTTCTTCTGGTACCCCGACATCGACCGGCGTCGGCGGCTGGTGCTCTACTTCGACGCCGCCGGGCTGGCGCTGTTCGCGGTCACCGGCACGGTGGCCGCGCTGTCGGCGGGCCTCAGCCCGGTGATGGCGCCGGTGATGGGGATGCTCACGGGCATCGGCGGCGGGATGCTGCGCGACGTGCTGGTGAACGAGACGCCCGCCGTGCTGAAGAGCGAGCTCTACGCCATCGCGGCGCTGGCCGGCGGGCTGGTCGTGGTGCTGGGCGACGCCCTCGGCTGGCCGTGGCTGGCGACCTTCACCGTCGGCGCCGGGCTCTGCTTCTTCCTGCGCATGATGGCCATCCACAAGGGCTGGGGCCTACCGACTGCGCCCTGGACCGGCGGTCAAGGCGAGGGCTGAGAGGACCTTCAGCCGGCCAGCCGCACCGGCAGCGCCGGCTCGCCCTCGGGCTCGCTCGCCGCGGCGGCCCGCTCGGCCCCGACGTCCTCGCCGAACAGGTTCACGACCGCGAGGGCGAACGCCTCGTCGTCGAAGTGCCTGTAGGCGTGCACGAGGTTGCGCAGGCGGTAACGGCGCACCAGGCCGGCCAGCAACGTGGGCGACCCCATGGGGTTCAGCTTGCGGCCCGGCTCGGTGACGACGGCGCGCCCCAGGTCGTCGAGGAGCTGGAGCTCGCGCAGCGCGGCGGTGAGCCGCGACAGCTTCGGCTCGGGGATGCCGTGCTGCAGGCCGCGACGGAACGCGACCAGGCCGCGGCGCAGCTCGTGGACCGTGGGGTACGAGAGGGCCTCGTCCTCGATGCGCGCCAGGTCGCGGTCGGAGAGGTCGAGCGTGAACGGCTCGCCGGCGGCCACCAGGCGCTGGAGGTCGGCGACCGGGTCCGAGAGCGGCCCGGCGACCAGGCGTCCGCGCGTCGCGACGCGCGGGTCGGCGGGTACGCCCGGCCGCGGCGCTCGCGCCACCAGGCGCAGCGCCCGCCGGCTCTCCTCGCCGCGCGCCTCGGGCGCCAGGCTCAAGGGTCCGGACGGCCTGACGGCCTCGGCCATCAGCTCCAGGTGGCGCTTGTCCTGCCACTCGCTCTCGCGGATGGTGGCGGCCACGTGCACCTCGCCGCCAAGGGGCAGGTGCCCGGCCAGGTCGCCCATGCGCCAAGCGACGCCCTTCACCCCGCCCACGCGCAGCTGCAGCGTCGCGCCCGTGGCGCCGACCGCGCGGGCCTGCTCGAGCCGCCCGGCCACGGCGAACAGCGGCGAGGCGTGCCCCTCGCCGAACGGCTCCAGGTCGCGGATGGCGCGGTAGAGGCCGTCGTCCACCTCGGACGGCGTGATGACGGCGTCGGCCACGAGGGTCCTCACGTCGGGCTCGAAGCCGCCAACGTACTCGAACACGGCGTCGCGGAAGGCGTGGAAGCGGCTCATCTCCAGGGCGAAGCCCGCCGCCTGGCGGTGGCCCCCGAAGCGGATGAGGTGGTCGGCGGCGGCCTTCAGCGCCTCCACCGCCGAGACCCCCGGCGTGGAGCGCACGCTGCCCTTGCCGGCCGCGGCGATGAACACGGGCTTGTAGTGGCGTTCCAGGAGCTTGCTGGCCACGATGCCCATCACGCCCGGGTGCCAGGCGGGGTCCTCGAGCACCAGCGCCGGCGCGCCCGGGTCGACCTTCGCCTCGGCGGCGGCGAGCATCTCGTCCTGGATGCGGCGGCGGTCGGCGTTGCGGGCGTCGAGGTACGAGGCCAGCTCGCTGGCCCGCCGCTCCGAGGCGGTCGTCAGCAGCTCGAGCCCCTTGTCGGCCTCGCCCAGGCGGCCGGCGGCGTTCAAGCGCGGCGCCAGCACGAACGCCACGTGGTGGGCGGTGACCTCGTCGCGCAGCTTCGACTGCCGCACCATGGCGCGTACGCCCGGCCACCGCGAGTCGACGATGCGCCGCAGGCCCTCCTTGATGAGAGCGCGGTTCTCGCCCAGGAGCGGCGCCACGTCGGCGACGGTCCCGAGCGTGGCCAGGTCGGCGTAGTCGAGGGGCGGCTCGAGGCCCAGCCGCTCGCGCAGCGCCCACAGGAGGTGGAAGGCCACGCCCGAGCCCGTGAGCTCCGGCAGGCCGGCTCGCGCCAGGGGCGAGAGACACGGGTGCACGACCAGGCAGTCGGGGAGCTCGGAGCCGGGCGTGTGATGGTCGGTGACGATGACCTCCACGCCGCGCGCCCGCAGCGCCGCGATCTCGGCGAGGTTCGTCACCCCGCAGTCGACGGTGAGGAGCAGGTCGGCGCGGGCCGCCAGCTCGTCCACGCGCCCGGGGTGGATGCCGTAGCCGTCGGTGAGGCGGTTCGGCACGTGGGCCTCCACCTTGCCGCCCAGCTCGCGCAGGCCGAGGAGCATGACCGCCGTGCCGGTGATGCCGTCGGCGTCGTAGTCGCCGTGGACCAGCACCCTCTCGCCGCGCTCGATGGCCCGGGCCAGGCGCGCGGCCGCCTCCTCCAGGCTGGGGTTGGGGCTGCGCCTGAGAGGCGGGTTGAGGTGGTCGGGCGCGTCGTCGCGCAGGCCGCGGGCCCACAGGATTGCGGCCAACGCGGGCGGGACGCCCAGCGCGCGGCTCAGCGCGGCGACCTCGTGCGGCGGCGCCGGCGGGCGGACCGTCCACCGCGGCTCGGCGGCCGGGTGCCCGGTCATCAGACCGCTTCGTCCGGGTCGCCCAGCTCGGGGTCGTAGGGGCGGTCGGGGATGACCGGGATCTCGGGCTCGGTGAGGTAAGGGTTCACGGGCACGGCCTGAGGGGCGGTGCGACGACGCTCCTCGGCGAGCTCGGTCTGCACGCGCCTCAGCTCGCGGGTGCGGCGCCACAGGGCCAGGCGCGTGGGCGCCCAGCCCACCAGCCAGCCGATGAGGAGCGCGGCCACGACGACGATGCCCACCGGCAGCTGCGGCAGGAAGAGGCGGTGCATGAACGGGAGCTCGACGTAGTCCGGGTTGGCGGAGTGGAAGAGCCAGAGGTAGACGGCCGCCAGGGCTACGAGCAGCAGTTGGGCGATGCGCGCGGCTTTCACTCGGACCTCCGCGACGACTCTACCAGTCGGTGTCCGCCACGGTGGCCGCGCGCGAGGCGGCGGGGGCTATGCTTGCCGGTCGTGAGCGCGCTGACCGTGCCCTCCGTCGGCTCGTCCCGTCCCGCCGTCACGCCCCCGAAGGTGCTCGTGGGCATGTCGGGTGGGGTCGACTCGTCGGTGGTCGCGGCGCTGTTGGTCGAGCGTGGCTTCGACGTCGTCGGCAGCATGCTGCGCTTCTGGCCAGACGAGCGGCCGGAGGGGGCGTTCGACCTGTGCTGCAGCCCCGACGCCGCCTACGACGCCCGCCGGGTGGCGGACGAGCTGGACGTACCGTTCTATCTACTGGACTTCCGCGACAGGTTCCAGGAGATCGTCATCGACCCGTTCGTGCCTAGCTACCTCTCAGGCGTGACGCCGAACCCCTGTGTCTGGTGCAACCGCTACATCAAGTTCGGCGAGTTCGTGAGGCGGGCGCAGGCCCTGGGGTGCGAGTTCATGGCCACGGGCCACTACGTGCGGCGCGTCGACGCCCCGGGCGGCCCCGAGCTCCACCGGGGGCGCGACGACGACAAGGACCAGACCTACTTCCTCTGGGCGTTGCCGCGCGAGGTTCTGCCCTACCTCCTCTTCCCCTTGGGCGAGATGACGAAGGAGGAGGTGCGCCGCGTCGCCGCGGCCAAGGACCTCGTCACCGTGGCCGACAAGCCGAGCTCGTCCGGGCTCTGCTTCGTGCCCGGCACCGTACGCGGTTACCTCGCCCACGCGCTCGAGCCGAACCCGGGCGACGTGCTGGACGCCGCCGACGGCTACAAGGTGGCCGGCCGGCACATGGGCGTCGCGCGGTTCACGATCGGCCAGCGTAAGGGCCTGGGCCTGAAGCACTCGCACCTCGAGCGGTTCGTGATCGAGCTGCGCCCGGAGACGAACGAGGTCGTCGTCGGCACGAAGGAGATGTGCCACTGGCCGCGCCTCGTGGCCGACCGTCGCAACTTCCTCTGCGACGAGGCGGAGCTGCCTGAGCGCGTGATGGCGCAGGTGCGCTACCGCCAGCGGCCCGAGCCGGCCACGCTGCGCCTCCTGAACGACGACCGCTTCGAGGTCGTCTTCGACGAGCCGATGTTCGCCGTCGCGCTCGGCCAGTCCGCCGTCATCTACGACGGGGACCGCCTGCTCGGCGGCGGCGTGATCGTCGAGCGCCACGACTGACCCTTCACCAGACCGCTCCTCGGTGTCGACCCGGTCCGCTAGGTCGACGTTGCCACACGGTGCGCCTCATGAGCCGTCCGAGCCCTTCCCAATCGTCCGCGACTCCTGGGCATATAAAGTCGCACCTGGACGACATGTACGTTGCGCTGACACCGCATCGTGGAGCTTCTCATGTGCGCTTGTAAGTTTCCTGTAAGACGGACACGCGAATCATCGACCTCGCGAGGTCCGCGTTCCGTCTGGGGGAGACGGGAGCGGGTCGGTCAGCGCAGTAGGGGCCACCTCTCAGGCTGACCAGCGCGTCTTAGACGAGAAGGAGTTCGATCACGGCCGCTTCTCCCGTCCGAGCAGCGCAGGCTTGAGGCTGACCCCCTGGTACCGAGGCTGCTGGGCGGACGGACCGCCAGCGCCTCTCGCGAGCGCAGAGAGGAGATGGCATGAGTCACACGTCGCGGACCCTTTCGCTCGCCAAGCCATTACTGTGGCTTGCCGCCCTAACGCTTCTCTTGGCCGCCTGTACGCAGGTGAGGGACCGGGACATCGACGGCGGCGGTGGCGGCACGAAGCTCATCGAGTCGTTCGCGGTGACGCCCACCACGGGCGACGCCCCGCTTCTCGTCACGGCTGAGTGGAAGGTCGCCGACGGCGCGGCGGAGTGCATGGTGTCCTTCGGGGACGGCAGCACGCAGGTGGCGTTGACCGAGTGCGGCGAGGGCTCCAGCCAGCACACCTACACCGAGCCCGGCACCTACACGGCGAAGCTGTCGGTCGAACGGCCGAACGGCACCGTGGAGGAGGCGACGGTGACCGTCACCGTCACCGACCCGGACGGCGACGACGATGACGACCCGAGCGGCAACCACCGCCCGGTCATCAGCGGTTTCACCGTCGACCCGTCGAGCGGCAAGGCGCCTCTGGACGTCACCTTCTCGTGGAGCGCCTCCGACCCCGACGGCGACGTGCTCGTCTGCACGCTGTTCATCCCGGACGGCAGCGCCCCCGTCGTCCTCGACAACTGCGGCTCGGGCCAGACCTACGACCACACCTTCCAGGAGCCCGGCGAGTACGAGGTCGTCCTGACCGTCACCGACGGTAACGGCGGCATGCGCACGCAGGACATCACCGTCACCGTCACCGACGACGGCGGCCAGGTGCCCTCGAACAGCAAGCCGACGATCGGTGAGTTCGTCGTCGAGCCGACGAGCGGCGCGGTCCCCCTGACCGTGAACGTCTCGTGGACCGCCCAGGACGCCGACGGCGACGTCCTCACCTGCACCGTCATCTGGGGCGACGGCACGCCGAACCAGACCGTCGCGAGCTGCGCCGGCGACCAGCAGGTCAGCCATACCTTCACGAAGGCAGGCTCTTACACCGTCCGCGTGATGGTCACCGACGGTAACGGCGGCGTGGCCTCGTCGCAGACCACCGTCACCGCCTCGCTCAAGCCCACCGCCGTCGTCAGCACCGGCTCCAGCCTGCTGGTCCTCGACTCGGGCGACTCGGCCCTCCTCGACGCCGTCGTGGGCGGCCTCCTCGGCACCGACCTCGAGGTCGGAGCGATCGCCTGGCAGGACCTGCTCGGCGTCGACCTCGGCGGCCTCGAGCTGCTCGACCTCGTCGAACAGGTCACCGACACGGTCGGCTGGGAGAACGCCGCGGTCGCCGACCTGCCGCTCGTCGACCTACTGTTCGCCCTCGTGGGCAAGGTGGGCGGTACCGACGCCGACGCGGCCAACGTCCTGAACCAGCTGCTGAGCCTCCTCGGCAGCAAGGGCCTGCTCGGGTCGATCAAGCTCGGCGACCTCATCAAGACCGGTGACGTGCCCCTCGTCGAGCTCGAGGACGTCCTCTCCGTCACGCGCATCTCGCTGCTCGACCTCGTCGTCGGCACGCTGCAGCTCTACAACCACGTCAACCTGGCGATCGGCGACATGATCGCGGTCGCGCTCCCGCTCGACCTCGACCTCGACGCCCTCACGGCCGTCAAGGCGTTCGTGAGCGTCACCCGCCCGCCCGAACTGGTGCTGGCCCGCGAAGGCGCGACGTTCTCCACGGCTGGCCTGCGCCTCGAGCTGATCGTGGACCTCGACACCGCGATCGGTCAGCTGCCGCAGGGCCTCATCAACCTCGTCCTCGGCGTCCTGAAGCTGGCCGAGTACCTGGGCGTCGCTCAGGTCCAGTCGAGCCTGCAGCTGACCCAGCTCGGCCTCTACCTCGACATCGCCCCGACCACGGGTGAGGTCAAGGCCATCGACCCTGTGAACGACAGCGTCATCGTCGAGCTCACCCCGGGCCTGGCGGAGCTCCGCCTCGGCTGGCTCGACGACACGCAGCGTGCCCTCTACCACGCCGGCGCCCCGCTCGGCTCGCTCACGTTCGGCCACAGCATCGTCGGCGGCGCCTACATCGACGCCCTCATCAACGCCGACCTGGTGATCGTCGACATCCCGTTCATCGGCATCGACCTCGACATCGAGGTGGCCGCGAAGGCCGCCGCCAGCGCCACAGGCGCGACCAAGACGGTCACGGTGGACGGTCTGCCGGGCGTCGCCTCCGCCGGCACCTCGGCGGCGGCGATCGGCGACCTGATCACCGACCTGCTGGGTTCGCTCGACCTCTCGCTCGACTTCGAGCTGGAAGGTACCGGCCTTCTCGGTAGCGTGGCGGACCTGTTGGGTGACCTCGTCGGGGTCGTCGTCGACGTCATCGACTTCCTGCTCGACCCGGTGCTCGACCTGCTCGGCGCCCTGCCCCTCGACTCGCTGCTCGGCGGCCTGCTCGACCCCATTCTCAGGGTCCTGGGTGTGAGCATCGGGGAAGGCGGCGTCACGATCGTCAGCGTCGCCGGTGAGTGAGCTCGGCATGGAAGTAGGGAGGAGTACTCGGATGGACCACATGAAGCTGTTCGGGCGCGCGCTCAAGGCGCGCGCCCTCGGGGCCCTGACGGTGGTGGCGCTCGGCGCCGCCGGCGTGGCGAGCGCCCAGGTGAACGTCGGGCCGGCCACGCCGCAGATGGTGGCCAACGCGTTGGCGGAGTCGCCGGGCGCCTGGGCCGACGAAGCCATCGACATCGTCGTCAGCCGTGGCCTCTACATCGGCTACCCGGACGGCACGTTCGGCTGGCGCCAGGACATCACCCGCGCCGAGATGGCCGTGGTGCTGGCGCGCCTGATCCAGGCCTACGGGCTCGACGCGTTCGACCCCGAAGCCCAGGCCGCCCTGCGCCAGGCGATCGTGGAGCTCGACGGCGAGCTCGGCGGCGCCCTCGAGGAGATCGCGCGCCTGCGTGACGCCCTCGCCGCCGCGAACGGCCGCATCGACGCCCTCGAGGCCGCTGACGCCGAGCTGGCCGCCCGCATCGACGCCCTCGAGGCCGCTGACGCCGAGCTGGCCGCCCGCATCGACGCCCTCGGCCACGACGGCGACCTCGAAGCCCGCGTGGCTGCGCTGGAGGACGCCCTCGCGGCCCTGCGCGGCTACGCGACGCTGGAGGACCTGGCGGCCGTGGAAGCCGAGCTCGACGACGCCCTCGCTCGTCTCGGCGACGTCGAAGCCCGCCTCGCCGCCATCGAGGCCCGCCCGGGCGGCGAGGTCGACACCTCCGGTCTCTGGGCCGCGATCGACGAGCTGCGCCAGGCCCAGACGGCCGTCGAAGGCCGCATCTCCATGCTGGAGATGTCGGTCCACTCGCTGCACGGCACCTCGGCCCCCGTCGACCTCGGCGGCGTCGAAGAGCGCCTGGAGGCCGTGAACGCCCGCGTCTCGGCCCTCTCGGCCGACCTCGGTGACGTCGAGGCCCGCCTCGACGACGTCGAGGAGCGCCTCGCCGACCTCGAGGGCCGCATGGACCGCGTCGAGGACACCCTGTTCCCCGACCGCGGCGGCTTCTACGTGTCGGTCGCGGCGATGGGCTCCGACCCGAACAAAGGCGTCCTCGGCCGCGTCGCCGTGGGCCACGACTCGGTGCTCGGCAACATCGGCTTCCGGGTGAACTACGAGCACTCGTTCGGCGCCTCCCCCTCGAGCGCCGGCGGCGCCATCACCTACACGACGTTCCATGGCCGCAGCGACGCCTACGTGGGCGTGGGCGCCGGCGCGGCTTTCGAGGCCGACACGGTGTTCTTCGGCGAGATGTTCGTCGGCGTGCAGTACCGCCTCGCCCGGCACTTCGCGGTCTTCGTGGAAGGCCGCTACCGCCCGTACTTCGACGGCTCAGGCGAGCAGTACGGCGGCATCGGCGGCGGCCTGCAGTTCCGCTTCTGACCAGCTGACCGCGGGCGACCAGCCCGCGCGTCGAGGAGGCCCGTCCCTTCGTGGGGCGGGCCTCCTTCTAGTGAGGGGGCGTGATGCCCAGCTGCGTGGCGCCCGTGGTCAGCCCGTGCGCGACGCGCGGCTCAGGGCGCGGCCCCAGGCCTTATGCTTCACCCTTAGGAGGTCGTGCATGGCAGCGATCGTCATCCTGGTCGTCCTCGCGGCTCTGGCGCTCTGGGGCGTCAGCGTGTACAACCGCATCGTCTCCCTGGAGAACCGTTACGAGAACGCTTGGAGCCAGATCGACGTGCAGCTCAAGCGTCGCAACGACCTGGTCCCCAACCTCGTGGAGACGGTCAAAGGCTACGCCTCCCACGAGCGCCAGCTCTTCGAGGAGGTCGCCCGCTCCCGTCAGGCCATGCTCAACGCCCGCGGCGTCAGCGAGTCGGCCGAGGCCGCGAACGTCATGTCGGCCGCGCTCGGGAGGCTGTTGGCTCTCGCGGAGGCCTACCCGGAGCTGAAGGCGAACCAGAACTTCGCCATGTTGCAGGAGGAGCTCTCGGGGATCGAGAACAAGATCGCCTACGCGCGGCAGTTCTACAACGACGCCGTCCTGCAGTACAACAACGC
>CAZGXF010000055.1:0-15979 GCA_964529575.1 uncultured bacterium
GGCCCGAACCTCTCGACGCTGACGAGCTCGAAGGGAGGGTCCGTGATGCGCCGGGGGAGCAGCGGCTTGCCGGAGCCGAGCGTGACGGGCGCGAAGGTGACGATGACCTCGTCCAGGAGGCCGTGGTCGTGGAACTGGCCCACCAGGTCGCCTCCCCCGAGGACCCAGAGGTCCTTGCCGCCGGCCTCGCGCGCCATCTCTTCGCGCACGGGGCGCACGTCGCCGCGCACGAACCGCAGGTCGCCCGTCACCGGCCTCTCCAGCTCGGTGGAGCTGAACACCCATGAGGGCTGCTCGTACATCCACTCGAACGGGGCGTCGCCCTTCGTGGCGCGGTGGTGGTTCAGGAGCCACAGGTACGTGTTCTTGCCCATGGCCACGGCGCCGACGCGGGCTATGAACCGTTCGTAGGTGGGGTCCTCGGCGCTGAAGCGGAGGAGCCAGCTCAGGTCGTCGGCCTCGGTGGCGATGAAGCCGTCGAGGCTGCTGGCCGTGTAGTAGACCGTCTTCACCCGTGACCTCCCGACTGCCGCCGGACGCTGCGCGCGCGTCCCGGCCGGCGGCGCGAGTGCCCTACAGTAGCGGGCGACGTGAGCCTGGTGCAGAAGCTCATCGGCGCGGCCCTGGGGCCGAGGGTCAGGCGGCGGGCGCGGGGGAAGACCCTCGAGCAGCTCGCCGACCAGCTCGCGGCGTCGCGCGACGCCCTGCTGCCGCGCGTCCTGGCCGCCAAGGACACGCCCGGCAACCGCGAGGCCGTCAACCACTGGGTGGGCATCGAGCGCTGGAGCCTGGCGCGGGTGCGGCGGTGGCGGGACCCGCCCACCGACCTGGACCCGTACCACCCGTTCCGGCTGCCCGACGGCTCCTCGCTCGAGGACCTGCAGGAGGCGTTCGCCCGGGTGCGCGAGGAGAGCATCGCGCTGGCACGGGAGCTCGCGCTCACCGGGGCCGACCCCCAGGCCGTGGTGCCGCACAACGACCTCGGCCCGCTCACGCTGGTCGAGTGGTTCGAGTACATCGACGACCACACGCGCCGCGAGGTCATCAGGCTGCGGGGGTGAGCCGGCCGGGAGCTCGGCGATAGGTCAGCGCCCGACCTCCGGGGCCCCCACCGCCCTCAGGCCGGCCTCGTGGCGGCCGCGGCGCGGCTAGGCGTCCGACCAGACCGCCAGGACGTTGCCGCTCGGGTCGGCGAAGTGGAAGCGCCGGCCGCCTGGGAACGAGAACGTCGGGCGCACGATCGTGCCGCCGGCACCGCGCACCGCGGCCTCCACGGCGTCCAGGTCGGTGGCGTACATGATCACGAGCGGGCCGCCCGACTGCACCCGGTCGGCCTTCGAGAAGCCGCCGGTGAGCCGGCCGTCGCGGAACTCGCAGTAGTCGGGTCCGTAGTCCGTGAACTCCCAGCCGAAGACCTCGCCGTAGAACCGCTTGGCGGCCTCCACGTCGGTGACCTCGAGCTCCACGTAGTCGATGCGGCGGTCGTTCTCGGCGCGAGACGTGCTCATCGTTGCCTCCCGTCGCCCCTCGGACGGTGCTGACGATGATACCGGGCGGCCACGGACGCGCAACGCCTCGCCCGCCGAGCGCGGCGCCGCCCGCGTCCGCTCGCCGCCCGGGTCCCGGCCCCGTGCCCTCAGCCCTCGTACTCGGCCGGTGCCACGAACGTGACCGCGGCGGGGGCGACCCGCACCTCGAGCGGCGTGTCACCCACGGGGTCGCCGTCGACCTGCACGGGCAGCGGCGGACGCGCCTCGAGGCGCAGCGACGTGGCCGGCAGGAGGTCGGCGCGCGAGTCCGCGCGGCGCAGGAGCCTGAGGGCGCGGCGCAGCACCGCCCACCTGGTCGGCGTGCGCATCACCGCCACGTCCATGCGCCCGTCGTGCGGGGTGGAGTCGGGCCCGACCTCGAGGCCCAGCAGCTCGAGCTTGGTGGCGTTGAAGGCGATGACCGTGTGGCCGCGGAGGCGCGACGTCCGGCCGTCGACGGTGACGGTGAGGTCGTGACGCTCGAGGTCGCTCGCCGCGCCCAGAGCCGCCCTCACGTAGGCCAGGAAGCCCAACCGGTCCTTGGCCTCGCGGTCGGCGTCCTCGTTGATCTTCGCGTCCAGCCCGGCGCCGCAGAAGAGGAGCGAGACGAGGCCGTGCGAGGTCACCTCGAGCACGTCCAGCTTCACGGGCTTGCCGGCCGCCAGGGCCTCGAGCGCCTCTCGGGGCTCGAGCGGCACGCCCAGGACGCGCGCCAAGCCGTTGCCGGTGCCCAGCGGCACGATCGCCACGGGGACGTCGGCCCCCGAAGCGAAGACGCCCTGCGCCACGGCGGTCACCGTGCCGTCCCCGCCGCCGGCCACCACCACCTCGAAGCCCTCGTGGGCGGCTGCGGTCGCCCAACTAAGCGCGTCGTCGGGGCCCTCCGTGACGCGTACCTCGACGTCGGCGGCGCCGTGACCCAGGACGCCCTCACGGAGCTCCTCCGCCAGGTCGCCGCCGCGCCTCGCCCCGCTGGTGGGGTTGAGCACGGCGAGGACCCGGCGGCCGGAGAACACGGCTAGCGCGCCCTCGTCACGAGCTCGCGCACCGCGGCCACCACGAGCGCGGGCTGCTGGTAGTACACGTAGTGCGGGCTCCTCTCGGCCACCACCCGCTTCGAGCTCGTGGACACGTTCAGCAGGTCCTGCTGCAGGCCGCTCCAGATCTCCTCGGCGCGTCGCAGCACGTCGGGGGTGAGGCCGAGGGCCTCCAGGGCCTCGGCGGGCAGCTGTCCTTCCACGCCGACCCCGCGCGAGACCACCGTCACGGGCAGGTCGCCGAGGTCGAGCGCCGCGGCCGCCTGCGCGAGGGTCGCGTCGAGGGCGCGGAACTCGGCCACCGCGGCGCGCAGCTGCTTCGGCTGCACGAAGAGCCGCGCCCACTCGTCCTGGAGCGCGGGAGCCAGCACCGGCGGGGCGTTCGGCCGCACGGCGTCGGGCGGCAGGCCGCCGGATTCGGCCATGTCGATGGCGGCCGCCAGGCCCTCGATCTCCAGTTCCTGCGCCGTGACCAGCTCTGGCACCGCGGCCAGGCGGTCCATCTGGTGGGGATGCGACGAGTCGATGAGCACCACGCCCACGACGTCTCCCGGGCGGGCCTTGGCGTAGCCGAGGGCGATCAGCCCGCCGAGCGAGTGTCCGGCCAGCACGTACGGACCCTCCTCGCCGGCGCCCTCGAGCAGGGCGTGCAGGTCGGCGACGATCGCCTCCAGGTCGCGGGCGTCCTCGGCCTCGTCCGACCAGCCGTAGCCGGCGCGGTCGTAGGCGCAGACGCGCGTGAAGGCGGCGATGCGCGTCTGCAGCGCCCGGAAGTTGATGGAGCCGTCGCCCAGGCCGGCCTCGAGCACGACGGTGGGGCTGCCATCGCCCACGCAGTAGACGTGCAGGTTCCTCCCGCCGACGTCGACGAGCTGCCCCGGCGCGGGCGGCAGCTCGGGCTGCGCGCTCGCGAGCGCGAGGGTCGCCAGGGCGGCCAAGGGAGCCACGTTCCTGAAGAGCAGACGCAGGTCCATGCGGTCCTCCTGAGGTTCGTGCGGCCACTGTAGCGGACGCTCCTGTGACGAGCGGGCACGGTCCTGGCGGTTGACATATTCCAAATCTGGAATATGATGCCGACATGGCGACGGTGAAGGTCGGCTCCGCCTTCGCGGCCCTCTCCGACCCGGTGTGCCGCGACCTGCTCACGGCCATCGGGGAGGGGGAGGCCACCGTGAGCGAGCTGGTCGACCGCCTCGCCATGTCCCAGCCGCAGGTGTCGAAGCACCTGGGGGTCCTCAAGGAGGCAGGGCTGGTACGCGTACGGCCCCAGGGCAGGTGGCGCTTCTACAGCGTCGAAGGCCGTGCCCTTCGCCAGGTCCTCGAGTGGCTGGAGCGCTTCACCGCCGCCTGGAACGACCGGCTCGACAGGCTGGACGACGTGGTGGCGGGACTAGAGGAGGAAGTGCCATGACCGGTAGGTCGAACCGCAAGGGCAGCGCCAAGGTCACCGTCGTCTCGGACACCGCCTACGAGGTCGAGCGCAGGTTCGACGCCTCGGCCGAGGCGGTTTTCCGTGCGCTCACCGAGCCCGAGCTGATCAAGCGCTGGTGGGGCTTCCCCGGCGGGCAGTGGGTGGAGTGCGTCGCCGACGCGCGCCCGGGCGGACACTGGCGCAACGCCGTCGTTCAGGACGGCCACGAGGTGTTCTTCCACGGGCGCTACGTGGAGGTCGAGAGGCCCCGGAGGCTCGTCAACACCGAGGTGTTCGAGGGCATGCCGGGCGGCGGCCCCGACGTGGACGAGCCCAGCACCCTCGTCACCACCGAGCTGACCGAGGAGGGCGGCGTGACCACGATGCGCGTGCACGTGGAGTGCCACTCGCCCGAGGTGCTGCAGGCGATCCTCGACAGCGGCATGGAGTCCGGCATGCAGGTGTCGTACGACCGCCTCGAGGACGTCCTCCCCGACGCCGCCTGAGCCCGCCTGGCACCCTCGGCCGCGCCGCCTGTACGCACGGGCGGCGCGGCTCCAGGTGGGCCAGATGGGCGGCCGTGCCGGTATCCTGCCCGCGTCCCGGCGCACACAGCGCTCGCCGGGCCGGAGGTGACCATGCGCTTCGACCTCGAGAGCGCCTCTCAG
This sequence comes from uncultured bacterium, assembly GCA_964529575.1. Classification (GTDB taxonomy): domain Bacteria; phylum Deinococcota; class Deinococci; order Deinococcales; family Trueperaceae; genus DASRWD01. The sequence continues at coordinate 4,646 of CAZGXF010000055.1, forward strand.
CTGCTGAGGCGAACCCCCGCGACGCTCAGAGCCCTCCTCGCCGGGCTCGACGACGGATGGACCCACGCCGACGAGGGCGAGGGGACGTTCAGCCCCTTCGAGGTCGTCGGCCACCTGCTCGAGGCCGAGCGCACGAACTGGCTGCCGCGCGCCCGCGTGATCCGCGCCGGCGACCCCGGCGCCACCTTCCCTCCCTTCGACCGTTACGCGCACCGCCGGCTCCACGCCGGACGGACGCTGGAGGACCTCCTCGACGAGTTCGCCGCCGCGCGCCGGGAGAACCTCGCCGAGGTGGCGTCCTGGGGCCTCGACGAGGCCGCCCTCCGGGCCACGGCCAACCACCCGGAGTTCGGACCCGTGTCGCTCGCCCAGCTCCTCTCCACCTGGGTCGTGCACGACCTGGGCCACTTGGCGCAGGTGGCCCGCGTGATGGCCAAGCGCTACGGCGAGGACGTGGGCCCCTGGGAGCGCTTCCTCCCCATACTGCGCGACAGGCCCAAGCCGGCCTCCTGACGCCTCGGCCCAGGCCGAGACCCTCTAGGCGCGGGCCTCGGCGGCGCTACACTCGGCCACCCGACCGTTGGGGCGCGCGAGCGCGCGGAGGAGGGGAACTGGATGAGCGACCGTCCGCATGTGCACACGATGGAGCCGCTCGACGTACCGGAGCGCGAGGTGGGGATCTGGCTCTGGGCGATGGAGGAGGCCAGGCGCGGGTTGATCTGGTCCCTGCGGGGCATCGAGCAGGACGAGCTCGACTGGCGCGGACCCATCGGCCGCGACAACTCGATCGGCACGCTGCTCACGCACATCGCCGGCGTCGAGATGGGGTGGTGCTACTTCGACGTCCACGGCGAGCCGTTCCCGCCGGAGCTCATCGCGCTCTTCCCGTACGAGAACGACCGCGAGCCCGACGGGACGCTCGTGCACGTCGAGGGTCAGAGCCTGGAGACGCACCTCGAACGCCTGGGGGCGGTGCGCCGCAGCGTCTTCGAGCGCTTCGCCCACATGGACCTGGACGACTGGCACCGCCTGCGCGAGCCGCAGGGCGAGGACTACGCCATGTCGCCGGCCTGGACCGTCTACCACCTCCTCGAGCACGAGGCCGGGCACACCTACGAGATCCGGGCGATCCGGCGCCGTTGGCGGCAGGCCACCCTTAGCCCAATCGGTCCCTGAGCGCCGGACGCCAGGTCGCGTGCGCGCAGTCCGACGTCGGCGGGTCGGAGCTCGAAGGCCATCAGCAGCAGGCCGACGACCAGCAGCGCCAGGCCTGCCAGGTCGGCCGTGAGCGTGTCGAAGGGCCCGGTCGCGCCAAGACCGCGCCGACGTACCGTCGCGTCTCAGGCGGCTGAGGCGGCCAGCCACACGCGCAACGCCTCGGTGTCGGGGTCCCACAGCACGGTCCCCAGCGACAGGCGCACGACCTCGACTTCGGCTCCCGCCGTGGCGAGGTAGGCGGCGGCCGCCTCCCCCTGGGCGAAGGCCGGGTCCTCGCGTCCGAGCACCAGCAGCACCCGCTTACCATCGAGCCGTCCGCGGGGCGGCTCGCTCAGGGCCAGGCTCGGGCGCAGCAGGGCGGCGGCCGCGAAGGCGTCGGGGTGCCGGGCCAGGCTGGCGAGCGCCAGGTCGGCGCCGTCCTCGTGCCCCACCAGCACCACCGGGGCGCCGTCTAGCTCGTAGTGGCGCTCGGCCTGGCCCACGAAGACGGCCAGCTCGTCGGCCGAGAGGCGTAGCTCGGCCATGTCCGCCTCGCCGTCCGGCCCGCGCGTGACGAACGCGGGCCTGCCTCCGTTAGCGAGGTGGCCGCGCAGCGAGAGGAGGTGAGCGTAGGAGGAGGCCTGGCGCGCGAGGGGGAGCAGGCTGGTCTCGTCACCGCCGGCGCCGTGCAGGAGCACCAGGGCCGGGCCGCCCGTGCCGGGCACGAAGCGGTGCGTCCAGCCGAGGTCGCGGCGCGGCCGCCGCTCCTCGCCGGGCAGGGCGAACGTGGGCAGCACGGTCTCCAGCTCCGCCCGCCGCGCCTCGAGGTCGGGTGGCAGGACCAGCCTCTCGCCCAAAGACCGCAGCGGCTCGTCGAAGGCGAAGCCGGGCCCGTCGCTGGCGACCTCCACGATCGCGCCGGAAGGCTCGCGGAAGTACGTCGAGCGGAAGTAGCCGTGCTCGCGCTGCGGGCTGAGGGCGAGCAGGCGCTTCGCGGCGTACGCCCTCATCCGCTCGGGGAACGCGTCCATGTCGGCGCGGAAGGCCACGTGGTGCAGCGTCCCGACGCCGCCCGCGGCCGGCCAGAACCCGGAGGCGTCCCGCACGTAGACCACGCTCCCCACCTCGGCCGGCGCCCGGTAGGCGCGCACGGTGCCGGCGTCGTCGGCGGGCTCGAAGCCGAGCAGCTCGGTGAGCACCTCTCCGGTCGCCTCCACCTGGTCGGACCAGAACGTCACGTGGTGCAGGCCGCGCACCGCCGCCTCCGGCGGCACGCCGGAGCGCTCCTCGGCGCTCGGAGGAGGCGGGACGTCGTCGGTGCCGACCAGTACGACCGGCAGGCCGTCGGGGTCCTCGAGCGTCAACGTCGTCAGCCCGCCCTTGGCCGCCGGGCCGCCGAAGCTCACGCCGCGCGACAGCAGGCGCTCGTACCAGAACCCGACCTCGGAGCGCGGCACGCTCAGGCCCACCTCGGCCGCCTGCCCCACGCCCCGGCGGCCGGCGGCGGTGTCGGGCCAGACGAAGAACGTCAGCGTCGTGCCGGGCCTGCCGTCCCAGGGCGCGTAGAAGAGGTGGAGCGTCGAGGGGTCCTGGTGGTTGACGGTGCGCTTCACGAGGCGCAGGCCCAGCAGGCCGACGTAGAAGTCGACGTTCGCCTGGACGTCGCCGGTGATGCCGGTCACGTGGTGCAGGCCGCGAGGCTCCATGTCCCCGTCATTGTGAGGCGCGGGCGCGTGAGAGGCGGACGGTGGGGCATGACGGCGCGCCGACGGCGAACGCGCGGACTAGGCCACGCTGTGTGCTCGCCGCGCGGGGGTAGGCTGCTGTCGGGTGACGCGCAACCTGAACAAGGCCAGCCGGCTCAAGGAGCTGGAGAAGCTGCTGGCGCTCAAGCCCTACCGCGTGGCCGAGCTGGCCGAGAGGTTCGGCGTGACCCGGCGTACGATCGAGCGCGACCTGTGGGACCTCCGCGAGGTCGTGGACGTCGTCGAGGAGGAGGGGAGCTACCGCATCCCCGCTCCGGGCAGCGCCCTGAACGAGGTGGAGGCGTTGGCCGTGCACAGCGCCACGCGCCTCCTGGTCCACACCGGCGTGGGCGACAGGCACTACCGCAACGCGCTCCGCAAGCTGGCCATGCAGCTCCCCGAGCCGGCACGCTCGACCCTGGCGCACAGCGTCGACAAGCTGCCGACCAGCCGCCACGACCGCACCCTCGACCTCGTCGCCCAGGCCTGGTTCAACCGGCGCGTGCTGCGCTGCGACTACCGCTCGGCGCGCGGCAGCCAGCACCACCCGCACGAGTACGAGGTCCTCTACTACGAGCTGAACCGCCGCAACCTCCAGCCCTACGTGGTGGCGCGGGAGCGGCTCTACTTCGAAGGCGTCGGCGTGTTCCGCCTCTCGCGCATGCGCAACGTGCGCCTCCTCGACGACACCTACGAGATCCCGTCCGACTTCGACCCGGTCGCCTTCCTAGAGGGCGCCTGGGGGATCACCGTCGTGGGCGAGCCGGTAGAGGTGGTGCTGCGAGTGGACCCGTCGGTGGCGTCGTGGTTCGTGGAGCAGCAGGAGTACGACCGCAACATCGAGGTCGTGGCGGAGGAGGAGGACGGCTCACACCGCGTGGTGCTGCGCGGCCGGCTCGCCAAGGACGGCGACGCCCACGAGCTCCTGGCCTTCGTCCTCAGCTGGGGTTCGAAGGTGGAGGTGCTGGAGCCGGCCTCGATGAGGGAGCGGCTGGTCGCCGAGGCGCGGGCCGCCCTGTCGCTCTACGGCTGAGAGCCCCGGACCGCCGCGGCGCCCGCTCAGAGCTGCGGGTCCTCGGCGGCGTCGCGCCACCGGGCCGTGCGTGCCTGGGCGTGCGGGTTCGCGATGTAGGCGTCCCAGGCCGCGAGGCGCTGCATGTCGATGCGCGGGTCGGCCAGCTTCTCCTCCACCAGCGCGGTGAAGGCGTCGTTGAACGGCGTCGGCCGGCCACGCCAGAAGGACGCGACGCCGGGCTGGGCGATCCACCAGGCCAGCGTGCGCTCCCAGCGGTCCCACACGTGGGGCGGGAGCGCGCCCTCGCGCAGCTGGTCGTACATGAACTCCATGGCGCCGAAGATCTCGTAGAAGGTCCAGGTGAACTGGATGCGCTCCTCCACGGTCAGCAGCGAGGTGTCGACGGCGCCGCGGGCGAAGACGCTCGCCAGGCGCTCGCTCTCGGAGAGCCGCGCCTGCACGGCGGCGAGGCGACCCAGGGCTTGGGCGTAGTTCTGGGCGCGCAAGGCGCGCGTCTGCTGTCTCACGTGGAAGGCCAGGCCGAGCAGCGAGAGGACGACGGCCGTGACGCTCACGACCGTGCCGATCAGCTGCGATGTCGCTGGGTCCACCAGCACAGCGTGACGGCCGGCGGCGCCGTCGGGGTGTGACGCCCGGCACTCGGGCGGCGGCCGCCTGGCATCGCCCGGCCGGCGCCGGGCCGGCGACCCGTCACGCCCCGCGGGCGAGCGCCTCGCGTCCGGCTCCAGGACGCCCCGGGGCCTGCACCGGGAGGGACAGCGACGCTTCCTGACGCACGGGGGAGTTAACCTCGCCGACATGGGGGTCGAAGCGTCGAGGTCAGACACGCTCGAGCGTCGCGGAGGGCGCCGTTGACGCCCGGGCCGCTCCGAGCGGACCGGGGCGGGCGGGCGTCCCCCGACGCGTCGGCCGCGCGTCGGACGGTCGTCCTGGCCGCCGACCCGCTCACCGTCGCGCGCGAGCTGCTGCCGGGTCGGCGGCTCGTCGCGCCCAACGCGCGCGCGGCGCGGGCCGTGCGCGGCGGCCCGGCCGCCAGCCGTGGCCTCCAGGAACGCGCCGTCACCGCCGCCCGGAGCCAGGGGGCCTCCCTGGCCGGCGCGGTGTCGCGGCTCGTGGCCCTGCGCGAGGCCGTGGCCGAGGTCCTCGCTCCCGCCGACGTCGAGGGGACGGCGCGGCGCGTGCAGCCCGTCGTCAGCGAGATGCTCCGTGCCGGCGTCGCTTCGCGCCCCTGGCTGGTGTCGGCGCTGGAGGCGGCGGAGGGCGTCGGGCGGCGCAGCGTCGACGTGGTCAGGCTGGCGCTGGCCTACAGCCGCCGCCTGCAGGAGCGCGGGGAGGTGGACCCGGCCGAGGTGCTGTGGCGCGCCGCGGCGGCACCGCCCGCGCCAGAGCCGCTGCTCGTGAGCGGCTACGCCCGGCTGGGCGAGGGCGAGGTCGCGTTCCTCGACGCCGTGGCCGCCGCCGGCTCGGCCGTGGTGCTGCCCCGCGCCTTCGCCGCGAGCGAGGCGGCCGCGGCGCTCCTGGCCTCGCGGGGCTGGAGCGTGGTGGAGGACGAGCGGGTGGGGGAGGCGCCCGGGCCCCGGCTGGCGGCGCGCTTCACGGCCGCCGTCGGCGAAGATGGGGCCCGCGCGGCCGCGCCCTACCCCGCGGCGCCGCCAGCGCTCACGGCCGTGCGGCTGCCGAACGAGGAGGAGGAGGTCCGCTTCGTCCTCGCCCGCGTGAAGGCGCTCCTGGCCGCCGGCGTCCAGCCCGACAGGGTCGTGCTGGTGGCGCGCGACGAGCGCGGCTACGGGCCGCTGGTGAAGGCGGTCGCCGCGGAGTTCGGCGTCCCGGTGCGCCTGGCGTACGCGCTGTCGCTGCGCGAGACGCGCTTCGGCGACGCGCTGTCGCTGCTGATCGAGGCGGTGGGCGGCGGCCTGCCGTTCGAGCCCACGGCGAAGCTGCTGCGCCACCCGCTCACGCGCGCCCTCCCCGACGCGTCGTGGGCCACGGCCCGGGCGCGGCACGCTTCCGGCGCCGAGGAGTGGCTGGCCGCGGGCGTGGAGGCGGCGGAGGCGCTCGCGTGGCCCGAGCGAGCTACCTGGGCCGAGCACCGCGAGCGGTTCAGTGCAGCGCTCGCGGCGCTGGGGCTCGCCGCGCCGGGTCACCAGCGCGACGCCCGCGCCCGGAGGCTGCTCGAGGGCGCGCTGCGTGACGCGCTGCCGAGCGAGGGCTCGCCCGCCGCCGGCGAGGTCGTCACCCGCGTGCGGTTCCTCGGGCTGCTGGGCGACGTGCTGGACGTGACCGTCATGCCGGCCGACCCGCCGCGGCGCGACGCCGTCGAGCTCCACACGCCGCTGGCCGTGTTCGGCGCGCGGTACGACCACGTCCTCGTCGTCGGCCTGTCCGAGGGCGTGTTCCCCGAGGACGTGAGCGACGACCCCGTCGTGGACTTCCACGAGCGCCGCGCCGTCGCGGCGGCCGGCTTGGAGCTGGAGGACGCCCGCGGCGCCGCCGAGCGCGAGGAGCTCTCGTTCCTGGCGGTGCTCCACGCCTGCGGCGTGAGCCTCACGCTCACCTGCCCGGAGACGTTCGGCGGCAAGGAGCGCCTGCCCAGCTCGTTCTTCGCGGCCGTGGGCGCCGACGACCCCGTCCCCGCCGGGCCGCGGGCCCCGGCGAGCGCGCTCGAGCGCCTCATCGCCACGCTGCCCGCCGTCGCCGGGCGCGCGCTCGACGCGCCCCTCACGGCCGCCCGGGCGCGCGACGCCTGGAGCGTGGAGATGCGCCGCGAGGGCGGCGACCCGCCCGACGCGTTCGACGGCGTCCACGGCGTGCCGCTGCCGGCCGCGGGGCCTTGCAGCGCCACGCAGCTCACCACCTTCGGGCAGTGCTCTTTCCGCTGGTTCCTGCAGTACGACCTGAGCCTGCGGGAGCTCGTCGAGGCGGAGGAGGACGTGAGCCCGGTCACGATCGGTTGGGTCTACCACCAGGCGTTGGCCCTGGCCACCCTGCGGGCGAAGGAGGAGGCCCCCGTGTGCGGCGAGACGCCCGAGGACGACCCTTTCCGCGCCGCCGTGGTCGACCACCTGGAGCGCGCCTACGACGACGCCCACGTGGAGATGGAGGAGCGGGGCACGCGCGTTCGCTCGCTGACCTGGCCGCTGCAGCGCCGCGAGAACCTGGCGACGCTCCGGCGCCTGGTGATGTCGCCGGCGTTCGCCCTTCCCGGCGCGCGCGTGGAGTCGGTGGAGCGAAGGTTCAAGGCCGTCTGGCGCGGGCTCGAGGTGGTGGGTGTGGTCGACCGCATCGACGTGGTCGACGTCGGCGGCGAGGAGCGCCTCGTCCTCACCGACTACAAGCTGGGCGCCTCGGCGCCCCGCGGCGCCAAGGGCGGCAACGGCAGGCTCAACCTCGACGTCCAGCTACCTCTGTACGTAGAGGCGGCCGCGCCGGTCCTCCACCCCGGGGTGCCCGTGGCGACGGCGAGGTACTTGTCGATCACCGCCGCCGAAGTGACCAAGGAGGTGGGACCTGACGGCGTGGACGCGGCCGCCTTGGACGACCTGGTCGCCCGTTTCAGGCGGGCGCTGACGGAGGGCTCGTTCCCGCTCGACCCGGACGAGGCCTTCGAGGCGTGCCGCTACTGCGAGTTCGACATCGTGTGCCGGAAGGGCCCGCGCCTCTCGCGCAAGGGTGGCCCCGCGGAGGAGGTGGTGGCGTGAGCACGGTCGTGCTCGCCCCCGTCGCCAGCGAAGACCCTAGGGAGGCGGCCGCGTGAGCACGGCGGAGGGCCTGCCCCTGCCGAGCGCCCCCGACCCCCACGGGGCGGCCGGCGGCCTCACGGCCGAGCAGGCCCGCGCCGCGTTCGCACCCGGCTCGGTGGCCGTGGTGGCGGGTGCCGGCACGGGCAAGACGAAGATGCTGGCGCACCGCTTCCTGCGCCACGTCGAGGAGGGCCTGTCGCCGCTCGAGGTCGTGGCCGTCACGTTCACCGAGAAGGCCGCGGCCGAGCTGCGCAGCCGCATCCGCGCGTTGGTGCGCGAGCGAAGGCCGCACGACCGCCGCGCGCTGGTGGAGCTGGAGGCCGCGCAGATCAGCACGATCCACTCCTTGGCCGCGCGGGTCTGTAGGGACCACCCCGACGAGGCCGAGGTGGCGCCCGACTTCGCGGTCCTGGACGACGTCGAGGGCACGCTGTGGCGCGCCGAGCGTCTCGAGGAGGCGATCGCCGACCTGCCGCGCGAGGTCCTCGACGCCGTGCCGGTCCACCTGCTGCGGGCGGTGCTCTCGCGGCTGCTCGACGACCCGCTCACCGCCGCCCCGGCCCTCGCCAAGGGCCCCGACGACTGGCGCGAGCTGCTGGCGCGCGAGAGGGAGGCGGCCCACGCGCGCGTCGCCGCCGACCCCAGGTGGGACGCCTGGCGCGCCACGTTGGCAGCCCACCGCGGCGACGACGGCGACAGGGCCGAGGACGCCCGCCGCCACGCGCTCGCGGCGGTGGAGGCGCTGCTGGCGCGCGACCCGGCCGGGGCCCTGGCGGCGGCGAACCGGGTGGACCTGCGCGGGGGCAGGGAGGCCGCCTGGCCGGCCGGCGTGATGAGGGCGGTGAAGGACGCGGCCAAGGACGTCCGTGACGCCGTGAGGGCGGAGTGCGGCTCGGGCCCGCTCTCCCTCGCGTGGGGCCCGGCCGACGACCGCTTCGCCGCGCTGCTCCCGCACCTGCGCACGGCCTACGAGCACGCGTCGCGCCACCTGGAGACCGCCAGGCGCGAGGCGCGGGTGCTGGGCTTCGCCGACATGGAGCTGCACGCCCTGCGCGCCCTGGGCCACGAGCGGGTGCGCGAGCACTACCGGCGACGCTGGAAGGCCGTGCTGGTGGACGAGTTCCAGGACACGAACCCGGTGCAGGCGCGCATCCTGGGCCTCCTGACCGAGGGCGCACGCATCACCGTGGTGGGCGACGAGAAGCAGTCGATCTACGGCTTCCGCGGCGCCGACGTGGGCGTGTTCAGGCGGTTCCGCGACAGGGTGGTGCGGGACGGCGGCGAGGAGGTCGTGCTCACCCGCACGTTCCGCGCGCACGTGGGCCTGGCGCGCGACCAGGAGCCAGTGCTCGCCTCGCTGCTCGGCGACCTGCACCAGCCGCTCGCGGCGGTGCGCCCGGCGCCCGACCCGAGCCGCAGGTTCCTGGAGTTCCACGCCTGCGTGGGCGAGGGCACGGCGCGCCCGAGGCGGCTGAACGAGGCCCGCCTCGTCGCGCGGCTGGTGCGCGGGCTGGTGGAGGAGGGGACGCTCGTCGCCGACCCGGACACGGGCGAGCAGAGGCCCCTGCGCTACGGCGACGTGGCGGTCCTCGCGCGCGGCAGCGCTCCTTTCGAGACGTTCGCGGCCGTGCTGCCGTCTTTGGGCGTGCCGGCCGTCGAGGTGGCGGGCGGCGACCTCCTGTCCGCGCGCGAGGCCAAGGACGGCGAGGCCTGCCTGCGCTTCCTGGCCGACAGCGCCGACGGCGTGGCGCTGGCGGCGGTGCTGCGCTCGCCCTTCTTCGCCGTCGACGACGCCGAGCTGGTGGCCCTCGCCCGCGCCGTGCCCGACGAGTCCACGTGGTGGCAGCACCTCGCGGCGGCAGAGGGGGTGAGCCCCCGGCTCGCCCGCGCGCGCGAGCTCATCGGCGCGGCGCTGGAGCGGCGTTGGGACGAGGTGCCCAGTCGGCTGCTGCAGTCGCTGGACGAGGCGACGGGCTACTCGGCCGTGGTGGCGAACCTGCCGGGCGGGCGGCGGCGCCTTGCCGACTGGCGGGCGTTCCTGGGCGTGGTGAGGAGCCTGGAGGGCTGGCACCGCGACGCCTTCGCGGTGGCGCGGCAGCTGCGCAGGCTCCGCGCCGCGGGCGTGCAGCTCGACAGGCCCACGCTCCAGGCCGGCGACGCGGTGACGCTGACGACGATCCACGGCAGCAAGGGCCTGGAGTGGCCCGTCGTGGTGGTCGCCGACCTGGGCTACCAGGGCGGGAGGGACGAGCCCTGGATCGCGCTGGACGCCGAGCTGGGCTTCGGCGTGCGGCTGTCGGCGGAGGACGGGGAGCGGCTCGACCCCGTGGTCCTGTCGCTGCTGAAGGTGGTCAAGGCCGCGGCGGCCCACGAGGAGGCGCGGCGCCTGCTGTACGTGGCGCTCACGCGGGCGCGCGACAGGCTCTTCCTCACGGCCAGCGAGCGCGGCAAGGGGAGCCTGGCCCTGCTGGAGCCGGCCTTGGAGGCCGCCGGCGTGGCGTGCGTGGAGGTGTCCCTCGAACCCGGGCTGGCCTTCCCCGACCCGCCGCTGCCGACGGCCGAGGAGCACGGGCTGCTGGCGGCCGCGGAGGGCGCGCCGGAGGCCCCCTAGGGCGGGTCGATCCGGTCCGGGCACGCGCACTCTCGGCCCCGCGCTAGCGGCTCGGGCGCATCGGTCAGCGCACGCGCGGTTGGGTGCATATACACTCATAGCGTGCCCACGCCCCCGAGGCTCCTCGCCACGCGCGCCTGCCTCTGCCTGGACGCGCGCCGGACCGCCCGGCTGCTCACAAGGCACTACGACGAGCACCTGCGCCCCACCGGCCTGAGGGCCACGCAGTTCTCGATCCTGGCGGCATTGGCGAACACCGGCGGCGCCACCGTGACGCGGCTGGCGGACCTGCTGGGCCTCGAGCGCACCACGCTGTCGCGCAGCGCGGAGCTGCTCGAGGAGAGGGGCTGGGTTACGTCGGCGTCCACAGGGGACGCTCGCGAGAGGCTGCTCGAGCTAACGGGCGCCGGGCTCGCGCAGCTCGAGCGCTCGCTGCCCGCCTGGGAGGCGGCGCAGGCCTCAGCGCCGGCGCTGCTGGCGCAGGCGTCGGCGGCGAGCGGGGCTGGCACCGGAGGTGGGTCGTGATGGTCGTGAACCCGTACTTGAACTTCCGACGCGAGACCAAGGAGGCCCTGAGCTTCTACGGGGAGGTGTTCGGAGCCGAGCCGCGGTTCATCACGTTCGCCGAGTTCGGCGAGCACGGCGCCGGCCTCCCCGAGGACGAGCGCGGGCTCGTCATGCACGGCTCCATGCCGCTAGGGGGCGGCACGCTGATGGCCAGCGACGTCCCGTCGTCGCTGGGCTTCTCGTTCGTGCCCGGCAACAACTTCCACATCATGCTGGAGCCGGGCGACGCCGCCGAGGCGCGGCGCGTCTACGACCGCCTCTCGGCGGGCGGCGAGGTCCACATGCCCTTGGCCGAGACCGACTGGTCCGAGCTCTACGCGAACTTCTCCGACCGCTTCGGCGTGAACTGGATGATCAACTTCACCGGGAACAAGGGGCAGTAGGGGGCTCCCGCGGCGCGCCGGCGACGTCGCGTCAGGCGACGCCGGCGGCCGCCCC
>CAZGXF010000056.1:0-15683 GCA_964529575.1 uncultured bacterium
GGCGCGGCGAACATCAACCTCCTGCACCTCAGCTCCCGCAAGGCGCTCGAGGCGGCGATCATGATGCAGGACCTCTTCCCGCACATCAGCTTCAAGCGCGAGGTGACGATCGGTCACCTGCTGCTCGACGTCGACTCGCCCGCCGGCCCGCTCGCCAAGGTCAACCCGCCCATCCGCCCGCGCGAGGACGTCGAGTACCTGTGGGAGAAGCTGCTCGAGGGGCACGTCGACTGGGTGGTGAGCGACCACGCCTGCTGCAAGCACGAGGCGAAGGTGTCGCAGGAGCGGCCCGACGACATCTGGCTCGCCAAGTCCGGCTTCGGCGGCACCGAGTACCTGCTCTCGGGCCTCTACTCCGAAGGCTCCCGGCGCGGCCTCACGCTGAACCGCATGGCCGAGCTGACCAGCTGGGCGCCGGCACGACGCTTCGGGCTCGACAACAAGGGCGACGTGGCCGAGGGCTACGACGCCGACCTGGTCCTCCTCGACCCGTCGCAGACGTTCGTCGTGCGCGCCGCCGAGTCGCCCTCCGGCCAGGGCTACACGCCGTTCGAGGGCCAGGAGCTCACCGGCAAGGTCGTGAAGACGTTCCTGCGCGGCGAGCTCGTGTACGACCGAGGAGAGGTCGTGGGGCCGGCCCGGGGGCGGTACCTGAGGGGGTAGGGGGCGGCTACCGACCGGCGGAAGCAGCCTGCCCGACGTCCGGCACGCCTAGACAGACTCGGCGTGCCGGCACGGTGTAATGCTGTACCAACACACCCCGACCGTAGTACTATCCCCGAAGCTGTACAGCTGAGTCGCCGACGGATCGGAGCTGAAGTTGCTGACCGAAGCGGACCGTTACATATACGCCGGGCGCCTGCTGAACTACCTGGGCAAGCCTGACAAGGCTGTCGAGATGTTCACCGCCGGCCTGGAGGTGGCCCCGGACGATGCTCGCCTGTGGCGACACCGGGGCCACAGGTACATCACCATCCGCCGCTACGAGGAAGCCGTAACGGACCTGCGCAGAGCCGCCGAGCTCATCGAAGGAACCCCGGACGAGCACGAGTTCTGGCAGCCGGAGACGGAACAGGACATCGTCAACCTGGTCCTCGGCCGCGAAGACCTCTTGCACCCCCAACACCTGCCGGTCACCCCGGAGACGGTGGCGCAGACACGCGGGTCGTACAAGGGCACGCTACACGGCAGCGTCTTCTACCACCTCGCCATCGCCCACTACCTACTCGGCCAGTTCGAGGAGGCGCTCGACGCGTTCCGCCGTGGCGACGAGGCGAGCGTGGACGACGACATGCGCGTCGCGAACGCGGACTGGATCTACATGACGCTGCGGCGCCTCGGGCGCGACGAAGAGGCCGCAGCGGTCATCGCCCCGTTCGACACCGACGCCGTGAGCGTCAACCCGGAAGAGGACTTCTACCTGCAGCGCCTGCGCATGTACAAGGGCCAGGTCTCGCCTGAGGAGCTGCTCGCATCGGGCGGTGACAGCGGTCTCGGCTTCACCACTCAGGGCTACGGCGTGGGCAACTGGTACCTCTGCTCGGGCGACACGCAGCGTGCGGCGACCGTGTTCCGAGACGTCGTGACCCGCGGCGCCAAGCAGGCCTTCGCCTACATGGCCGCCGAGGCCGACCTGGCGCGGCTTTGACCCGATCCGACCCCATCACCGCGACCACCTCAGGAGGACTGCGATGAAGCTGATCTCACGGGCCTTGGCCCTCGCCGCCTTGCTCACGACCGCCACGGCGCTCGCGGCTGGCCAGACCTTGGTCGTCGGCATCTACCAGGACGTCTCCCAGATGAACCCCGTCCGGACGACGTCAGCGGCCAACCTTCGCACCACCACACAGATCGTGGAGAGCCTCTTCCGCCTGGACGCCACGACGGGGGAACTCGTGGCGCACCTGGCTACCGGCGCCGAGCAGATCGACGACCTGACGTTACAGGTGAGGATCCGGGAGGGTGTCAGCTTCACGAACGGTGAACCTGTCGACGCTCAGGCCGTGAAGTTCTCGATCGAGACGCTGGCGGCCGAGCCGGTGCAGGTCGTGGCCCTGGGTGCCGTCTCGCACGTCGACATCGTCGACGACCACACCGTGAACATCGTCACCACGGAGCCTTACCCGCTCCTCGCCCTGTCCCTCGCACTCAACGGCCACGTCGTCCCGCCGGCGTACTACCAGGAGGTCGGCCCCGACGGCTTCGCCGCCCATCCCATAGGCACCGGCCCGTTCAAGTTCGAGGACCGTGTACCTGGCCAGAGCATCACGCTGGTACGCAACGACGAGTACTGGGCGGGACCGGTCAGCTTCGAGCGCCTCGAGTTCCGGCCGATCCCGGAGGACAGCTCGCGCATCGCCGCCCTTCTGGCCGGCGAGATCGACATCGCCACGAACATCCCTGCGTCCCAGTACGCCCGCCTCGAGTCGGCTGCCGGCGTGGACGTCGCGTCCGTGCTCGGCTTCTCCGCCAAGCTGGTCCTCCTCGACGCGCTCCCCGACAGCCCCATAGCCGATCCTCGGGTCCGCCAGGCGATCAACCTCGCCGTCGACAAGGAAGCCCTCCTGGACGTCCTCTACGACGGCCACGGCCAGATCTCGACGTGCCAGCTCGGCACGCCGGCGTTCTTCGGCTACAACCCGGACCTGGAACCGTACCCCTACGACCCCGACCGTGCGCGCCAGCTCCTGGCCGAAGCCGGGTACCCCAACGGGCTCACCGTCGACTACAAGTACCGGACCTCTTCCGGCGACGGCGAGCTGACCGAGGCGATCGCCGCGATGCTGGGCGACGTGGGCATCCAGGTCAACCACATCGTCCTCGAAGGCGGCGAGTTCCTCAGGCAGCTCTCCGCGTTCGAGCTGAGGAACATGGCCACGCTGGGCATCACCACCGCTCCCGACACGACCTACGGCCACAACATCTTCCTGCAGGACGCCCCGTACTCCTACTACCGGAACCCCGCCTTCGACGAGGTGGTCGCCCAGGCCAGCCAGGCCCTCGACCCCGATGAGCGTCGTGCGCTGCTGGGCGAGGCCGCGCGGATCGCCTGCGAGGACCCGGTCGCGCTCTTCCTCTTCTCGCTCGAGGACATCTACGGCGTGTCCGAGCGCGTGACCGGCTGGTCGCCGAGCCCCGACAACCTCTTCTACTTCGAGGACGTCCGGCTTGACTGAGTACCGGCCCGGCCGCGTAGATGCGCTCCGGTAGCTACCTGCTTCGTCGCCTTGGCAACACCCTGGTCGTCATCCTGGGTGTTGCCACGGCGACCTTCTTCCTGGCCAGGATCACGGGTGATCCGGTGGACCAGCTGCTGCCTCTCGAAGCGACCCAGGAGGCACGGGAAGCCCTGAGGCGTCAGCTCGGCTTGGACGCGCCGCTCCCTGTGCAGTACGGACGCTTCTTGGCCGACGTCGTGCAAGGTGAGTTCGGGAACTCGATCCGCTACAGCGAGCCGGCCCTCGGCATGTACCTCTCGAGGCTGCCCGCGACCGTCGAGCTGGTCGTAGCCGCCGTGGTCGTCACCGTGGTCGTGGGGGTGGGGCTGGGGATGCTGGCGGCCCTGAACCACGGCCGCGTGTGGGACGCGGTCGTGAGCTGGATCGCGCTCCTAGGCCAAGCCGTTCCGGGCTTCTACCTGGGCCTGATGCTGATCCTCGTCGTCTCACTGCAGTGGGGGCTACTGCCCACAGGTGGGCGCGGCACGTGGCAGCAGCTCATCATGCCCACGATCGTCCTCAGCAGCTACTACGTGGCGCTCATGGCACGGATGACCCGGGCCGCGGTGCTCGAGACGCTGCGACTCGACTTCGTGCGCACCGCCCGAGCGAAGGGTCTATCCGACAGGGCTGTCAACCTCAAGCACGTCCTACGAGCCGCGCTCATCCCGATCGTGACCTTGATCGGTCTCCAGATCGGGGGACTGTTCAGTGGCGCGGTCGTCGCCGAGACCGTGTTCACGTGGCCCGGCATCGGGCGGCTCGCCGTGGACGCCATCTTCGCCAGGGACTTCCCCGTCGTACAGACCGTCGTGATCATGAGCGCGACGATCTTCGTGCTCGTGAACCTCGCCGTCGACCTCCTCTACGCCGTCATCGACCCACGGATCTCCTATGGCTGACCGGCCACCCGCTCGCCCGCGACCTCGGCGCCGGCTCACGCGGTTCCTGCGGTCACCGCGGAACGTTTTCGCGCTGCTCGTGCTGATCGCCTTCGCGCTCGCGGCCGTCCTGCCCACGGGCGCTCTGCCACATGACCCCAACCGCCAGCAGCTGAGGGCGAGGCTCCAGCCGCCCGCCTGGGTCGACGGCGGGAGCCGAGCCCACCTGCTGGGCACGGACAGCCTCGGCCGCGACGTCCTCTCGCGCGTCATCCGGGGAGCTCGCTCCACGCTGCTCACGACGACGCTGTCGGCGTTGCTCGCGGCGCTCCTCGGTTGCGGGCTCGGGTTGCTCGCTGGGTACTACGGAGGCTGGCTCGACGAGGTCATCTCGCGGCTCGTCGACATCCAGCTGGCCTTCCCGACGATGCTGCTGATGATCGCCGTGGTGGGGCTCCTGGGCCAGAGCCTACCCGTGCTGGTGGTCACCTTGGCTTTGGCCGTGTGGCCGGCGTACGCGCGGCTGATGCGCGGGGAGGTGCTGAGCCTACGCAACCGCGATTTCGTCGAGGCCTCGAAGGCGTTGGGCGGCGCTGACCTGGGTGTCCTGCTGAGGCACATCGCTCCCAACACGGTCTCGACCCTGCTGGTGTTCTCGAGCTTCCAGCTCTCGGGGCTCCTGCTCATCGAGTCCGCGATCTCGTTCCTGGGGCTAGGGGTGCCTCCGCCTGCCACCTCCTGGGGCTCGATCATCGCCGGCGGCCGCGCCTACCTCCTCGAGGGCTGGTGGGTGGCGGCGCTGCCCGGCCTGGCTATCGTCCTCGTCGTGATGGCGCTCAACTTCCTGGGCGACGGCCTCAGGGACGCCTTGGACCCTCGCGGCGGCTGACCGCTCCTCACCCTCCCCAGACGGCCTCGAAGACGCGCAGGAAGTTGCCGCCGAGGATCCCCTCCACGTCGGCCTCCGAGTAGCCGCGCTCGTGCAGCAGCTCCACCACCCGAACGATCTCGGGGTAGGTGGAGAAGCCGTCGGCGAAGCGTTCGGGCGAACGCCAGTACGTCGTGACGTAGCGGTTCATCTCGGTCATGACCGTCTTGTAGTGGGGGCCGTGCCTGTCGTGCTGGTGTGGCGGGTAGGACCCGAGGCTGAAGTCGGTCCCGATGCCGATGTTCTCGGTCGTGCCTAGCAGGTCGGCGAGGTAGTCGATCGTGTCGAGGTAGTCGTGCACGGTCGGACGCGACGTCATCCCGGCCTTGAAGATCAGCGGGCCCCAGTTCACCGTGCCGATGACGCCCCCACGCTCCGCCACGGCCCTTATCTGCTCGTCGTCGACGTTCCTGGGGTTGTCGACGACGCCCTTGGGGTTGGCGTGGCTGAACACCACGGGCTTGGCGCTGGTCTCGGCGATCTCGAGGCTGGAGCGTCGCGAGACGTGCGAGAGGTCCAGCACCATCCCCACGCGGTCGCACTCGGCGACGACCGCACGCCCCAGGCCGGACAGTCCGGCGTCCGTGTGCTCGAGCACCCCGCCGCACAGCAGGTTGTCGCGGTTATACGCAGGGATCAGCATGCGTAGACCGAGCTTGTGGAAGGCCTCGACGCGCTCGGGCCTGTCGCCGATGAACTCGCCGTCCTGGGCCGCGAGGAGCAGCGTCGCCTTGCCTTCGGCCTTGGCCTTCCTGATGTCGGCCACGCTCAGGGCCAAGCGCAGGCCCTCGTGCTCGGCGACCGCCCGGTGCCAGTACATGATCTCGTCCAGCGAGGCCGCCGCGTCCCTGTGCGGCGTGAGGGCCGTGACAGCGAAGACGTCGCAACCGTGACGGTGCGCGTTCGGGAGGTCGGCGTCGGGCCAGATCTGCATGCACCCGTCTACGAACAGGTGCTCGAGAGGTTCCTCCAGGACCGGGTGGAAGCCGCGGTTCGGGAGCTCGTGCAGGGGGTCGTGCGGGAGCGGCGACTTGGTCAGCACGGTCATGGGGTGGTGCCTCCTTCGGTGTCGTCTGCGCCCCGACCCAGGCGGTCCTGAGCCGGGGCTTCCACGACGGGCCTCAGTACCCGAGGTGCGTGTGCCGCATGGTGCCCACTAGCGGCTGCCCTGCCATGCGTCGGCGCAGGTTCGCGGAGAACTCCGCGATGACACGGTCGCGTATCTCGGGCGTCCGGTAGGACGCGTGCGGGCTCACGAAGAGGTTCGGCGCGCACCACAGCGGGCTGTCAGCCGGCAGCGGCTCCTCGTCGAACGCGTCCAAGCAGGCGCCCGCGATCTCACCCGACTCGAGGGCCGCGATCAGCGCGTCGTCGTGGATCAGGGACCCACGCGCGACGTTGATCAGGTACGCGTCGCGGCGCATGGCCTTCAGCTGCTCCGCGCCGATCATGCCGTCGGTCTCGGGCGTCGAGGGAGCGCACAGCACCACGAACTGCGCCTGCGGGAGGAGGTCGAGCAGCGCCGCGGGCGGGTGCATCTCGTCGACCGCTTCGTACGGCTCGGCGTCGCGTTTGACGCCCAGCACCCGCATCCCGAACGCCTGGCACAGCCTGGCGACGCGTCGACCGATCGAGCCGACGCCCACGACGAGAACGGTCTTGCCGCGCAGCTCCAGATGCATGGGCGGCTCCCAGCTACGCCGCGCCTGCGCCTCCATGAGCGCCGGCACGCGCTTGGCGTGGTGGAGGATCGCTGCGAGAACGAACTCCGCGATCGGGATGCTCATCACGTCCATCGACCTGGTGACGACGATGCCGCGGCGGTCGACCTCGGGGACCATGACCCAGTCGAAGCCGGCCGAGCCCGTGTGGATCCAGCTCACGCGCTCGGCCACCTTGAGGAGGTCGTTCAGCTCGGGCTTGCGAAGCCCGGCGAAGAGGTAGGCCTCGGCGTCCTCGACCCCTTCGGGCCAGGGAGCCGCGGGCGTCAGGTGGACGAAGTCGACGTCGGGGAACGCCGCCTTGAGCTGCTCGACGCGTGGGGGTTCGTAGGTGTGGGCGACCAGAACGCGCATGTTGCCGTCTTCTCCTCGTGGGGATCGCAGGGCTCCTCGGCGGGCCCGGGTCACTCGCCGCTGCTGCGCAGCCGCGGGTCGAGGGCGTCACGCACGACGTCCCCGATCGTGTTGAACGCCATTACGGTGAGCAGGATCATCAGGCCGGGGTAGACGGCCAGCAGGGGGGCCGACCACATGTAGTACTGCGAGGCGGTCAGCATGTTGCCCCAAGAGGGCATGGGCGGGGCGATGCCGAGCCCGAGGAACGAGAGGCCGGCCTCGAGCAGCATCACGTTCCCGACGCCGATCGACGTGGCGACGATGAGGGAAGGCATGGCCTGGGGCAGCAGGTGGCCGAACATGATGCGGACGTGACCCGCGCCGAGCCCTTTGGCCGCGGCCGTGTACTCCATCTCCTTCGCACGCAGGACCTCTCCGCGCAGCAGCCTCGCCGCCCCCATCCAGCGCGTGAAGCCGAGCGCGAGGATCAGCACGGTCACGGAGGAACCGAACAGGGCGACGACGGCGAGCAGCAGGAAGAAGACGGGGATGCTGAGGATGCCGTCGGTGATCCGCATGAGCACCCTGTCCGCCGCGCCGCCGAAGTAGCCGGCCACGACGCCGATAACGCTGCCGATGACCACGGTGAGGACGGCTGCCGCCAGCCCCACGAGTATCGACACCCTGCCGCCGACGATGAGCCGCGCCAGCACGTCGCGGCCGTTCTCGTCCGTGCCCAGCAGGTGCTCGGCCGACGGCGGCGCGAACGCGTTGCGCAGGTCGATGCGGGTGGGCGACGGCAACGGCAGGACCGGCTCGAGGACGATGGCGGCGGTGACGACCAACAGCCACACCGCGCCGAACGACGCGAGCCGGTTCCTGCGAAGCCGGTGGAGGAAGACCTGCAGCAACGTGCGCCGGCGGCGGCGCCCAGGGGGCCGGGTCCGGGCGGCGACGGCGCTCACTCGTACCTGATCCTCGGGTCGACGAGCCCGTAGATGACGTCGATGACGAGGTTGCTGACGATCACGGCCACGCTGACGAAGATCGTGGTCCCGAGGATCACCGGCGCGTCGCGCCCCACGGCGGCGTTCACCGCCATGGACCCGATGCCGGGCCAGGAGAACAAGGACTCGATGATCGCCGAGCCACCGATGAGCCGCGGCAGGCTGAGGCCCAGGATCGTGAGCACCGGGATCAGAGCGTTCTTGAGGATGTGCTTGCCGTGCACCTTGCCTTCGGCCAGACCCTTGCTGCGCGCGGTGCGCACGAAGTCCATGTTGATGACCTCGAGCCAGGAACTACGGGTGTAGCGCATCAGCTCGGCCGTGGTGCTGGTCGCCAGCACCGTCGCCGGCAGCACGAGGTACGACAGCCTGTCGAGGACCGAGAACGGCTGGCCGATCGTCTGCATCCCGGACCCTGGCAACCAGCCGAGCTGCACCGAGAACAGGATGATCGCGAGGATGCCGAGCCAGAAGTTCGGGGTCGCGAGGCCCACCACGCTCAGGAAGCTGAGGGTCTGGTCGAGGAACGAGTTCGGCCAGCGCGCGGCGACGATGCCGGCTGGAACGCCGACCAGCACGGTCACCAGGAGGGCGGCGAAGCCGAGGAGCAGGGTGGCGGGCAAGCGGTCGAGGATCATCGACATCACGGGCCTGCCGTAGACGAGGCTCATGCCCATGTCGCCGCGGACGATGTTCCCCATCCACCGCATGTACTGCTCGAGCGGCGGGCGGTCGAGCCCGAAGCGCCGCTCGATGGCTTGGACGACCGTGGGCGACATCGCCGGGTCGGCCAGGATGCTGAGCTGCCCGGGCGTCGACTTGACGAGGAAGAACGTCACCGTCATCACGCAGTAGAGGACGAGGACGCTCACGGCGAGCTGTTTGATCAGATAGGCGAACATCGAGAGCTCGGGCTGCTCCTAGGTGGAACTGGTGGGCCTGGGCCCGGCCTTGAGGAGGATGGCCGGGCCCAGGAGCGATGAGGTCAGCGTCTGAAGAGGAGGTACGAGTACGGCATGCTGTCCTTGATGTTGTTGGGAGGGATGTTCCCGACAGCAGCGTTCGAAGCCGTCATGCGGTCACGGTAGAGCAGCACGATGTTCGGCGGGTCGTCGTAGAGGATCTCGCCGATCTCCACCAGCAGCCTGGCCTGCTCCTCCTGGTCGGCGGTCGCCAGTACCTGCGCGAAGAGCTCGTCCACGCGCTCGTTGCTGTAGCTCTGGGAGTTGAACGGGCCGTTCGTCGTGTAGAGGCGCTGGGCCCAGTCGATGTTCGGCATGGGGAACGCGGCCAGCCTCGAGTCGAACGTACGCGCGTTCGTCTCCTCCAGCCAGCGCCCACCGCGCTCGGCGAGGACGTACTCGACCTCCATACCGATGTCGGTGAGGTACTGCTGGATGATGAGGCCGAGCTGCTCCCGCTGCACGTCGCCGCGGTCGACCAGGATGTAGAAGGAGAAGCGCTCGCCGGCCTCGTTCGTGAGGATCCCGTCGGGACCGGGCGTCCAGCCGGCTTCGGCGAGCAGCTCGAGAGCCAGCTCGGGGTCGTACTCGCGGTACTCGACGTCAGGGCGCGGGATCCAGGAGAGGCCGAGTGGGTAGTAGACGTCGTCCACGTAGCCCAGGCCCGGCGAGACCGTCTCGATCATCGCCTTGCGGTCGAGGGCATGGGCGATCGCCTTCACGACGCGGGGGTCCTGGAACAGCGGGTTGCGGAAGTTCAGCGCGAAGAGCTGGTACCCGAGGCTGTCGAACGTCGTGACGTTGATGTTCCGGTTGTTGCGGACCGCGGGGAGCTGCGGCGCCTCGATGTCGACCCAGTCGAGCTGGCCCGAGAGGAGCTGCGTCACGCGGGTGTTGCCGTCGGGGACGACCCGGAAGACGAGGCCGTCGAGGAACGGCTCGCCCTTGAAGAACTCCTCGTTGGCCGTTAGCTCGAAGAAGGAGCCGGCCTCGACACGGACCATCTTGAACGGGCCGGTGCCGATGGGCTTCTCGGAGTTGAACTCGACGGCGTCGGCGAGGCGCTCGTAGCCGCCCAGGATGTGCTCCGGGATGATCTCGTTGCCCCCGAGCGCGAGCCGCGCTGCGAAGAACGCGTCCGGAGCGCGCAGGTGCACCCTCACCGTCAGGTCGTCAACGACCTCCACCTCGGTGACGCCCGCGAAGTCGGGGTGGGTCGTGGCGCCTTCCTCGGGGTCACGTATGCGGTCGAACGTGAACTTGACGTCGCGGGCCGTGAGGGGCGCGCCGTCGTGCCACTTCACACCCTCGTGGAGGCGGAACGTCCACACCGTGAGGTCCTCGTTCGCCTCGAAGGACTCCGCGAGGTAGGGCTCGAGCGTGTTGGTCCACGGGTTCACGGCCGTGAGCGGCGAGAACATCGTCCAGTTGATGATCGCCGCGGCCAGCTCCGAGGGCAGGACGGGGTTGAAGGTAGCCGGCTGGGTGGCTAGTGGGATCTGGACGACGCCGCCGCGGGGCGCTTCCATCTCCTGAGCGGAGGCGCTGACGAAGAGCGCGAGCGTGGCCACTGCCAGAGCCATGCGACGCAAAGGCTTGAACAAGGGTCGCCGTCCTTTCGGTATCCAGAGCGGGCAGCTCCCAGTGATGCTGGGTCGCCGCTTCAGTGTATGGGTGTACCAGTACGCACGGCATCATAGGGGCGAGCCCGCGCGGTGTCAACAAGGCCCCGCGCGCGTTTGACCCAGGCCGCGGGCACGTGTATCCTCCTGGCGTACCAGTACAGCAACACACCCGGCGACCAGCGCCACACGCCCGGAAGGGCAGGAAGGAACCGCAATGGCGATCGTTCGTGTCGAACTCGGCCGTAGGAGCCAGGAACAGCGTGACGCTATCATCAAGGGCATCACAGAGGTGATGGTGGCCAACGGTGCCCAGTCAGAGGGCACCCAGGTCATCCTCTACGAACTGCCGATGGACGTCTGGGGCAAAGGCGGGAAGACGTTCGCCAAACGCGCGGAAGAGCAAGGCATCGAGCTTCCGCACTGACCTATGCTCCCGTAGGCGGCTAGCGTCGCCCGTCCGAGCGAAGGGTACATGGTGGACCTGCCGCTGCTGATCACCAACGACGAGCACGTGCCCATCTACATGCAGGTGGTCCATCAGGTACGGTACCTGATCACTTCGCGCCAGCTCGCCGGCGGCGACAAGCTGCCATCGGTGCGCGAGCTCGCCACCAAGCTCGGGGTCAACTCGGGCACCATCGCGCTCGCCTACAGGACGCTGCAGCAGGAGCGGCTCATAGAGAGCCGGCGCGGCACTGGGACCTTCGTGGCGGGCCAGCCAGACGTGAGCCAACGCCTGGCGGCCCGCCTCGCCAAGCTCTCGCAGTTCGCCGACGAGCTGATCAGGCAAGGCTACGCGCTGGGCTTCGACCCCGCGCAGATCAGGCAGGCGCTAGCGAGCCAGCTCCTATCGCGACCACGGGTCCTGCCCGTGGTGTTGGCCCTGCGCGGCAAGCGGGCCGCGATGAAGTACGCACCCCTCATCAGGGACGCGCTACCGGAAGAGGTCGTGCCCGACGTGCGCCTCGCCGACCTGGCCGAGCTGCACAAGGACGGGCCCGAGCGCGCCCGCCTGTTCGACGGCGCCTACTTCACGGTCACGTTCCAGTCCTCGGTGCCCGTGCTGGACGCCGTGCTGCGCGACGCCGGGATCGCCAGCGAGATCGTGGGGATCACGGCAAGCCTCACCGACGACGCCAGGTCCCGCCTCCGCGGCCTGACCACCGCAGACAGGGTGTGCCTGGTGACCGAGTCGTACAACGTGAACAGCGCGCTCGCGCTCGTGGGCCAGAACACCTCGTTGGACGTCAGCCGCATCGCGGTCCTCACCGAGCGCTCCGCTCCCGAGGACTACGCCCGCCATGAGGGCGACACGATGCTCTACACCTTCGGCATGCTCGATACCCTCGAGGAGCGCGGCGTGCCCCTCGAGTCCAGGATCGAGCTCGCCTTCACGCTGAGCGAGGACTCGCGCGCCAGGCTGCGCACCTTGCTCGACCCTCGCGCCGCGCTGGCCGCGGCCGACTGACCCCGGAGCCACGACCCGATGAACCGAACCGACATGTACCGCTACATGCTGGCCGCCAAGCTCCACACCTACGTGGGCAAGCACGAGGACGCCCTACGGGTCCTCACGGCCGGCATCGCCGCGCACCCCGACCTTCCCCACCTCTACCGCCACCGCGGCCACTTCCGGGTCTCGGTCCGCGACTTCGACGGCGCCATCGAGGACTTCAAGGCGGCGGTCGCTCGTCTCGACGGCATGCCCGACGAGATCGAGTACTACCAGGCCGAGCTGGTGCCGGAGATGGAGCGCACGATCCTCGGGGGCGAGTCGGAGCTCCTCGCTTCGCCCACGCCCATCACCCCCGAGAACCTCGAGCGCCTCAAGGACGTCTACAAGGGCACGCTGAAGAGCAGCACCTGGTACCACTACGGCCTCGCCCACTACCTGAGGGGCGAGTTCGACGAGGCGGCGGACAAGTACCGCACGACGCTGAAGTTCTGCGTCGACGACGACATGACCGTGGCTACCGTCGACTGGCTGTTCATGAGCCTTCGGCGCGCCGGCCGCAAGGACGAGGCGCAGGCGCTCCTGGACCAGACGTCCCTCGACATGCACATCAACGAGCCCTCCTACTACCGCCGCATGCAGATGTACAAGGGCGCGATGACGCCGGAGGAGCTCCTGGACCTCGAGAGCGCCGATCGCAGGACGTTGGCTACGCAGGGCTACGGCGTGGGCAACTGGTACCTGACCGAGGGCGACGAGGCCGCCGCCGTGCGGGTCTTCGAGCGGATCCTCCAGAAGGGCGACCGGTTCGCTTTCGGCACGATCGCGGCCGAGACCGACCTCAAGCGCCTCAAGGCCGCCTAGCCTGACGGTGCTCGTACTGCGCAACCTGATCGGCGGTCGGTGGCGCGAGGCCGCCGAGACCCGCGAGGTCCTGAACCCGTCCGACCCGGCCACGCCGGTCGGACGGTTCTTCGTGGCCACCCCGGAGGACGTGGACGACGCCGTATCCGCCGCGCGCACCGCCCTGCCGGGCTGGGCGTCGGCGCCGGCGGCGGCCCGCGGGACGGTGCTGGCGAAGGCCGCCGCCGAGCTGCGGGCCCGAGCCGACGAGCTGGGCAGGATCCTCTCCGACGAGGAGGGCAAGACGCTCCCCGAGGGCGTGGGCGAGGTGCGACGCGCCGCCGACATCCTCGACTTCTACGCGCAGGAAGCGTACCGGCCCACCGGGGAGCTGCTCGGCAGCTCGCGGCCAGGCGTGGAGGTGGAGGTGCGCCACCACCCCATAGGAGTGGTAGGCGTCATCACCCCATGGAACTTCCCCATCGCGATCCCGGCTTGGAAGGTGGCTCCCGCCCTCGCCTACGGCAACGCGGTCGTCCTGAAACCGGCCGAACAGGCGCCGGCCTCCGCCTGGCACCTGGCGGACGTGCTGCACAGGGCAGGCGTGCCGGACGGCGTCCTGAACCTCACCATCGGTCCCGGCAGCACCGTGGGTTCCGCGATGGCCGAGCACGAAGGGATCGACGGTGTCACGTTCACCGGCTCGACGCCCGTGGGCAAGCTTCTGGCGGGTCGGCTCGCCGCTCGCCTGGCGAAGGTCCAGCTGGAGCTGGGCGGGAAGAACGCGCTCGTGGTCCTCGACGACGCCGACCTCGACACGGCCGTCGAGTGCGCCCTGCAGGGCGCCTACGGCAGCACCGGGCAGCGCTGTACGGCTTCCTCGCGCCTGGTGGTCGCGCGGGGGATCCACGACCGCTTCGTTGAGGCCCTCGCGGCGCGGCTGCGCTCGCTGCGGCTAGGTGCCGCCACCGACCCCGAGGCGTTCTACGGGCCCGTGGCGAGCGGGGCACAGCTCGAGCAGGACCTGGGGTACCTGCAGGTGGGCGAGGCCGAGGGCGCGACCGCGCTCGTGCGTGGACAGGCCTGGGGAGAAGGCGGTCCCAGGGTGCTGGGCCCGACCCTCTTCGTGGGGGGCCGGAACGACATGCGCATAGCACAGGAGGAGATCTTCGGCCCCGTGGCCGTGGTGATCGAGGTCGAGGGTCTCGACGAGGCCCTGAGCGTGGTCAACGACAGCCAGTACGGGCTGGTCGCCTCGGTGGTCACGCGCTCCCTCGCCGCTGCCGACCGCTTCAAGCGGGAGGCCCAGGTGGGGATGTCGATGGTCAACCTCCCGACCGCGGGCCAGGAGTTCCACGCGCCCTTCGGCGGGGCGAAGGCGTCGAGCTACGGTCCTCGCGAGCAGGGGCGCGCGGCCAGGGAGTTCTTCACGCAGAGCCGGACCTCGTACGTGAAGGCGATGTAGCCGCCTACGAGGACCGCGGGCCGGAAGCGGCCCTAGCCGCCTGGACCGCTAGGGCGTCGGCTGCGCGCATCGCCTCGGCCACACCACCTGCGTCCGCTCCGGGGAAGGCCGCGCGCAGCGGCGCCATCGCGGTCGCACGCCACGCCGTGCGCTCCAGGGCCCGAGGGTCTCGAGCGACGACCCCGAAGCCCAGGGCTTCGAGGCCGGCGGGGCAGCCGAGCCTCGCGAACAACTCGGCATGTCGTGCGGCCTGCTCCACCTCGCCCTGCATCACGAGCTGCACGAGGATGCCGAAGGCCAGTACCTCCCCGTGGATGGCCCGCCGCACTCTTGGGTCGCGCGGTTCGTGCGTGAGGGCGTTGTGTATGGGATGCGCTGCCGCCAGCTTCGCCGCCTCGCTGGCGAGGCCACCCACCAACCCCGGCCACAGGACGGCGAGCTCGGCGGCCGCCTGCCTGGTGGCGTCGTCAGGCCCAGCGGCCAGCGCGGCTTCGGCGTCACGCCAGACGAGCTGGGCCATCTCACGCGCCAGGGCGAACGCTGCGACAGCGGTTGCCCCCACGCCCCCCGACGACCGCGACAGGACCTCCACTGACTTCGCCAAGGCGTCCACCAAGCCCGCGACGAGAAGCCGGTCCGGAGCAGCCGCCAAGACCCGCGTATCGACCACGGCAGCAGCGGGTGGTTCCGCGGTTCGCCGGCTTCCCAGGTAGCCGCCCGACGGGTCGTAGTCGACGACCACCGCCGTCGCGCCAGAACACGTCGCCGGGCTGGTGGGCACCAGCAGGCACGGCACGCCGCTCGAGTCGGCGGCCGCCTTGCCGGCATCCAACACCCGCCCGCCTCCGATGGCCACGATCGCCTCGGCCCGTGCTTCGCGAGCGGCACCTAGGAGCTTCGCGATCGCGTCAGCGGTGACGTAGCCGCTGTGCTCCACGTGGGCCGCGGCGACCTCTGCCTCGGCGAACGCCGAGTCCACGACGTGACCGACCGTTCGCCAGCCGACCTCCCCGTGGACGACGAGCACACGCCGCGCGAGGCGCGCCGCTTCGAGTCCGATGGCTGGGAGCACACCGGGACCCGAGACGTAGCGCGTCGGTGCTACGAACAGCGCCGGGTCAGGTCTGTGCGCGGCAGGGCTCTGGTGAGGCGTCGCGCCGAGGGGGCTGTAGGTGTCCGGGTTCCCGCCCACCGCAGTGGACCGCTGCTCGCTGTCGGGCATCCGAGGGTCGAGCGTACCTCAC
>CAZGXF010000057.1:0-15351 GCA_964529575.1 uncultured bacterium
CGGTCGTCGACGTAGACCGAGTAGGCCTGCGCCCGGCCGCCCGGCAGCGGCCAGGAGCGCCAGGAGCCGTCGGCCGGGTCGTAGACGCTGACGGCGCCGGCGTTCCACTCGCTCACCCACACGCGACCCTGCGAGTCCGACCAGACGCGGCGCGCGCCCTGCCCGGGCGTGGGCGGCTCGACGACCGTGGCCTCGCCGGTCGAGAGGTCGATGCGCGCGATGTGGCTGCCCGCCAACGAGGCGTAGTAGACGTCGCCGCTCGGCGTCGCCGTGATGCCGTAGGGCCCGCGTCCGCGCGGCGCGTCGAAGACGGCCATCTCGCCGCTGGCCGGGTCGAGGCGGCCGTAGACGCCGCTCTGGCCGGTGAACCAGAGGACGCCGTCGCCGTCGAACGCCGCGGTGTTGAGGTTCGCGTTCGGCCGGTCGTCGGGCAGGGGGAAGACGGTGACCTCGAACGTCGCGGGGTCCACGCGGACGATGGCGTTCAGTCCGCCGTCGGTCACCCAGGCCGCGCCGTCCGGCCCCACGATCACGCCGTGCGGCCGCGAGCGGTCGCCGAGAGGCACGAGCCGCGTCTCGCCCGTCTCGGGGTCGAGCAGCCCGAGGTGTCCCGAGCGCTGCGCCGTGAACCACACGCCGCTCCCCTCGGCCGCCGGCGCCACGTCGTGCGGGTGCGACCCGGGCGGCACGGCGAAGTAGTCGACCGCCTGCGCCGAGGCGGCGCCGGCCAGGGCGAGGGCGGCGACGACCACGACCGTCACCGCGGGACGTGCTTGACGAGCGCCGAACGCTCGCGACGTGATGCGCTCGGGTCGTGTGCGCGTGTCCATCGGTCACCTCCACGGGGCTGTGGCAGCATGTTGCGGCATCCGGCCCGCCGCGAACGTCGGGTGGCCATGAGACCGGCCGCCGGCTCGCGTTCGCCGCGGACGACGGGTGGCTGCCTCACCGGCCGGTGCGCGTTCGCCGCTGACGTCAGGTGGTCGCCAGAGGGGCCGCCGGCCCGGGCCGGCCGCGCACGTCAGGTGGCCGCGAGTCCGGCCCTCCGTCCTGGTCCGTCGCCGTCCGGGGCCGTCGCCGTCCTGGACCGTCGCCGTCAGGGGCCGTCGCCGTCCGGGGCCGTCGCCGTCCGGGGCCCCGCCCTTAACCCACGCTCAGGGCTCACGCACGGGGGCTGCCTAGACTGCCCCATGTCACACCGCGAGGCTGGGTCGCGTCCCTCTGCGACAGGGACGCGTCTGCCGGCACCAGTCCGGGGCCGGGAGCACCGGCACCGTGCGCCGGCGGGACCGCCGCCGCGCCCACGGCCGCCTCGACCCCGTACCGGGCTCCTCAAGCTCGGCGCGGTCGCGCTCCTGGTCGCCTGCGGCGGCGAGCCGCCGCCCGTCCAAGAGCCTGACGAGGCCCAGGGCAACGTCATCGCCGTGACCAGCGTCAGCGGCGACACCGGCGGGCCCGGGTGCACGCTCCGCGACGCCATCGCGGCCGCGAACCGCGACGAGGCGGTGGGCGCCTGTCCGGCCGGGTCGGGGCCGGACGTCGTCGCACTCCCCGCGGGCGCCACCGTGCTCCTCGCCGAGGTCGACAACGTCACCGACGGTCCGAACGGGCTGCCCTCGGTCACCTCCGTGGTCACCGTCCGCAGCGACGGCGGCAGCACCCCCAGCGTCATCGCGCGCGACCCGGAGGCCCCTCCGTTCCGACTGTTTCACGTGGAACACGGCGGCAGCTTGCGGCTCCAGGACGTCGTTCTCCGCGGCGGCACCACGGAGGACCACGACGGCGGTGCCGTGTACGTGGCCGGCGGCGAGCTGTCGGCGGTCGAAGCCAGGTTCGAGGACAACGTCGTCGGCCAGGGGCGCTGGGGCGGGGCGATCCACAACGCCGGCGGCAGCGTGGCCCTCGAGCGCGTCGCCATGCTGGCGAACTCGGCGCCCGGCGAGCGGGAGACGGACGCCGGCTTCGTGCCCGGTACCGGCTCGGCCGTCGCGAACGTCGGCGGCCGCCTGACCGTCGAGGACAGCGAGCTGAGGCTGAACGGCGCGCTCCTCACGGGCGAGAGGGGCGTCGTCGCCGGCGTCGGCTTCGATTCCTACACGGAGCTGGTGGACACCTCCATCGCCGAGAACGACGCCCTGGGCGTCTACAACGAGGGCGAGCTGCGGCTGACGCGGGTCGAGGTGAGCCGCAGCGCGAGCCTGGCGTTCGGCGGCGTGGTCAGCACGGGGGTCGCGTTCCTCGACGCCGTGGACGTCGACGCCAACAGCGCGGAGGCGGTGAGCGGCCTGGCCAACTCCGGCTTCATGAGGGCTCGGGGCGTGACGGTGACCGGCCACCAGACGTTCGAGGGCGTCACGGGCGTCCTGAACGAGGGGATCATGGAGATGGCCGACTCCACCGTGAGCGGCAACGTCGGCCAGGCCGGCACGGCCGCCGGCGGCGGCGTCACGAACCGCGGCCGACTCACGCTCCTGCGCTCGCGGGTGACGGGCAACGTCGGCGACCGCGGCGGGGGGATCCTGAACGCGGGCGAGCTCGTCCTCACGGCCAGCGTGGTCGACGACAACGAGGCCGAGATGGGCGGAGGCGTCTACAGCCTCGGGACCGTGGAGCTGCGCGACGGCTCCGTGGTGGGCGGCGAAGCCGGGAACCGTGCCGCCGGACGCGGCGGCGGGGTGTACGTCGCCGACGGCCCGGAGGGGGACCGCCTCGTGCTCACCGGCGGCAGCTCGGTCCGCGGCAACCGGGCCGGTGCCGAGGGCGGCGGGGTGTACGCGGAGGCCGAGGTGGAGCTGGGCCTGTGCGAGACCTGCGCGGTCGAGGGCAACGTCAGCGAGTCCGGGGCGGGCGGCGGCATCCACGCCCCCAGCCTGGGCTTCGGAGACGTCTTCGCCCCGGCGATCCGCGGCAACGCCCCGAACGACCTCGCCCCCGGCGTGCTGGTCTCGCTGCCGGTGGGCGCCAGCCCCGACGACGCCGAGGAGATCGCGGCCGCGGTCGCGTCGCCCGCACGGCCCGCCGGGTCCGTGGCGACCGGCGAGACGGTGCTCGAGCTACACGCCGACCCGGCCCTCGGCGTCCGCCAGCACGTGGGCCTACGCTTCCAGGGCGTGCCCGTCCCGCCGGGGGCCAGCGTCGTCGACGCCAGGGTCGTGTTCACCGCGGCGGCGGCCGGCGATGGCGCCGCCGCCGTCGACGTCGGGGTGGAGGCGGCGCTCGCGGCGGAGGCGTTCGCCGGCGCCCAGTTCGAGGTCTCGTCGCGCTCCACGCTCGGCGTCGCGCGGTGGGACCTGCCGCCGTGGCCTACCGCGGGCGAGTCCGGGCCGGCGCAGGCCTCGCCGTCGCTGCGCAACCAGCTGCAGCAGCTCGTCGACGCGGACGGCTGGGCGGCGGGCAGCCCCGTCGCCGTGTCGCTGTCTCCGGCCGGTGGCGAGCCCGGGGCGTCGCGGCCGGCCCACGCGTTCGACGGCGACCCTGCCATGGCCCCACGACTGTGGCTGCTCTACTACGAGCCGCCTTAGGAGCCCGGCGGCGGCGCCCTAGCTCGGCGGCGCGGTGCTCTCGCGCACGATCAGGTCCAGGTCGACGACGCGCTCGTCGGGCAGCGGCTCGTCGCCCGGCCCCGCGAGCTGGGCGAGCAGCGTCTCCACAGCCAGGCGGGCCAGCTCGGGCCGCGGGACTCGCACCGCTGTGAGGGCCGGCCGGTAGAAGGCGGCCCACGGCGGGTCGTCGAACGTCACCACCGACAGCTCGTCCGGCACGCTCACGTCCCGGTCCTTGAGGCAGTGGAGGACCGCGCCTGCCAGCAGCTCGTTGCCGGTGAGCACGGCCGTGGGCCGCTCGGGCAGGTCCAGCAGTCGGCGCGCCGCCTGGTAGGCGTCGTCGGCGCGGTAGATGCCGGGCGCCACCAGGTCTTCGTCCTGCTCGGCGCCGGCGGCACGGAGGGCGTCGCGGTACCCCTCGACCCGCTCGCGCACCGGCCACAGCTCCATGGGCCCGGCGACGACCGCGACCCGCCGGTGGCCTAGCTCCAGGAGGTGCTCGGTGGCCCGGCGCGCGGCGTCCTTGTCAGCCGCGTTCACCCTGGGCGCGCCCAGGTCCCCGTTGGAGCTGCCCAGGAGCACCATGGGCACGCCGGAGGCGACGATCTCGGCGACGAGCGGCTCGCTGGCCGGGGAGGGAGAGGCGATGATGCCGGCCACGCGGTGCTCGACGAGCGTCCGCAGGTACTCCTGCTCCGCCTGGGGGTCGCTGGCCGCCGTGCCCACGAGCGTCTGGTAGGAGTGCTGCGCCGCCGCCGCGTCGATGTCGCGCGCGAACGAGGTCCAGGTGGGCGAGAGCAGGTAGGAGACGACGAGGCCTATCGCCCTGGTGCGGCCGAGGCGCAGCGAGCGGGCGAGCATGTTCGGCCGGTAGTCGAGGCGCCGCGCCGCTTCCCGCACGCGTCGCGCCGTCTCGGCGCTGTACGAGCCGTAGCCGCCGAGGACCCGGCTCGCCATCCCGATCGACACGCCGGCCTCGCGAGCGACGTCTTTCAAGGTGACGCGCCTCGACTTGGCAGCGGTCACTGCACACCCCCCTCGCGCGGAGCGGGGGCGCGCGCCGACCGCTCCCTCGACGCCTTCCTAGGGCCCGCGACCGCGCCGCGACCCCGTGACACCGTTCGTGATCCCTCGCACCATACTGCGAGGGCCGTTCAGGGGCGCGTGACGCTTGCTCGGCCTCTACGCTCGCGGTCGGCCCCTGGCGAGGGTGGGCCGGCGCCCGTGCGCCGGTCGCGCCCGTGCGGCGAGGTGCCGCGACCAGCGGGGCGTGGTCACGACCACTCGGTCGCCCAGCGGCTCCTGATCTCGGTGCTCGAGATGTCGCGGCGGAACTGGCCCTCCGGCAGGGCCTCGAAGAGGTCGCGGAAGCCCTCGGGCACGGGGACGTGGGCCAGGGTGCGGTACTCGCCGCCGCTCTCGCGGCCGGCCACGAGGAAGCGGCAGCCGCGCGCTCGCACGGTCTCGAGCGCGGAGCGCATCGCTGCGGGGTCGCCCTCGTAGAAGCGCGTGTCCACGATCCTCTCGGCGGTGTCGACGCCGACCACGAAGACGCTCCCGGGGAAGAGCTCGGCCTTCTGCGCGAACAGCGGGGCCCGCGACAGCGCGATCGGCGCCCGGCCGGCGAACTGGAGCGCCCGCTTGCGAGCCACGACCAGCTCGATGGGCGCCTTCGCCGCGTTCAGGAGCGGCAGCTCGAACAGCGCCGGCAGCCCGGTGTGGCGGGAGGCCGCCTCGGCCAGCTCCCAGTGACCGTCGTGCACCGGGTTGAACGAGCCCGAGAGAACCGTGCGGGGACCCAGGCCGTCGCCGCTGATCACGCGGCCGTCCGGCGTCGCCACCGCCACCCCGCGCGTGCCCGCCGACACGGCCTCGAGCAGCTCGGCGGGGCGGTACTCGAGGCGCAGCTCCTCGCCCTCCGTGAGCGGCAGCGGCGGCGTCCCGAAGACGCCGCAGGCGTCGGACACGGCGTCCAGCATCACCAGGCTCACGAGCGTCTCCTCGCCCTCGCGGTCGCGCGCGCCCTTCTCGATCGTGAGGGCGTACGTGACGCTGCCGAGCCCGTCGCGCACGGCGCAGGCCACGCGGTGGTCTCCCCGCTTGGCGCGGTCGGTGGCGATGGTGGCGGTGCTGCCCAGGCCGAACACGGGCAGCCGCTTGTCCATGGGCGCCGCGGACGCCGCCCTGGCAGCGGCGGCCAGCTCGGCGTCCGACTCGAACGCGCTGCCCACCAGGAGCCGCTGCCTGGCGCTCCGCTCCGACCGCGCCCGGTACTCGCGCGCCAGGTCGTAGGCGGCGTCGGCCATGAGGCGGGCCACGCGCCGCGAGGTGAAGCGGGCCGGCATGAAGCCCAGCAGCCGGCGCATGCTCTGCTCGTGGTAGACGTCCACCGCCGACATGACGGTCCGGCTCGACCCGCCCACGGCGTGCAGCCAAGCGAGCGCCTGCGAGCCGGCGCCTGCGAACGCCAGCACGCCCATGTGCGGCGTGCCGTGCACGCGGGCGACCAGCTCCTCGACCTGGCTGTCCAGTGGCATGCCCGACCATGATGGCATCATCGGGCTGCCTGCGGCCATGTGGCGGTCGGGGTAAGTTCGTGCCAGATGACCACCATCGACCACCTGGAGGGCATAGGCGCTCGCCGCGTCCCCACGGCGCGGCTCGAGCAGTTCGTCCTGACCTCGGGGCCGGAGGACGGGGTCCCCGTCCTGCTCGTGCACGGCAACGCCTCGAACAGCACCTTCTGGGAGGAGGTGATGGTGGCCCTGCCGCCGCGGTACCGGGTCATAGCGCCCGACCTGCGCGGCTTCGGCGAGACCGAGGACAAGCTCATCGACGCCACCCGCGGCTCGGCAGACTGGGTCGACGACCTGCTCGCGCTGAAGGAGGCCCTGGGGATCGAGCGCTACCACGTCGCCGGCCACTCCCTGGGCGGCTTCGTGCTCTGGCGGCTCGTCGCGCAGGACGCACCCAACGTCCTCTCGGCCACGTTCGTGGCGCCCGGCTCCCCCTACGGTTTCGGCGGCACGAGGGACCTCGCGGGCACGCCCACGCACCCGGACTTCGCCGGCTCCGGCGGCGGGCTCGTCAACCCCGAGATGGTCCGGCGCATGACGGCGGGCGACCGGGGCGCCGACGACCCCAGCTCGCCGCGCAACGTCATGAACGCTCTCTACTGGAAGCCGCCCTTCCGGGCGCGGCGCGAGGAGGACCTCCTCAGCGGCATGCTGAGCGAGAGGATGGGCCCCGACCGCTACCCCGGCGACTCGGTGCCCTCTCCGCACTGGCCCGGACTGGCGCCCGGCGTGCACGGGCCCATCAACGCCCTGTCGCCCAAGTACGTGGGCGACTCGGTGGAGCGCTTCGTGAACGCGTCGCCGAAGCCACCCGTGCTGTGGGTGTACGGCGCGGACGACCAGATCGTGTCCGACACGTCGCTCTCCGAGGTCGGCTACCTGGGCAAGCTCGGCCTGTTCCCCGGATGGCCGGGCGAGGAGGCCTACCCGCCCCAGCCCATGGTCGGTCAGACGCGGGCGGTCCTAGAACGGTACGCGGCGGCCGGAGGGCGGTACCGCGAGGTCAGGTTCGAGGAGTGCGGTCACACGCCGTACCTGGAGCACCCCGAGCGCTTCATGGCCGAGTTCACGGCCGTGCTGGCGGAGGGCGACGCGGCCCGGGGCTGAACGGCCGCCGGCCGCGGCCCGGGGCTGAACGGCCGCGGACTTCGGCCAGGCGGCTCGCCGGAGGCGACGATTGCTCGAGACGGCGCCAGCGGGCCCGATGGCCGACGACACCCACCCTCCGCGCCGCGCGGTCGCGCCCACGCGCCACACCGCCCGGGACCGCTAACCGACCACGCGGTCGATGACGTGCTGCCACGGCTTCCACCGCGTGTGCCACTTGACGTCATGTAGGCGCCGGCTGACGGGCGGCAGGCGGTGCCCCATGCCGTCGACCACCGCTTCGTGGCACTTGGCGCAGACTCCGCAGGCGCTGCCCCGGCGCGGAGTGAGGCAGAACCAGGTGTGCTCGAGCTGCTCCAAGAAGCCGCCGTCGAGCGCGAAGCGGCGCATGTCGGCGCGGGTGAGCTCGGCCAGCGGGAAGGTCAGGCGCGAGAAGAGGCCCAGGTCGGTCTCGCGCGCCTCGTCCGCGAGCCGGTAGGTCGCGAAGGGACGCTCGCCCACCCGCCGCAGGCAGCCGTTCAGCAGCGACATGGCCGGGTCGTCGCGGTGGCAGCCGACCTCGATCTCGTCCAGACCTGCGTGGCGCGCGTAGCGCCCCAGCCACTCGTAGTGGCGGCCGATCCCCGACCGGGCGCTCAGGCGCGCGTAGCGCTCGGTCTCGGCGTCGTCCTCGGGCAGGTCGTCCAGGCTGGCCGAGGACATGGGCAGGAGCCGCTCGGCGAGCGCCGGGCTGTGGCGCTGCAGCGCCTCGCGCACCCTCTGCATCGCGTCGATCTCGAGCTCGGAGCAGGGGCTCGAGGGATCGAGTACGTAGTGAGGGCGTACCTCGGCCCCCTCCAGGCGCAGGGCCGACAGCAGGCGGAAGGTGGAGTCCCAGCCGCCGGTCCAGAGCAGGTGGATGGTACGTGAGGGGGTCTCGTGGAGCATGCCGAACTATGAGGCCAACGGGTGAGACGCGAGGCGGCCTCGGCTAAGAACCTTGAGGCGCCGGCCGTGGGCCCGTCGGCGGCCGGTCCTGCCCGGCGGGGGGCGGTGGACGCGGGCGTTCGCGCCTCGCTAACGGCCCGCCTCCTACCTTGCGGCCCTCGACAGGAGGAGACCCTATGGAGAGGACGGCAAGGTGGCTGTACACGCTCGTGCTCGTGCTCGCGTGCCTCGTCGCCTGCGCTCAGGCACCGGGGGACCCGTCCGGGCCGAACGGACCCGAGGGACCCAAGGGACCTGACGGGCCGAAGGGACCCAACGGACCGAACGGACCCGCCGCTGACCCGGAACCGCTGCACGACACGATCGCCTACGTCACGGCCGACGGCGACACGATCCGCCTGATCGCGCCGGACGGCACGGGCGACCGCGAGCTCTGGGCCCATGGCCGGGACGACCCCGAGCAGGTGTACGTCGCCTGGGGGCTCGAGTGGAACCCCGAAGCCACGCGCCTGGCGTTCGCCAGCACGCACGAGAACTGGTGCTCGCTGTTCAACGTGGACGTCTTCGTGGTCGGCGCCGACGGCACGGGCTACGGCCGCGTCACGCAGGCGCCCGCCTGCGCCGAGCTGGCGTCGTACCCGCAGGCGACCGTGAACGTGCCGGTGAGGAACGCGAGCTTCGACACGTTCTTCGGCTTCCTCTACTTCCAGGGCGCCGACGAGATCCAGGCTGTGAGCCTGCCCCCGAACGGCACGGGCCTCGTGACCTTCCCCAACGTCGCCGACCTGGCCAGCGGCACTGGTGAGGAGGCTTGGCAGGTGGCGGCGGTGATCGTGGGCCGGGAGAGGGAAGTGCTGCTGGGCACCGTCGCGGACGTGCCGCCCAGCGGCTCGGTCACGACCGCGAAGACGCTCGTCTACCACCCCAGCGTCTCCTGGGAGGCCCGCACCCCCACCTGGCGCGCCGACGGCGAGGCGATCTCGTTCGTCTACAACTCCGGGTCCCTCTTCGAGCTGCCCTTCGCTCCCCCGCCCCTGGCGTTCGGCGCACAGGTCGTCGCCGACGACGCCGAGGTGCCCGACTTCGTAGACCACCTGCAGCGCGGGCCGACGGCCGAGACCGCCGACGAGCTGCTCTTCTACGGCAGCGAGACCTTCGGGGGGCAGGGGATCTACCTCATGGAGGAGGGAGCGTCCGCGGCTGGCGAGCCGCTCGTCGTCGTCGAGCAGTTCCAGACCGTGAAGGGGCTCGCTTGGCTGCCTGACGCCTCGGGCTTCGTCTACTCGGTCACCGAGGGCGACATGTTCGGTGACGACCACTCCGCGAACATGTACCTCTACGACCTCGAGGAGGGGTCGGTCACGCCACTGACGTCGTACGTGGGCCGGTTCATGGGCGACCTCTCCGTCTCGGGGGACGGTACGCAGGTGGCGTTCGAGCTGGGCGCCGACCTCGACCTCCTGACCGGGGAGCTGGTGGACCCGGACGTCTACGTCCTCGACGTGGCGAGCGGCGAGGCTCGCTTGCTCGTGGCCGGAGCCTTCTCGCCGGCCTGGAGCCGGTGAGGTGGCGCCGGCGCGGACCGTAGGTCGCATGGCCGGAGCCTAGCCGCGACCGCCTGACGCCGAGCGTGGCGCTTGGGCGTCGGCCGAGGTCGTCTAGGCCGCTGCCGTCTACCGGGCCGTCGCCCCGAGCGTCGCCACCCCGGGCGCCGAGGACCGCTACCACGGCGCCTGCCCTGAACACCTAGGCTGCGGCCGCCTGCCCCGAGCGCAGCGGCCGCAGCAGCCTCATACCGTTGAGCACGACGAGGAGCACGGAGGCCTCGTGGACGAGCATGCCTAGGGACATGGTCACGCCGCCGGCCGCCACTCCCACGAGCAGGAGCAAGACGGTCGCCACGGCGAACGCGACGTTCTGGCGCAGGTTCGCGGCCGTGCGCCGCGCCACGCGGACCGCGTGCGGCAGCCTGCGCAGGTCGTCGGACATGAGCGCCACGTCGGCGGTCTCCACGGCCACGGCCGAGCCGGCGGCGCCCATCGCCACGCCCACGTCGGCAGCGGCGAGGGCGGGAGCGTCGTTCACGCCGTCGCCGACCATCGCCACGGCCCGCCCGCGGGCGCGTAGCTCGCGGACGGCGGCCAGCTTGTCTTCTGGGAGCAGGCCGGCTCTGACGTCGGTGACGCCCACCTCCCGGGCCACGGCGCGGGCGACGGGCTCGGCGTCGCCGGTCAGCATCGCGACCTCGCGCACCCCCAGACGCCTGAGCTCCTCCACGGCCCGCGCGGCCTCGTCGCGTGCCCGGTCGGCCACGCCGACCACGCCTAGCGGCGAACCGTCCACCAGCACCACGAGCGGCGTGCGCCCGGCGGCGGCCAGCCGCTCGGCCTTCGCGCCGACTAGCCGCGAAGCCTCCACCGCGTCGCGTGCCGCCACCTCGGCCGCGAACCGCGTGCTGCCCACCACCACCCGGTGCCCGCCGACGCGCGCCACCACGCCCTTGCCCGGCACGGTCTCGGCCTCCAGCGCCGCGTCGCCGGGACCGACGCCCGCGTCCTCCGCGGCCTCGACCACGGGTCGTGCGAGGGGGTGGCTCGAGCCCGCCTCGGCCGCCGCCGCGTACCGCAACAGCTCGGCGCCAGACACGCCCGGGAGCGGCTCCACGGCGACGACGCGCGGGCGGCCCAAGGTCAGGGTGCCGGTCTTGTCGAGCGCGACCACGTCCACGCGCGCGAGCGCCTCCAGCGTCTCGCCGCCCTTCACGAGCACGCCGTCGCGCGCGGCCCGCCCGATGCCGGCGACGACCGACACGGGCACCGAGATCACCAACGCCCCGGGGCAGCCGATCACGAGCAGCGTCAGGGCCAGCTCGACGTCGCGCGTGACGAGGGCGGCCAGCGCCGAGAGGCCGACGATCGCCGGCGTGTACCAGCGGCCGAAGCCGTCCATGAAGCGCTGGGTGCGGCCCTTGGCGTCCTGCGCCTCCTCGACGCGGTGGACGATGCGCGCCAGGGTGGTGTCGGCCCCGACGCCCGTGGCGCGTACCCGCAGCAGGCCGGACACGGCCACGGTCCCGGCGAACACCCGCTCCCCGCCGGACTTCTCGGCCGGCACCGACTCCCCGGTGATGGCCGACTCGTCCACGGCCCCGAAGCCGGCCACCACGAGGCCGTCCACCGGCACCCTCTCACCGTGCCGCACGACGACGGTCTCGCCGGGCACGACCTCCGCCGCCGGCACCTCGAGCTGACGCCCGTCGCGGACGACGACGGCCCTCTCCGGCGCCGACGCCACCAGGTCGGCCAACGCCCCGCGGGTGCGGTCGAGGGTCGCGCCCTCCAGCGCCTTGCCCACCGCGAACAGCGTGGTGACGGCCGCTGCCTCCCACAGCTCGCCGAGCGCCACCGCCCCCACCGCCGCCACCGTCACGAGCAGGTCGATGCCCACGACGCGCACGGTCAACGCGCGCCAGGCCTGCACGGCGACCGGCCAGCCGGCTAGCACCGCCGCCGCCAGCAACAGAGGTGCCCCGAGCGAGGCCGCGGGAGCGCCGGCCACCCCGTGCACCAGCGCGTGACCGCCCGCCGCCAGCAGTGAGGCAGCGGCGGGGCGTCGCCAGCGGGGCGCCAGCGCTGGCCACCGGGCCTCGCGAGGCGGCGGAGGTGTCTCGCGCGCCCTCAGGGCAGGCGCGCTACCGGCAGCGTCCACCGTCCCGGCTCAGAACGGCGACGGCCGGGCGGAGTACCCGGCCTGCGCCACGGCCCGCACCAGGTCCTCGACGCTGGCCACGCGCGGGTCGTGAGTCACCTCGATGCGTCCCGAGTTGAACCGCACCGCCACCGCGCTGACGCCCGCGAGGCGACCGACCTGCCCCTCGATCTTCGCCACGCACGAGGGGCACGACAGCCCCTCGGCCCGCAGCACCGTGCGCGTGCGCTGCGCGTCCCTTCCTTCTCCGCTCGTCACCTTCGCCTCCGACCGGCGCCGGCCGTGGCCCACGCCCCGCGCGGGTCCGCACGGGCGGCGCCCTACGCGGCGACCGTAACGGCCCGGCGGGCCCCACGTCCTTGACGCCGGTCAAGGTGCCGTCGCCCAGCCTCATGACCGCCTGGGGAGGCTCTCATGCCCGCGCCTATCCTCTAGTTACGAACGCTGCCGCGAGCGTTCCGCGGGTTCCGGCCCCCACGCCGGGGAAAGGGGTTACACCCCATGCTCGTGACTATCGGCATCATCCTGTTGGTGTTGTGGCTGCTGGGCCTAGTGACCAGCTACACGCTGGGCGGCTTCATCCACGTGCTGCTCGTCATCGGCTTGATCGTCATCCTGATCAACCTCTTCACCGGACGCAGACCCGTCTGACCCGGCGGGCGGCTCGCCATCGAGCGAGCCGCCCTCATACCGGCGACCGGCGCGGCGACCGCAGGACCCGACCAGGGCCGTCAGGACCCGCTTAGAGCGTCGCCCCCACGAAGCCCAGGTGGACCAGGACCGGGCGGTGGTCGGACCCACCGTCCCAGGGTCCTATGCGTGCGTCCAGCGCCCGCCACTCCTCGGAGTGGAAGACGTAGTCGATCCTGAGCAGCCAGTTCGGCACCGGCACGCCGAACGGCGTGGGCTTGCGCGGCCCGCCGGGGAAGGTCTGCCCGAACCCGAAACCGGCCTCGAGCCAGGCGTCCGACAGCTCCGCGGTGACCGTCTCGTAGGCCTCGCTGCGCGGCGTGGTGTTGAAGTCCCCCGCGGCGATCAGCGGACGGTCGCGGTTCATGGCGAACTGGCGGATGCCCTCGGCCACGCGCTCGCGTTGACGGATGGTGTAGGCGATCTCGCTGGGCCAGTCGGGCAGGCTGCGGGGGATCGAGAGGTTGTGAACGTTGATCAGCACCGTGTCGCCCCAGGGGAGGTGCAGCTGGGTGAGCTGCGGGTTGCGCCGCCCCATCCCCTCGATCGGCTGCAGCAGGGGCGTCAGCGGCACCTTGCTGAAGACGCCCAGGCCGTCCCACCCGCTGGCGATGACGAGGTCGTCGTGGGGGTAAGCGTCCTGGAGGAGTCGCCTGAGCCCGGCGGCCATCTCGGCCGACAGCTCCTGGAGCGCCACCACGTCCGCGTCGGCGTCGAGGATGGCGCGGGCGACCGCCTCCGGGTCGTCGTTCTCGGCGTGGACGTTGAACGTCAGCAACGTGATCGTCGGTGTGCCGTCCGGCACCGCCTCGACCTTCACCTCGCGCGGCAGCAGCGTCTGACCGAAGAGCGTGAGGAACACCCCCACCGGGACGGCCGCGGCCACGAACAGGCCCCACCGCCGCCAGCGCAGACCCGCGAGGAGCACGAACGGCACCGGCAGGAACAGGTAGGGCGCGACGCTGTTGAGGACGAACATCCACCAGCGCGAGTCGCCGAGGTAGTTGTGGGCCAGCCACCACCCCACGGCCGGCAGCAGCGAGAGGTAGGCGACGAACACGAGCAAGGCGCGCAGTACCCCGGCCGCGGACATCGCCCGAGGTTACCGCGGAGGGTCGCGGGCACCATGACGCTTCATGAAGACAGGATGTCTCCGCCGGCTCGTAGGCCAAGGCGGTGGCGGGGC
Organism: uncultured bacterium; assembly: GCA_964529575.1. Taxonomy (GTDB): domain Bacteria; phylum Deinococcota; class Deinococci; order Deinococcales; family Trueperaceae; genus DASRWD01. The sequence continues at coordinate 13,737 of CAZGXF010000057.1, forward strand.
ACGGGCCTAGGGGCTCTGGGTCGCCTCGGCGGCACCGCCGGCTCCGGCCCGGCAGGACGACATGAGAACCCGTTCCCGAGTTTGAAATCGGAATGATTCCGAGATAGAGTCTGACCATGCAGACGACCGGCTCTCGCCTCACCGAGGAGCTCGCCGCCGAACGCGCGAAGGTGCGCCGCGAGCTGACCCTGACGGGCATCACCGGCGTCGGGCTCGCCGCCGGGCTCGCCGGCGGCTGGCTCGGCGGGGAGGGCGCCGGGGTCTCCACGGGCGCGGGAGCGCTGTGGGCCGTCGGCTTCGCCGTCGCCTACCTCGCGGGCGGCCTGCCCGCCGCCCGTCACGCCCTGCAGCGGCTCTTCCGACGCCGCAAGCTCTCCATCGACCTCCTCATGGTGCTCGCCGCCGTCGCCGCCGCCCTGGTCGGCGAGGTGCGCGACGGGGCGATCCTGCTCTTCCTCTTCAGCCTCGCCGAGTCGCTCGAGGGCTACGCGATGGGCAACACGAAGAGGGCCGTCGCGTCCCTGATGGACCTGCGGCCCGAGACCGCCAACGTGGTCGAGGGCGGTCGGACGGCGGTCGTGCCCGTCGCCGACGTGCAGGTCGGGCAGCTCATCCTCGTCAAGCCCGGCGAGCGCGTGCCCCTGGACGGCGTGGTGGTGAGCGGCGCGGGCCACGTGGACCAGTCACCCATCACCGGCGAGTCCGTGCCCGTCGACAAGGAGCCGGGCGACCAGATGTTCGCCGGCAGCGTCAACGGCAACGCGGTGCTCGAGGTGAGGGTCACGAAGCCGGCCTCCGAGTCGACGCTCGCCCGCCTCATCCACCTCGTCACCGTCGCGCAGTCGCAGCGCTCGCCCAGCCAGCGCTTCAGCGACTGGTTCGGCCAGCGCTACACGGTGATGGTGCTCGTGGGAGCGGTCGTCGCGCTGGGCGCCTTCCTGGCGTTCGGCGTGCCGCGCGACGAGGCGCTCTACCGCGCCGCCACGCTCCTCGTCGTCGCCAGCCCCTGTGCCGTCGTGATCAGCGTGCCGGCGGCCGTGCTCTCGGCGCTCGCCCGCTCGGCGCGCTTCGGCGTGCTCTTCAAGGGCGGAGCCGCGCTCGAGGACCTGGGCGGCGTCGACGTCGTGGCCGTGGACAAGACCGGCACCCTAACCGAGGCGCGCATGCGCGTGACCGAGGTCGTGCCGTTCGGCGTCTCCCGCGAGGCCCTCCTCGGCCTGGCGGCGGCGGTCGAGAGCGGCTCGGAACATCCGGTGGCGAGGGCCATAGTCGACGCGGCGGACGGCAGCGAGCCCGCGCCGGCAGCGGGCGTCGTGGCGGTGCCCGGGAAGGGCGTCACGGGCGAGGTGGCCGGGCGGCTCCACTGGGCGGGCAACGCCAAGCTCCTCGCCCAGCTGGGAGTGGCGCTGCCGGACGAGGTCGCCGACGCCGCTTCGCGCCTCGAGCAGGGGGGCCGCACCCTGACGTTCGTCGGCCGAGGCTCGGGGCCGGAGGGCGAGGTGCTCGGCGTGGTCGGCGTCGCCGACGCCGTGCGCCCCTCGGCCGCCCGCGCCGTGCGGGCGCTGCGCGACGCCGGCGTGAAGCGCGTCGTGATGATGACCGGCGACCACGCCGT
>CAZGXF010000058.1:0-4241 GCA_964529575.1 uncultured bacterium
GGGCGACGCCGTCAGCGTGCGGGTGCTCGCGCTGACGCCGAACCGAGGCGACGGTTGGGCCAGCCACAGGCTGGCGGCGGTGACGCTGGAGCCCGACTACGTGGCCGACCTGGAGCCTGCCCGCGGTGACACGGTACGCACGTGGCGGGTCGACGCAGCGGCGGGCCGGGTCGAGCCGCTCGACCCGGTCGCCGGGCTGGAGGGCCTCTCGCTGCCGCTGGCGCCGATGCTCGGCTGCATCGGCGTGGCGCCGGCGCGCGGCCAGGCGATCTCAACCGCCACGTCGGGCGAGCACGGCGGCAACATGGACTACCGCGGCGTCGCCACGGGCACGACCGTCTACCTGCCCGTGTTGGTCCCCGGTGCGTTGGTGTTCGTGGGCGACGGGCACGCGGTGCAGGGCGCCGGCGAGCTGTCCGGCACGGGCGTCGAGACGTCGATGGACGTGACCATCGAGGTCGGCGTGGTCAAGGCCTCGAGCATCAGGTGGCCGCGCGGCGAGGACGCCACGCACCTGTTCACGCTGGGCAACGCGCGCCCCCTCGACCAAGCCGCTCAGCACGCGATCACCGAGATGACGCGGTGGCTGACCCACGAGCACGACCTGTCGCTCGAGGCGGCCTCGGTGCTCATCGGCCAGGCGGCCGACCTCGAGGTGGGGAACATGTTCGACCCCGCCTACACCGTCGTCTGCCGGCTGGCGAAGGACCTCCTGCCGCGACGGTGAGCCGGTGAGCGGGGGCCCGAGCCGGTGAGCCGAGGTGAGCCGTCAGGTGGGGCCGGCGACCCCGGCCGCGGACCCAGAGGCGAGGGGCTGCCTCGCCCCGTGTACCGCCTGCGGAAGCGCCGCGACGGGAAGCTGACGGTCGCCGAGCTGCACGACGACCTGGCGGGTGGCGTGGCGGCCCGGTGCCGCTACGTGGGGAAGCCCGAGTTCGCGAGGATCGAGGGGGAGTGCCCCCCGGACGGGGCGGCGTGGCGCGCGGCGCCGAACCGCCGGGTCTTACCCACCAGCTGGCGGCTCGAGACGGAGGGCGGCGACGCCACCGTGTTCTCGCACGATGTGCTGCGCAAGACACTGAACCCGTGGGGGCGGACGCTCTTCACCGTCGAGCGAGAGGGGTCGGGCGGCGAGCTGCGCGTCGTGGACGCGGTGCCCGACGGCGTCGGTAGGGCACTGAACCTCGCGCGCGAAGACTGGGCGCTCGTGCACGGCGACGAGACCGTGGCGCGACTCGGCTTCGCGCGCCGGCCCGAGGAAGGGCCCGCGCGTGACGCCGCCGGGCCGCTCGGGCGGCTGCGACGGGCCGTCGGCTCGGCGCTCGCCCACGACCGCGCCCTGGTCTCGCTCGGAGAGGCGCACGCCCTGAAGCCGCACGAGGCGCTGGTGCTGATGCTGCTATGCGAGGCCCTCACCGAGACGGTGTGACGGTCGATGCCGCCGCGGAGCCAGCCGAGCTCGTCGCGGGCTCCTCCACCCTCGCGCGAGGCGGCTGACGGTGCCGTCGCCTCCCGCTTGACGCTGCTCGGCGCGCGTGTGTAACCTGCCGCCGTCAATCCTTAGTGGTTTACTAGGTATTGACCACGGACACCTGCTGTGGGGCCGGTCGCCCTGAGGGCCGCGGTCCCTGGAGAGCGAGCCAAGATGAAGCTGACCAAGGCCATCGCCACGACGTTACTGCTCGGCGCCCTGACCACCTCTCTGGCGCAGAGCCTCACCCTCTACGTGGGCCGCGGGGAGGCGCTCGCCGGCCCCATCATCGAGCGCTTCGAGACGGAGACCGGCATCGACGTCGTGGTGCGTTACGGCAGCACGGCCGAGCTCGCCGTCCTCATCACCGAGGAGGGTGCGGCCAGCCCCGCCGACGGCTTCTGGGCCCAGGACGCCGGGGCCCTCGGCGCCCTGGCGCGCGGCGGCCACCTGGCGGCGCTGCCCGGCGAGCTGTTCGCGAACGTCGCCGACAAGCATCGCGTGCCCGGTGACCTCTGGGCGCCGGTGAGCGCGCGCAACCGCACGCTCATCTACTCCACGGACCGCGTCGACGAGGCCGGCCTCCCGACGAGCGTCTTCGACCTCACCGACCCGGCCTACCGCGGCCGCGTGGCCTGGGCGCCCACCAACGCCTCGTTCCAGTCGTTCGTGACCGCCCTGCGCACGACCCACGGCGACGACGTCGCCGAGCGGTGGCTGCGCGACATGGTCGCGAACGGCGCCAAGGCCTACCCGAACAACAACGCGCAGCTCGACGCCGTGGCCTCGGGCGAGGTGGACTTCGGCCTGGTGAACAACTACTACCTGCTCCGGCGCCTCGAGGAGCAGCCCGACTTCCCCGTCGCGCAGACCTTCTTCGCCGACGGCGACATCGGCAACCTCGCCAACGTCACGGGCATCGGCGTGCTGGCGAGCTCGGAGAACCAGGAGCTGATGCACCGGTTCGTCGCGTTCCTGCTCTCCGACGAGGCCCAGGAGTTCTTCACCGACGACAACCACGAGTACCCCATCACCACCACGGTCCAGCCGCACCCGTCGCTGGCCAGCAACGAGGAGGCCGTGCGGGCCGCGCCCGAGGTCGACCTGAGCACGATCGACGACCTCGAGGGGACCCTCGAGCTCCTCCGCGAGGTCGGCCTGCTCTGAGCGTCGCCGCCCTCTTCCCACCACGCCCGCGGGCCCCCCGCTCGCCCTGGTACGTCGTCGTCCCGGCCGTCCTGGTCGGGACGGCCACGCTGCTGCCGCTCGTCTACCTGGTGGTGCGGGCGCTCGAGCTCGACCTCTCGACGCTGGTGGACCTGGCCACGCGCAGCCGCAACGTGCGGCTGCTGGGGAACACGGCGGCGCTGGCCGGGCTGGTGCTGGCGGGCGGGACGCTGATCGCCGTGCCGCTGGCCTGGCTGGTGACGCGGACCGACATGCGCGGGCGCCGGTTGGTGACCTGGCTGGCCGTGACGCCGCTGGCCGTGCCCGGCTACGTGATGGCCTACGCGCTGCTGGGCTTGGGCGGCTACCAGGGCGTGATGATGCGCCTGTTCGACGTCCTGGTGCCGCGCCCCAGCGGCCTGTGGGGCGCGGCGGCGGCGCTGACCCTGTACACGTTCCCGTACATCTTCCTCAACGTGCGCAGCGCGCTCCTCGGCCTGGACACCAGCCTCGAGGAGAGCGCCCGCTGCCTGGGCCTGAGGCCGGCGACGGTCGTGTGGCGGGTGGTGCTGCCGCAGCTCCGTCCCGCGCTGCTCGCCGGTTGGCTGGTGGTGGCGCTGTACGTGCTCGGCGACTTCGGCGCCGTGGCGCTGATGCGCTTCGAGACCTTCAGCTTCGCGATCTACACGCAGTACGTCTCGGCCTTCGACAGGAGCAACGCCGCGCTGCTGTCGCTGATGCTCCTGGTGATCACGACGGCGCTGGTGGCGCTGGAGCTGCGCCTGCTGGGGAGCCGGCGCTACGCCCGGGTGGGGAAGGGGGTGAGCCGCCGAGCCGCCCCCGAGCGCCTGGGGCGCTGGGCGCCGCTCGCCTACCTGTTCGTCGCCGTGGCGTTGGGCGCGGCGATCGGCCTGCCCGTGCTGACGCTGGTCGGTTGGATCGCGCTGGTACCGCCCGGCGTCGCCGCGCTGCGCGACGTGCTGTCCACGTTCCTGGGCACGGCCATGCTGGCCGTCCCCGCTGCGGTCCTCACCGCGGTGCTGGCGGTGCCGGTGGCCGTCGCCGCCCTGCGGTCGCGCTGGGTCGGGGGCAAGCTCCTCGAGAGGCTCGTCTACCTCGGTTACGCCGTCCCGCCCGTGGCGCTCGCCCTGGCGCTGGTGATGTTCGCGATCCGCTTCGCGCCGGGCGTCTACCAGACCTTCCCCTTGCTCGTCTTCGCCTACCTGATCAGCTTCCTGGCCCTGGCCATCGGCCCGGTGCGCAGCGGGCTGCTGCAGGTGAGCCCGCGCCTGGAGGAGACCGCGCGCTCGTTGGGCCGCGGCCGCTTCATGGCGTTCGCGCAGGTCGTGATGCCCTCGGTCTACAGGAACGTCCTGGCGGGCGGCGCGCTGGCGCTGATGGCGGTGATGAAGGAGCTGCCCATGACCTACCTGCTCGCGCCGAGCGGGTACCGGAACCTGGCCGTGCGGGTGTTCGGGCTGACCAACGAGGCGATGATGGCCGCCGCCGCCCCCTACGCCCTGGCCATCGTGCTGTTCTCGTCGCTGTTCGTCGGGCTGCTGCTCACGTACGAGGGCCGGCGCGGAGCCTGACCGCGGCGGCC
>CAZGXF010000058.1:4341-15138 GCA_964529575.1 uncultured bacterium
TCGTCGGGCTGCTGCTCACGTACGAGGGCCGGCGCGGAGCCTGACCGCGGCGGCCTTCGGTCGCGGTCGCCCTCGGTCGCGGTGGCGCGGGCTGCGGGCCCTTCCCGCCGGTGAACGGGTCCTCGGGAGGGCTGGACCAGCCCCAGAGGCCTCAGCCGCCCGCCGCCGCCACCTGCTGCAACGTCACGCCGTCGCCGGTGACGCGCACCCAGGCCTCGTCGCCCACCTCGAGCCGGCTCTCCGGCGAGGCGAAGACGACCAGGCGTTCCTCGAGGGCCGACGGGGTCTCGCCGGCGCCCCCGCCCGGGCGCACGACAGCCTCGTACGTCACCACGTGTCCCTTGAACTCGCGTCTCACGACGGTCGCCCTGACGTCGGCGCCCGCCGCCTCCGGCACGCGGGCGGCCCTGCCGTCCGCCGCGCGGGCGACCGGCACCAGCTCCAGGTGATCGGGCCGCAGCGAGATGATCACCCGACCCTCGGCGGCCGAGGCCAGGCGCACCGGGCCGATCGACGTGCGCGCGCTGCGGCCGTCGGCCAGGCCCCTGAGGAGGTTCGTGCGCCCGAGGAAGCTCGCCACGAACGCCGTGCTGGGGTGGAAGTAGACCTCCTCCGGCGTGCCGACCTGCTGCACCTTGCCGTCGCGCATCACCGCGATGCGGTCGCCGAACGAGAGCGCCTCCTCCTGGTCGTGCGTGACCATGACCGCGGTGATGCCGCTGCGGGCGAGGATCGCCCTGACCTCGTCGCGGGTGCTGCCGCGCAGCGACGCGTCGAGGTTGCTGAACGGCTCGTCCAGCAGCAGGATGTGCGGCTGCGGCGCCAGGGCCCGCGCCAGCGCCACGCGCTGCTGCTGGCCGCCCGAGAGCTGGTGCGGGAAGCGGGAGTCGAACACGGTGAGGCCCACCAGGGCCAGGACCTCCGCGGCGCGTTCGCGCTTCTCCTCGCGCGAGCCGCGCAGCCCGAACGCGACGTTGTCGAGCACCGTCAGGTGGGGGAAGAGCGCGAAGTCCTGGAACACGAAGCCGATGCGCCTGTGCTCCGGCCGCACCATCACGCGGTCGGAGGCGACGACCTTGCCCGCCACCTCGACGGAGCCGGCGTCGGGCCGCTCGAAGCCCGCGATCAACCGGAGCAGGGTCGTCTTGCCGCACCCCGACGGACCGAGGAGGCACAGCACCTCCCCCTGCCTCACCTCCAGGTCGAGGCCGTCCACGGCGGCCGGCCCGTGGGGCGCGTAACGCTTGGTCAGGCCGGTGACGTTGACGATGGGGTCGGCGGGGAACATGGCTCCGAGGCGCATTATCGCCCGGTGGAGCCGGCGCGCGGTGTCGCTGGGGTGCGAAGCACGACCCCAGGGCCGTACGCGCCGCAGCCTCGCCGGGGGACCCGCCCCGTGCGCCCCCGGCGGCGCTGGCGCCCAGGCTGCTCAGGCGCTACCGTTTGCCACATGCCGAAGCGCCTCAGCCTGACCCTCGCAGCCGCGGCCGCGCTCGCCGTGTCCACGGCGGCAGCCGCGCAGCCGAGCGTCGCCACGCTGCTTCCCGCGACCACCGTGCTGGCGGTACACCTCTCGCCGGAGGGCGTCGACACCTCCACCCTCGAGTCGCTGCTCGCCGACCTCGACCTCGATCGCGCCGCCCAGGCCGCGCGGAAGCTCGCGGCCTTGATCGAGGAGGCCGACCTGGCCCCGTCGTCCGGCGAGGACGCCGCCGGACCGTTCGCCGACCTGGCGGCCGAGTGCCCCGAGCTCGCCGACGCGGTCCGGGAGGACGCGTTAGGTTCCGTCGTCGTCGGCGTCTCGGTCTCCCGGTTCGACCCGATGCCCGACCTCGTCGCGGCCGCCCGCCCCGCGGGGCCCGAGGCGGCCGCGCGGCTCGTGGAGGCCGCGGTCGCCTGCCTCGACGGCACCGTGCTCGGCAGCGAGGGCGGCGCCGAGCTCCACCTGTTGGCCGACGGCTCCGACATGCCGCTGGTGATGGCCGCCGCCGAGGGCTTCGTCGTCGTCGCCACCGACCCCGACCTCGTGCGCGGCGCCCTCCGGCGGGCCCGGGGTGCAGGGGAGCCGGGCTTCGCTTCCACGCGCCTCGGCTCCATCTCGGGCTCGATGACCGACAGCGGCCTCGGCGTCACCCTCGACCTGGCGGCCGCGGCGGACGCTCTCGAGCTCTACCGGGGCGTCCTCGGCGAGGCGCCGCAGGCGGGCCCGGTGCTGGACCGCTTCGTCACGACGCTGCGGGTGCTGGGCGGGTTCGCCTGGCACGTCACCGTGGACGGCGGGGGCGTCGTGGTCGAGTCGGTGACGGCGTTCGACCAGCGCCTGGCCGCCGCCGCGGGCGAGGACGAGCTGCTGGCCCTCCTCACCTGCGAGGGCTGCGAGCCCACCGTGCCGGACCTCCTGCCGCGGGACGCCGTGGCGCTCAGCGGCGGCGTCTACCGCGTCGGCGCGCTCGTCGACTGGCTGGAGACCTGGTTCGCCGACCTCAGGGAGGCCGGCCTCGTCGACGCCGACCTGCGCGGGACGCTGGAAGGCGCCCTCGGCGTCGACCTGGACGACGCGCTGCTCGCCTGGGTCGGAGACTCCTGGCACACGGCGGTGCTCGAGGTGCTCGGGACCGACGCGAGGACCTGGCTGCAGGGCCTGCCAGCCGTGGTGGCGGTGCCCGTCTCCTCCGAGGACGCGGCCCGCCGGGGCGTGGGGCTGTGGCTGGAGGCGCTCGGGAACCTGGGCGAGATGGGCGAGCTGCTGGCCGAGGACGCGGGCGCCCCGGACGAGCTACGGCTCGACGGCGTGGTGGCCGTCAGGGAGCGGAGCTACCGTGGCGTCGGCTACCTGCGCCTGCGCGCCGGACCGACCTTCGACCTGGGCGTCGCCGTGTTCGGGGGTCACCTGGTACTGGGCTGGCCCGCGGCCAGCCTGCACGCGGCGGTGGACGCCTACCTCGGTTCGTACGTCCCGGCCGGCGTGGCGTGGCGCACCTACGAGAGCCTGGGCATCGAAGGCACGGGCGTGACCGGCTACCGCCTCGTCGACGCGCCGGCGTTCCTGCGCGGGCTGGCGCGGGTGGCCGACCTGGCCGCCGGCCCCGTCGCCACGGCGGCGTGGCTGGCCGCCCAGGGCGCGGCGGCGGGGCTGGCTCAGGACGACGCTCCGGGTCTTCCTGCCGAGGACCTGCTGACCTACGACGAGCTCATCGCCCTCGCCGACGTCGTCACCGAGGCCCTGGAGGCGCTCGCCGACAGGACCGGGGTGGCCGTCGGCACCACGGAGCTGCGCAACGGCGCGCGGTGGACGACCTGGCGCCTGCCCCTGCGCTGAGGGAGGGGCTCAGGGCAGCAGGTAGAGCCACTCGTCGCTGTCGAACTTCTCGCGCCGCAGCCGCTCCGCGGCCTCCAGCTCGTCGGCCGTGAGGCTGGAGGGAGCGAGGCCGTACCGGGCGTCGAACGTGCTCGCCAGGGCGTCGATGATCGTCTGGCGCGGCAGCTCGGTCTGCTGCCTGAGGGGCGTCACGCGCTTGTTCGCGCTCACCGAGCCCTTGTCCGAGAGCTTCTCGCGGCCGATGCGGAGGACCTCGAGCATCTTCGCGGTGTCGATGTCGTAGGCCATCGTCACGTGGTGCAGCACGGCGCCGTTGCGGCGCGTCTGCGCCGCGCCGCCGATCTTGCCCTGGTCCGACGAGATGTCGTTGATGGGCTTGTACACGGCGTTCACGCCCAGGCCCCGCAGCGCCTCCAGCACCCAGGCGTCCATGAAGGCGTACGAGTCGACGAACGAGAGGCCCTTCACCAGGTCCTCCGGCGCGTAGATGGAGTAGGTGATCGTGTTCTGCGGCTCGACGAACATGGCTCCGCCGCCGGTGATGCGCCGGCAGACGGTGACCTGGTGTCGCTCGGCGGCCTCCATGTCGACCTCGTTGCGCACCGACTGGAAGCGGCCGAGGATCACCGCGTTGCCAGACCACTCCCAGATGCGCAGGGTCGGCTGGCGGCGGCCGGCCCCCACCTCCAGCGTGAGCACCTCGTCGATGGCCATGTGGAGCCGCGGCGCCGTGGGCGCGTCGTGGACGTACTGCCAGTCGTGCTCGCGCCAGCGGGCGAGCATCTCCTCGGGGAAGCGTTGGTCGCTCACAGCCGCTCCCGCGGGCTGTCCTCGTCGATGGCGCGGCGCACGGCCGTGGCCACCGCCGCCGTCGTGAAGCCGATGAGCTGGGCGCCCTCCGGCAGGCCGGCGTCCATGCGGGCGGTGAGCTCCTCCTCGCCGGCATCAGCCGGGGCTCCCACGAGGGCCGCGGTCAGGGCCGCGAGGGCCGTGTCCGGCTCGAGGAAGAAGTCGCCCGTCACCTCGACCGCCGCGATGCGGCCGCCCTCCACCTCCACGTCGGCCACGACGAGCTTGCCGCCCGGCGTCTTGAACTCTCCGTGCCTCGCCATGCCGCGATGATATGCCCGTCCCGCCCGCGCTTTCGCTCATGAGGAGCGCGAGGCGGAGCACGTCGTCCCACCGTCGCGTCAGCCAGCCGGGCGGACCGCGCTTCCCGTGCTCCCGCAGCCGGGCCGCCACGGCGCCAGGGGCCCGCTCGACGAGCACGAGCTCCCGCTTCGCGCGCGTCAGCGCCACGAAGAGCACGTTGGCCTCGGCGGCGTCGTCCTCCGCCTCGCGCGAGGGGCGCACCTCGAGGCTCGGGCCGCCGCCGGGCGGTCCGACGCCCATGTCGGGCGGCGCGCTCGCCCTGTCTGCGCCGACGCCGAGCTCCTCGGGGGCGAGCAGGAAGACGCGCTCGGCCTCGCGGCCCTTGGCCTTGTGCACGGTGGCGAGCAGGACGTGTTCGGCCGCCGGCTCGGCGGCAGGGAAGAGCCGGCGCAGGGCGGCGGTGACGGCGTGGACGTCGCCGGAGCCCGCCGCCGACAGCGCCAGGGCCACCGCGGCGTGGCGCTGCCGGCTCGCCTCGAGCAGGTGCGGCAGGGCGAGGCTCGTGAGGTGTTCGGCCTCCAGGCGCCTGCGCTCCTCGTCCTGAGCGGCCAGGACCGCCGCCCTGTCCAGTCGACCGCGGGCGGCGAGCCGGAGCGCCAGCTCCTCGGCGCCCGGCAGCAGCTCGTCCCCGAGCACGGACACGGGGAGGCCGGCGGCCGCCAAGGCCAGGGCGAGGTCGAGGAGCGGGCCGTTGGTACGGCTGAGCACGAGGTCGCCCGGGCGCGCCTCGTCGGGCAAGCGGGCGAGCTGGCTCACGCGCACCGTGCCGGCCCCCGCGCCGGGAGCCGGGAGCATGGCCGGGGAGAAGCGCCGGGCGAGCACGACGTGGCGCGTGGGGCAGCGGAAGCTGACCGACAGCGGGAGGCGCGTGGCCCCGGTGCGCCGCGCGATGCGCGGGAGCGACCGGGAGTCGGCGCCGGCGAAGGCGTAGATGGCCTGGTGCGGGTCACCCACGAACAGCGCCCTGGCGCCCACGGCGATCATCCGCTCGACGAACGCCAGGGCCAGGCGGCTCAGGTCCTGTGCCTCGTCGACGCAGACGAACGCGAAGCGCGGCGGTGGCAGTGAGAGCCTGACCGGCAAGTAGAGGAGGTCGGTGTAGTCCGGCTCTGACGCCTCGGCCCCGCGCGCGAGCAGTTCCGCGACGAGGTCCCGCGCCTCGTCCGCCGGCACGGGCAGCTCGACGCCGTAGCGGCCGGCGAGCTCCGCGACCTCGTCGGCGCCGGCGAGAGCGCTCAGCTCGAGCCGGGCGAAGCGCGCGAGCTCGGCGAGCGCCGCGCGACCGGGCGGTGGTGCATCCGGCAGCGTGGCGGCGAGGCGCTCGTACTTCCCCTCGTCGAGGCTCGCTGCCCGGCCGGCGTCCCGCAGCACGCGCAGGCCGAGCGCGTGGAGCGTGAGCGCCTCGACGCCGACGGGCAGGCGACGTTGGAGCTCCGCGGCGGCGGAGCGGTTGAAGGCGAGGAACGCCACCTCGGCCGGTTGGACGCCCAGCTCCTCCACGAGCGCCTTCGCGACCATGACGAGCGTCGTGGTCTTGCCGCTCCCGGCGGTGGCCTCGACGACGCCGTGGCCGCCGGCGCGCTTGACGAACGTGACCACGGCGGCCTGGTAGGCGTTCGCGAGCATGGGGCGATGATGTCGCGCCTGCGCCCGCGGCGCCATGGGCGCGGGCCGGTACCCCCACCGCTCCCGCCTAGCGCCGCCAAGCAGAAGCCGCCGCCCGGTGGGCGGCGGCCTGGCACGTGGACGCTGTCGCGGCTGGCCGCGCCTAGCCTGAGGCTAGGGCTTACTCGGCCACGGCGGCGCTGCGGCGGCCGCGCGAGCGACGCCGGCGCCGCCGGGGCCCGGCCGCACGAGCGCCCGCGTCCGCGCCGTCGCTGCCCGCGTGGTGCGGAGCGCCGTCGGGGCGGCGGCCGTCGGCCGCGCGACCGTCGCCGTCCGGGCGGGTGCCTTCGGTGCGTGGCGCGAACGGGCGCGCGCCGCCGCCCGGGCGCTGACCGCCCCGGTGGTCCCGGCGCGGCCCCGACCCGTCGCGCGACGCCGACGTCGCGCCGGCGCCCTGCCGGTTCGGCGCGCCGTTGGCGGGCCGCTGCGCCGAGGGCGAGCCGCCGCGGCCGCGGGAGCGATGGCTGCCGCTCGCGGCGCGCGCGTGGCCGGGACGCAGGTCCTCGAGCGCGGCGGCGTGTCCGGGCACGAAGCCCTCGACCTGGCGGCGCTCGACGCGACGACCGAGCACGCGCTCGAGGTCGAGCACGTTGCCGAAGTCGGCCGGCGTCACGAACGTCAGGGCCTCGCCCGTGCGCTCGGCCCGGCCGGTGCGCCCGATGCGGTGCGTGTACGCCTCGGCGGTGTCGGGGAAGTCGTAGTTGATCACGTGGCTGACGGCCGCCACGTCGATGCCCCGGGCGGCGATGTCGGTGGCGACGAGCACGTCGAAGGTGCCGTCGCGGAAGCCGTCGAGCGAGGCCTGGCGCCGCGTCTGGGACAGGTTGCCCTGCAGCTCGGCGGCGGCGAAGCCGGCCTTCTTCAGGTTCGCGGCCAGCCGCTTGGCCCGGTGCTTCGTGCGCGTGAACACCAGCACCGACCGCGCGTCGGGACGGTCGAGCAGGTGCATGAGGAGCTCGGTCTTGCTCTCCTCGGCCGCGGGCACTAGGTAGTGGTCGATCGTGTCGGCTGGCGCGGAGCGCGAGATCTCGACACGCACGGGGTCGGTGAGCAGGCCGTCGGCCAGGTGCCGCACCTCGGCCGGCATGGTCGCCGAGAAGAGCAGGCGCTGCGAGCCGTGCGGGACGAGACCCACGATGCGCCTCACGCTGGGCAGGAAGCCCATGTCGAACATGTGATCGGCCTCGTCGAGCACCAGCACCTCGACGTTCCTCAGGTCGGCGTTGCCGCGCTCGACGTGGTCGAGGAGGCGGCCGGGGCACGCGACGATGACGTCGGCGCCGCCGCGCAGCGCGACGACCTGGGGCTGGAAGCCCACACCGCCGTACACGGTCGCGCTCCTCAGGCCGGTGTGCCTACCGAGTTTGGCGAACTCGTCGTTGATCTGCTCGGCGAGCTCGCGCGTCGGGGCGACCACGAGGGCGCGGACCTTCCGCTTGCCCCCGCCCTGCCGGCGCCCGAGGCGCTGGAGGATGGGCAGCACGAAGGCCGCCGTCTTGCCGGTGCCGGTCTGAGCCAGGCCCAGTACGTCCCTGCCGGCCAGGGCCGCGGGTACCGTCTGCGATTGGATGGGCGTGGGCTTGGTGTACCCCGCGTCCTGGACGCCCGCCAGGACCGCACTGTCGAGCTCGAAGCTCGCGAAACCGCTGTTCATCTAGAGACCTCTCATCAGCCAACCACCAGCCGAAGAAGAAGAGGACCTCTTGCCAGCGGGAAGCGCTTCACTGTACGCCATCGGGAACCGTTCGCGGCGGGCACGGCCGACACGGGCCCCGCGCGGGTCCGCTCCCGGGTCCGGTGCGCCGGGCGGCCGCGCGGGGGAAGCGCGTAGGGGGCGACGTTGTGGGCCCCGGTGCCGACGTGCTAGCATCGCAAGGCTCTGTGCCCAGCGGGATAGCGCTGGGGGAGGCGCCCGCCGAAGCGAGGCGCCGTGAGGTACTGGAAGCTACGAAGGAGAACGAATGGCTCGCAACCTGTCAGCCATGAAGCGGCACCGCCAGGACGAGAAGAAGCGTCTGGCCAACCGCGCCCGCAAGAGCACGATCCGCACCTTCACCAAGAAGGCGCTCTCGGCCGCCGAGTCCGGTGACTTCGACGCCGCCGCGAAGTACCAGAAGGTCGTGCAGGGGCTAGTCGACAAGGCCACCAAGACGAACACGCTGCACAAGAACACCGCGGCGCGCCGCAAGGCTCGCCTCGCCAAGCGCATCAACGCGCTGCGCGAGCAGGTCCAGGCCTGAGCCCCACGGGCTCATGAACGCAGGGCCTGGGCGGAGCGGACCGCCGGGCCCCTAGAGAACGGTAAGGCCCGCCAAGGCCATCGCCTTGGCCAGGGCCTCGTCGAACATGGCCGGCGTGAGCCGGCCAGTGTTCGTGTTCTGGAAGCTCACGTGGTAGGCGTCCACGAGGGGCAGCGCCGCGGCCGTGTCCGCGCCCTCCAAGAGGTCGAGGCGGTGCACCGCGCCGTGCGCGAACGGGGCGTCCTTGGCGCTCACGCGCAGGCCGCGCGAGCGGTAGTGCCGCAGCACGGCGTCGTGACCTATCCGGCCCAGCGCCAGGAGCGCCTTGGCGCTCCTCAGTCCGCCCAGGTCCCGCTGTAGCCAGCGGCTGCAGTTGCGCAGCTCGTCGGGGCGGGGCTTGTTCCCCGGAGGCACGCAGCGGGCGGCCGCCGTGATCCACGCACCGCGCAGCGTCATCCCGTCGTCGCGCGACGAGGCGTGCGGCTGGCTCGCCAGCCCGGCGCGGTGGAGGGCGGGGTAGAGGAAGTCGCCCGAGGCGTCGCCCGTGAACATGCGCCCTGTGCGGTTGCTGCCGTGCGCCCCTGGGGCCAGGCCCACGATCACCAGGCGCGCTTCCGGGTCCCCGAAGCCGGGTACCGGCGCGCCCCAGTACTCTTCGTCCCGGTACGCGCGACGCTTCTGGCGGGCCACCTGCTCGCGGTACTCGGCCAGCCGCGGGCAGAGCCGGCACCCGGCCAGCTCGGGCGGGTAGGGGTCGAAGCCGCTGTCCATCCCAGCTGGACCATAACCCCTGCCCCTCGGCGGGCACCGGCGCGGTCCAGCGACCTCGGGCCGCACGAGGCACGGCCCGTGTGAAGGCCCTCCCGGCGCGGGGGCGCTCCCCGCCGCAGGGCGCTGCGCCGCGGGGGTGCTCCGCCGCAGGGCGCTTCGCCGCGGGGGTGCTCCGCCGCGCGTAGCCGCCGCTGATAAGCTCCCAGCCATGGCCGGGACGCGCATCGTGCTCGTCAGGACCAAGGACTCGGCCAACGTCGGGGCGGCGGCGAGGGCCATGCGGAACTTCGGCCTCGACGACCTGTGGCTGGTGGCGCCGCGCTGTCGTATCGACGAGCGCGCCCGCGCGCTCGCCTCCCACGCCGAGGAGCTCCTCGAGAAGGCCCGCGTGGTCGCGACCCTCGACGAGGCGTTGGCGGGCGTCCGCACGGTGGCGGGCACCAGCGCGCGGCCGCGGCGGGCGCCCTCGTACCGGGTGGCGACGCCCCGCGAGGCGGCGCCTCTCCTCGGCGACGGCACGGCCGTGCTGTTCGGGCCCGAGGACCACGGGCTGGCGAACGAGGAGCTCACGCGCTGCCAGCTCCACCTGGCCATCCCCACGGCCGAGTTCTCGTCGCTGAACCTAGCGCAGGCCGTGTTGGTCGTCGCCTACGAGGCGTGGCAGGCGAGGCGCGGGGTCGAAGGCGGCGCGGGGTCGGCCCCCGAGGCGACGCTGGCCGTGGGACGGGGTGGCAGGACCGGCGAGGCGCCGGCCAGCCGCGACCAGCTCGAGCGCTTCTACGCGCAACTCGAGGACGTCCTGCTGCGGATCGGCTACACGGACGCGCCGCGCGCGCCCAGCGTCATGCGCATGCTCCGTGCCGTGTTCGACAGGGCCGACCTGAGCGCCCACGAGCTCTCCGCGCTGCGCGGCCTCGCCAGCCAGGCCCGCTGGGCCGCCGACCAGCCGCCCGAGCGGCTGCCGGTCGTGCAGCGCGACGAGGGGAAGGGATGAGCGAGCCCCGGTGCGGTCCACGGCGCTACGAGGGGCGCGTCCGCGGGCGTCCCCAGGGCGTCGCGTCCGCGTTGACTGGGCCGCGACGCGGCCCATATACTCGGGTTCGCCGCCACGCAGGCAGGTGCACGCACCAGGCCGTGCGCGGTCGGCAACCGGGTGGTTGACCGGAGGGTTGGCCGAGCGGTCGAAGGCGACGGTCTTGAAAACCGTAGACGGGGCGACCCGTCCGGGGGTTCGAATCCCTCACCCTCCGCCACGATCGCACCGGACGCAGCAGGGCATGGAGAGGTGGCCGAGCGGCTGAAGGCGCTCCCCTGCTAAGGGAGTATGGGGGAACAAAGCCTCCATCGAGGGTTCGAATCCCTCCCTCTCCGCCAGACGAGCGAGACGCGACGACGCCAGCGTCGCTTCGCGACAAGAGGTGACCCGAGAGGCCCCGGCTCCGGCCGGGGCCTCTCGTCGTCGTCGCCCGCAGCGTCGTGCGCGGCCGGGCCCTCGCGTGAAGGCGCGCGCGGTGGTCGGGCCGAAACGAAGAAGACCCGTCTAAGACGGGTCTTGTGTGGTGCGCCCGAGAGGATTCGAACCCCTGGCCTTCTGATCCGTAGTCAGACGCTCTATCCAGCTGAGCTACGGGCGCGCGTCTCCGGGCCGCC
>CAZGXF010000059.1:0-14811 GCA_964529575.1 uncultured bacterium
CTCCACCAACCGCTCGAGCCCGTCGAGGATGCGTGCGAGGCCGAAGTCGAGCAGGTAGGTGGTCTCGAGGTGCGGTGCGGCCACCGCCGTGCCGACGCGGTGCGAGAGCGGGTAGTGGCGGTCGGCCATCACCTCCGTGAGCGTGGGGCTGACCCGGTACCACCACTCGTCGTCGCTGATGCCCGACTCCTCGGCGTCGCGCCTGATGGCCCGCTGCCTGGACGCCGCGCCGGCCACGAACTCGTTCACCAGGTCGAGCGTCGCGTTCATCTCCAGCGGGTCCAGGCCGATGCCGTCGACGATCGAGAGCTGGTACTCGAAGAGGTCGGAGGCGTTCGGGCCCACGACGGGGCGCCTCAGCGGCACGTCGAGGAGCCAGGGATGCGCGTGCAGCAGGTCCCAGTGCGCGCGGGCGAACGCCTCGAGCCGCTGCCGCCAGCTGCCCTCGCGCGAGCGCTCCACGTCGAGCTCGCCGTACACCTGGTCGAACATCAGGTAGACGAGCTCCTCCTTGCCGGGCACGTAGGTGTAGAGCGACATGGCGCCCACCTTCAGCTCGGCGGCCACGCGGCGCATCGAGACGGCCTCGAGCCCCTCGGCGTCGGCGACGCGCACGCCGGCGTCGACTATGCGGCCCACCGTCAGCCCCGAGCGCGCCGACGGCTCCTCGGCCCCTCGCCACAGGAGGCGCAGCAGCCTGACGTCGTCAACCTTGCGTGAGGAAGCCATCTCTCGTCGCCTCCCGGGCAGCCTAACACCCCCTTGCGCGAACCGTACTGCGTACCGTACACTGTACGGCCCTCGCGGGGGCGCTGCCGAGCTCGCCGAACGGCGGCGGGCGTTCGGCCGGCGGCTGCGCGGGTGGGGGCAGGCGAAGGAGGCCGCGTGATAGAGGCGAGAGAGCTGCGCAAGACGTACCGGACCGCTGCGGGGGCGGTCGAGGCGCTGAAGGGGGTGAGCATCGACGTCGCCCCGGGCGAGCTGGTCGCGTTCCTCGGCCCCAACGGGGCCGGGAAGTCCACGTGCCTGAGGGTCCTCACCACGCTGCTGCTGCCCACCGCCGGGAGGGCCAGGGTGGCGGGCCACGACGTGCTGCGCGAGCCGGCCGCCGTGCGGCGGAGGATCGGCTACGTGGGGCAGGGGCACGGGGCCGGGTACTACCACCAGGTGAGGGACGAGCTGGTCACGCAGGGACGGGCCTACGGGCTCGGCTGGCGCGCCGCGCGGGCGCGCGCCGAGGAGCTGCTCGCGGCCTTCCGGCTCGAGGGCCTGGCCGACCGCAACGCCGGCACGCTCTCGGGCGGCCAGCAGCGGCGCCTGGACGTCGCCATGGGCCTCGTCCACGAGCCCCCGCTACTGTTCCTCGACGAGCCCACCACGGGGCTCGACCCCCAGAACCGGGCGAACCTGTGGGCGCACGTGCTGGAGGTGCGTCGGCGGTCGGGGACCACGGTCGTGCTCACCACGCACTACCTGGAGGAGGCCGACGCCATGGCCGAGCGGGTCCTGGTCATCGACGACGGCCGGGTCATAGCCGACGGCACGCCGGCGCGCTTGAAGGAGGACCTGGCCGGCGACGGCCTGGCCGTGACGCTGGCCAGCGCCGACGACGTGGGCGCCGCCGCGGCGGTCGCCGCGCGGTTCGGGGGCGAGGGCGGCGTCGAGAGGCAGGACGGCCCGGACGGCCCCGCACTGCGGCTGCGCGTGCCCAAGGCCCACGAGGTCCTGCCGGCCCTGCTCAAGGCGCTCGACGCCGCGGGCGTGGCCGTGCGCGCCGCCGAGGCGTCGCGGCCGACCCTGGACGACGTGTTCCTGGCGCTCACCGGGCGCTCGCTGCGCGACGAGGGGACGGCGGACGCCGCGGCGATGGAGGTGGCGGCATGACAGCCGAGACGAGGAGGCTCGAGTCCGTCGCGGGGGCGGCGTCGGGGCGGTCCGCCGTGGCCGACGCGGTCACCGTGTTCGTGCGCGAGATGCTGCCGGCCCTCAGGTCGCCCTACGGCCTGGTGTTCGGCATGGTCCAGCCGCTCGTGTTCCTGGCGCTGTTCGGGCCGCTGCTCGCCGGCGTCGAGGGCTTCGCCGGGGGCGCCGGCACCTGGCGCTGGTTCGTCCCCTCGGTGCTGATGATGCTCGCGCTCTTCGGCACCACCGGCACGGGCTACGAGCTGCTCACCGAGATCCAGACCGGCTCGCACGAGCGGCTGATGGTGACGCCCATGAGCCGGGCGGCGCTCTTGGTGGGGCGCACGCTCTCGGACGTCGCGAAGCTCTTGGTGCAGGCGCTCCTCGTGGTCCTGGTGATGCTGCCGTTCGGGCTGCGGCCCAGCCTGGTGGGCGTGGCGGCGGCCCTGCTGCTGCTGGGGGTGCTGGGCGTGGGCTTCGGGTCGCTCTCGCACGCGCTGGCCATCGCCTGCCGCCGCCAGCAGGAGAGCTTCTACATGGTCCAGTCCACGCTGCTCTACCCGCTGCTCTTCCTCTCCGGCCTCATGCTCCCGCTCGACCTGGGCCCGCGCTGGATGCAGACCGCCGGCCGCATCAACCCCCTCACGTACGTGGTGGACGCCATGCGGGCGCTGTTCGCCGGCGACGTGGCCGCGCCCGTGGTCCTGGCGGGCTTCGCGAGCGCCGCGGTCATCGCCGCGCTGGGGCTGCTACTGGGCACCAGGGCCCTGCGGAGCGCGCTCAGCTAGCGCGAGGCGCCCGGCACCCTGTCGAGCCGGCGCGGGTCGGCCCTGCGTCCGCCACGTGTCGTCGAAGGCGGGGCCCCGACCCCGGCGTGAACGGTGCGGCCCGCCCCTCGCGAGGGGCGGGCCGCACAAGTACTTGACGGTGGCTTACTCGAACAGCGACTCGTCGAGAGGCTCGTTGACCTTGACCTCGTCGTAGTGGATGGTGGCGAAGAGCGTGGCGGTGTCGCCGCTCAGCTCGTACATCTCGCCGTCGTAGAAAGCCGATCCCGCCAGCTTCGGCTCGCCCGTGAAGACGAAGAGCATGTCCATCCCCTCGGTGGGGATCCGCTGGCCGATGAGGCGGCCGCCGTCGTCGAACACGAAGTGGACGGTCGTGGCCTCGACGCCCAGGCCCGGCACGCCGAAGTCGCCGGTGTAGGTGACCTGCTGGCCGGAGAGGACGCCGCCGTACTCGACCTGGCCGTCGTAGGTGGCTACGGCCTCGGGGTCGTCGAGGATGTTCGCGGCGCCCGGCTGCTCGAAGGCGCCGTCGAAGACCGAGCCCATGCCCTCGGGGACGGGCATGGTCATGCCGCCCATGGTCATGGTCATGGCGCCGTCCTTGTAGACCATGGTCACGGACATGCCCATGACCTCGTTGACGGCGGCGGCGCGTCGGCCGGCGTAGTCGATGACCATGCGGGTGGTCGTCACGATCTCCTCGCCGCCCTGGTAGACGGTCATCGTCATCGTCTGGTCGAGCGTGGTGATCTCGCTGAACTGGGCTTCGTTCACGAGGCCCTCCAGCAGCTCCCGGGCGCGGTCGTCGACCTGCGCGAACGCGAGGCCCGCGACTAGGAGCAGCGTGGCGAACAGGGCTGGCATGGTTCTCTTGGTCATGGCTCCACGCTAGCCGATGCGGGAGCCGCCCGGAAGCGAACTCGCGTGCCCCACGGGTCGTAGGCGCTCACCGAGCCTTCACCGTCGCGGGTCGTGTCGTGCCCCCCACCGCTGAGGCGCGCGGCCACCGCCTCCAGGTCGCCCGGGTCCACGAGCACCTCGAACGACTCGAGCCCGAGGGCGGGCTCGCGAGGCCCCGCGCCCCGGCTCTCCCAGACGTTCATGCCCAGGTGGTGGTGGTAGCCGCCGGCCGAGGCGAACAGGGCGCTGGGCCAGGCGTCGGTGGTGACCTCGAAGCCGACGACGTCCACGTAGAACGTCCTGGCGGTCGGGACGTCGCCCACCTTGAGGTGCACGTGCCCCAGGCGCGCCGCCGCGCCCACGGGCGCCTGCGGCTCGCCGTCGCCACGGTGATGGTCGCGGATGAACGCGTTCGGGTCGAGGGGCAGCGAGTCCATCGCTACCTGGCCGGCCTCCCAGCGCCACTGGTCGCGGGGGCGGTCCCAGTACAGCTCCACGCCGTTGCCCTCCGGGTCCTGGAGGTAGAACGCCAAGCTCACCAGGTGGTCGGCGCTGCCCACGAACGCGCCGCCGCCGCGCGTGGCGGCCGAGTAGAGCGCGGCGGCCAGGTCGGCCCGGTCGTCGAAGAGGACCGCCGTGTGGTAGAGCCCCGCGGAGCGCGGCGGCGCGGGCCGGAGGTCCGGCCGGTGCTCCAGCTCGACGACGGGCCGGCCGCGGCTGCCCAGCACGCGCACGCCGTCGCCTTCGCCCACGACCTCCAGGCCCACGCCCTGCTGGTAGAAGCCGCTCACGCGCTCGAGGTCGGCGACGCGCAGCCTCACCGCGCCCAGGCGCGTCGCGGGTCCCAGCTTCCCTGTGCCGGGGCCTCCCGGCGCCGTCGCTCGCTCGCTGTCAGCCATGGGCGCATCATCGCCCGCAGCTCGAG
The DNA here is from genome assembly GCA_964529575.1 of uncultured bacterium. Classification (GTDB taxonomy): domain Bacteria; phylum Deinococcota; class Deinococci; order Deinococcales; family Trueperaceae; genus DASRWD01. The sequence continues at coordinate 4,516 of CAZGXF010000059.1, forward strand.
GCCGCCCTGTGGGCGCGAGGACATGGCGCTCCGGCTGCCCCCGCCGGGCCATCATGGGCGCGTGGACCAGCCCTGGCCGCCGAGCGCGGGAGACCGCCTGCCGCTGATGATCGACCTCTCGAGCCCCGAGGTGACGCCGGACGAGCGGGCGCTGCTAGCCGAGAGGCGCGTCGCGGGCGTGTGCCTGTTCGGGCGGAACGTGCGCGACAGGTCCCAGGTCGCCGAGTACGTGTCGGAGCTGCGCGAGCTAGCCGGCGAAGACCTGGTCGTGGCCGTCGACCAGGAGGGCGGCGGCGTGCTGCGGCTCTTCGACGTGCCGACGCCGCCGGCGGCCATGGCCCTCGGCGCCGCGGACGACCCCGACCTGACGCGCCGCGTCGCGGCGGCGACCGCGCGGGGCCTGCGCGCCGTGGGCGTGAACCTCGACTTCGCGCCCGTGGCCGACGTGAACTCGAACCCGGCCAACCCGGTCATCGCCGACAGGTCGTTCGGTGCCGACCCGGAGCTGGTGGCACGCCACGTGGCGGCGTTCGTGACGGGCCTGCAGGAGGAGGGCGTGGGCGCCACCCTCAAGCACTTCCCCGGCCACGGCGACACCGACGTCGACTCGCACCTGGCGCTGCCCACCGTGGCGCGGCCCCTCGACGAGCTGAGGCGCGTCGAGCTGCCGCCGTTCGCGGCGGGCATCGCCGCCGGGGCGGCGGCCGTCATGAGCGCGCACATCGTGCTGCCCGCGCTGGACCGTCACGTGCCCAGCACGCTCTCCGCGGCGGCCCTGCGCGGCCTCCTGCGAGAGGAGCTGGGCTTCGACGGCGTCATCGTCACCGACGCCCTGGACATGCGCGCCATCAGCGACCGGTGGCCGGCACCCGTCGCGGCGGTCATGGCGCTGGCCGCCGGCGCCGACCTCCCGCTCACGCTGGGCCCGGTGCGCCAGCACGACGCCACGCTCCGCGCCATCGACGCGGCCGTGGCCGAGGGGCGGCTGGACAGGGGCGAGGTGGCGGGCTCCCTGGTGCGCCTGGCGAACCTGGCGTACCGCTTCCCCGGCGGCCCGGCCGACCCCGACGCCGCCTGGCGCGAGGGCGACGAGGAGCTGCTGGCCGAGGCGGCCCGACGAGGGCTCGTAGTGACCGGTGAGCCGCCGCGGCTGCGGCCCGGCGACACGGCGCTGCTGGTCGCCCGCGCCGAGGTGAGGGCGTCGGCGGCCTCCCAGGTGAGCGTGCGCCCGGCCGACCCCCTGGCGCGGGCGCTGGAGCGGCGCGGCCTCACCGTACGGCGCGTCGACGCCGCGGACCCCGCCGCCGACCCGCGGACGGCCCTGGCCGGCGCCGACGCGGTGGTCTACGCCTCCACCACGCGGGTGCTGCCGCCCCAGGAGGAACTGGACCTGGCGGCGCGGCTGCGCGCCGCGGCCCAGGAGGCCGGCGTGCCGTTCGTGCACGTGGCGCTGTGGAACCCCTACGCGGCCGAGCGCGTGCCCGCGCCCGCCGTGGTGGCGTTCGGCTTCCGCGACAGGCAGGCGGCGGCGGTGGCGGAGCGGTTGGTGGGCTGAGGGAGCGTCAGGCCGACCGGGCGGTCGCCTCGACGGCTGGGTTCTCGACGCGGCGGCGCTTCGCGGTGGTGACGAGGACGGCGCCCACGATCATCGACACGGCCAGCGCGTAGAACAGCGCCCTGTTGCCGAAGACGTCCATCATCGCGCCCACCAGGGGCGGGCCGGCGACCGACGCCGCCGAGCCGAACAGGTAGTACATGCCGGTGTAGAAGCCCGTCCGGCCCTCGCCGCCCTGGTTGACCACCAGCGGGTAGGCCGGCACCTGCACCAGCGCCCAGGCGGCGCCGCCCAGCGCGAGCACGACGCGGGCGGAGGAGACGTCGGCGACGAGCGTGGCCAGCACGGCGGCGCCCGCCATCACCACCGCGCCCAGGCGCATGGTGCTGGCCGAGCCGATGCGCCGCGCCAGCAGGCCGGCGGGCACGGCCATCACCACGTAGGCGATCATCGTCGCCGCGATCGTGGGGCCCGCCATGCCGGCCGAGATGCCGAGCGTCTGCGTGGCGAACGTGCTGAACTGCGCCTCCAGGGCCGAGTAGCCGAAGAAGACCGCGAACACGGCCAGCAGCAGCACGCCCGCGCCGCCCCGCTCCTCCACGACGAGCTGCCTGACGTCACGGAACAGGCCGCCCAGCGCCGGCGCCTCGTCCGACACGGCGCCCGCGGCCACGAACGGCGGGTGGCGCTGCACCGACAGCAGCACCAGCAGCAGTGCCACCAGGATGAGCGCGCCGCCCCCGGCGAACGGCAGCCACTGCGCGTGGTCGAACAGCGGCGACAGCAGCAGCAGGCCGACGGCGCCGCCGGCGGCGGCCATGAGCGTGATGACCCCGTTCGCCTGGCCCCGCTCCTTGGGCGGCACGTGGTCGGGCATCAGGGCCACCAGGGGCGCCCGGAACAGGGTGATCGCGAGGAGGAAGACGACGTCGACGGCGAGGAGCGTCCAGAGCGTCGCGTCGGCCAGCGGCAGGGCGGTGAAGAGCAGCGCCGTGAGCGGCATGCCCACCAGCAGGAAGGGGAGGCGCTTGCCCAGGCGGCCGCCCAGGCGGTCCGACCAGGCGCCCACCAGCGGGAGCATCAGCACGGCGATGACGTTGTCGAGCGCCATGATCGTGCCCCGCACCCCGGCGCTCGACACGAACTGCGCCAGCAGCAGAGGCATGAACGTGTTGTAGAGGGCCCACGTCGCCGCCAGTCCCAGGGAGCCTGTGCCCAGGCCCATCAGCCTGAGCGTCGAGATGCCCCTGGAGCGGCTGGGGTTCGCGACGGGCCGCGGCATGTCCGCCGATGTTACGACGCAGGGTCCGCCCGCCTCGACGTGGACGGCTTCATCCATCTTTCGCCCGGGCGCCTCTCCCACCTCCCCGTCATCGTTCCCACGCGAGCCGTCTCTAGGTTGGGGGTCAGAACGGAGGGGGACATGACCGACGAGCGAGCGGAGAAGCAGGAGAGGCCGAAGGGTCGCGCCGCCAAGGGCGGCAAGGCCGCCACGGCGAAGGGCGCGGCGGTGAAGGGCGCGGCAGCGAAGGGCACGACGACCAAGGTGACGCGCCAGCCCAAGGGCGCGGCCAAGGAGAAGCCCCGCAAGAAGGGCGGCATGCCGGCGCAGGAGCAGGAGCGGCAGCCGGGCCGCGAGCACGAGATGGTGCCGGCACCGCAGTACGAGGGCACCAACTACCGCGCCGCGGGCAAGCTCGAGGGCAAGGTGGCCGTGATCACCGGCGGCGACAGCGGCATCGGCCGCGCGGTGGCGGTGCACTTCGCGAAGGAGGGCGCCGACGTCGCGATCCTCTACCTCGAGGAGGACGAGGACGCGAAGCAGGTGAAGCGCGACGTCGAGGCGCTGGGACGCAGGGCGCTGCTCGTCAAGGGCGACATCGGCGACCCCGACTTCTGCGAGGAGGCCATCGAGCGCGTCGTGGAGGAGCTCGGCCGCCTCGACGTGCTGGTGAACAACGCCGCGGAACAGCACGACCAGAGGGCCATCGAGGGCATCAGCGACGAGCAGCTCGAGAAGACCTTCAGGACGAACGTGTTCTCGCAGTTCTACCTGACGCGCGCGGCCATGCCGCACCTCGAGAAGGGCGCCAGCATCATCAACTCCACCTCGATCACCGCCTACCGCGGCAGCCCCCACCTGATGGACTACGCGGCCACGAAGGGCGCGATCCTCGCGTTCACGCGCTCGCTGGCCTCGAACCTGGCGGAGAAGGGCATCAGGGTGAACGCCGTGGCGCCGGGGCCCATCTGGACGCCGCTCATACCGGCGAGCTTCCCGGCCGAGGAGGTCGCGAAGTTCGGCGCCGACCAGCCCCTCGGGCGGCCCGGCCAGCCCGAGGAGGTGGCGCCGGCCTACGTCTACCTGGCGTCGCAGGACTCGTCGTACGTCACCGGCCAGACGATCCACGTGAACGGCGGGGAGATCGTCGGGGGCTGAGCGGAACCGAGGACGGCGGCGCGGCGTCAGGACCAGGCGACGCGCTCGCGCCGCGCCGGCCGAAGGTCGTGCGGTCGGCTCGGCTCAGCCCGCGCTGTAGTCGGCGTCGTCGTCGCCGCCGGTCTCGCTGTCGCGCCTCGCCAGGGCGGCAGCCTCCTCCTGCGCCGCGGCCAGGGCGGCCGCCTCCTGCTCCGCGGCCGCGCGAGCCTCGGCGGCCATGGAGGCGTCGTAGGCCTCGGACCTGTCGCGGAACAGGGCGGCGCGCGCCAGGAGCATCATCGATACGGGCAGCGTCAGCACGATGAAGAAGAGCAGCAGCACCTCGTGGACCACGGGGCGCGTGCCCAGCACGCTGAAGGTGACGATCGAGGCCAGCGCGACCGCGGCCAGGCCCATGCTCGAGGAGAGCGTGGGCGGGTGGACGCGGTCGTAGAAGGTGCGCATCTTCAGCAGGCCCGTGGCGCCGAGGAGCGCCACCAGGGCGCCGCCCAGGGCCAGCACGCCCACGACCAGGGCGGCTACGGGCGGCAGGTCGGGCGCGAGCGTCATGCCCGCGCCTCCGCCGCGCGCCTCACGGCCGTGGCCGGGGCCGCGAGCGTGACGGCCTCGTCACGAGCATGGCGGCCGCGCGTCCTCGACCCGCGTTTCACTCGATCACCTCGCCGCGCATGAGGAACTTCGCCACCGCCGAGGTGCTCACGAAGCCGGTGAGGGCGATGACCAGGGCGGCCTCGAAGTAGAGCTCGGTGCCGGTCCTGATGCCCAGCATCACGATCGACAGCATGGCGTTCACGTACAGCGCGTCCAACGCCATGACCCGGTCCTGGGCGCGGGGGCCGCGGATCACGCGGTAAGCGCACATCAACAGCGCCACGGCCAGCAGGCACTGCGCCGCCCCCAGGACGTAGCCGAGCGTCACCTGGCTCATCCGAAGATCTCCAGCAGCCGCCGCTCGTAGCGCTCCTTGACGGTCTTGGCCCAGTACTCGGGCTCGTGCAGGTCGAGCACGTGGATCGTCAGGACGCCGCTGCGCCGGTCGTAGGCGGCCCAGAACGTGCCGGGGGTCGAGGTGATGATCGTGGCCAACGCCGCCAGGCCGTAGCGGTTCCTCAGCTGCAGGGGGATGTTGACGAACCCCGAGCGCGGGCCGGGGCCGAAGCTGAGGATGATCGCGAACATGCGCAGGTTCGAGACGAGGATGTCGTAGAGCACGACGGCGGTGAGCTCGAGGACCTGGCGGGGCTTGCGGATGACGGGCGGGTCGGGGTCGAGGCGGAGCATGACGCGCGACAGCGAGGCGCCCAACGCCACGCCCATGACCAGGTCGAACGGCGCCAGGGAGCGCCTCAGCACCAGCCACATGAGGGCCAGCGCCACGACCAGCAGCGGGTAGGGGAAGACCTGCCTGAGGAACCTCACGGCCCGGGCTCCAGGACGCTGCGAGCGTACTCGATGGGGTCGGCCAGGTAGGCGCCGGTGGCGTCGAGGTAGGTGACGACCGGCGCGGCGAACAGCGTCAGGGCCACGCACAGCGAGAGGAGGATGCCGATGGGCAGCGCCTCCAGCGAGCGCACCTCGGCGACGTTCTCATCGCCCGGGCGCCAGAACGCCTCTATGCCCTTGCGCATGAGCGCGATCAGGGTGGCGAGTCCGGAGAAGACCACGACGCCGGCCAGCACCCACGCCTCGGGCGACAGCTCGGGTCCGCCCGAGAGCACGCCGCTGACGATGGCGAACTTGGCCAGGAAGCCGGAGAGCGGCGGCAGGCCCGCGAGGACGAGCGCCGCGACCACGAACGCGCCTCCCAGCATCGCCGTGCCGGCCGGGATCGCGATGCCCACCTCGTAGCCCTCGAAGTCGGTCTGCAGGCTCGTCTCGTAGTCGTCGCCGAACACGGGCTCCACGCCGGCGTCGGCCGCCGGCTCGGCGGGCCGCAGGCGCGCCACCAGCTCGGCCAGGAGGAAGGCCGCGCCGGTGGCGAGCGTCGAGCCGATCATGTAGTACAGGGCTCCGCTGATCACGCGCTGGTCGGCGGTGCCCACCGCCGCCACGAGCGTCCCGGCGGTGACCAGCGTGGCGTAGGAGGCTATGCGCGGGAGCTGCGTCGAGGCCAGCAGGCCCATGGAACCGAACAGCACCGTCGCGATGCCGCCGTAGAGGAGCCAGGGGCTGAGGAACTCGACCAGCCCGGTGTCGGGCACGCCCGACGCCAGCGCCACGACGCGCAGGAGCACGTAAGCGCCCACCTTCGTCATGATCACGAACATCGCCGCCACGGGCGGGGTGGCCACGGGGTACGAGACCGGCAGCCAGAAAGACAGCGGCCACACCCCGGCCTTGGTGAGGAAGGCGACGCTGAGGACCGCCAGCCCGGCGCGGAACAGCGTGGCGTCCTGGCCCTGCAGGTCGGCGGCGACGCGCATCATGTCCACGAGGTTCAGGGTGCCGGTGACGGCGTAGATCAGGCCGGCCCCGATGAGGAACAGGATCGACGAGCCCAGGTTCACGGCGATGTACTGCAGGCCGGCCCTAACCCTGGCGCGGCCCGAGCCGTGCAGCAGCAGCCCGTACGAGCCGGCCAGGAGCACCTCGAAGAACACGTAGAGGTTGAACAGGTCGCCCGTCAGGAACGCCCCGTTGATGCCCATGACGAGCAGCAGGAACAGGCTGTGGAAGCGCGGGCTCACGATCGCCCAGCCGGAGACGGCGAAGACGAACGAGGCCAGCGCCAGCACGCTGGTCACCATGAGCATCAGCGCCGCCAGCCGGTCCACCACGAGGACGATGCCGAACGGCGCCGGCCAGTCGGCCAGGCGGTAGACGATGACGCCGTCGGCGTCGCCGGCGACGGCGTTGAGGAGCACGAACGACACCAGCACCAGCGCCGCGGTCGTCGCCGCGCCCAGGCCGGCCTTGAAGATGCGCCGCCGCTCCTCGAGGAGCAGCATGAACGCCGCCACGGCCAGCGGCAGGACGATCGGCAGCACCGGCAGGTGGGGCGTGAGGTCCACCAGCTGGCCGGTGATGGGGCCGCCGATGCCGCGGGAGGTGAAGTCGAGCATCAGGCGGGCTCCTCCGCGTCGACGTGGTCGGTGCCGGTGAGGCCGCGGGACGTGAGGAGCACGACCAGGTAGAGGGCCGTCATCGAGAAGCTGATCACGATCGAGGTGAGCACCAGCGACTGAGGCACCGGGTCGGCGTGCTCGGCCGCGTTCGGCGCCGCGACGGACTCGAGGACCGGCGGCGCGCCCACGGTGAGGCCGCCCATCGCCAGCAGGAACGCGTTCACGGCGTAGGTGAGGAGCGAGAGGCCGAGGATCACCTGGAAGGTGCGGGGCCTCAGGACGAGCCACACGCCCGCCGCCGCGATGACGCCGATGCCGACGGCGGTGACGAGCTCCATCACGGCGCCTCGACCTCCTCGCGCTGCCGCTCCTCGCGCGCCGACGTGCGCGGGGCGCGGATCGACTGGTGGGCGAGGGCGACGAGCATCAGCACCGTCGCGCCCACGACCAGGAGGAGCACGCCCAGGTCGAAGAGCATCGCCGACGCCAGAGGGACGCGTCCCAGCACCGGGAGCTCGGCGTAGTCGTAGTACGACTTCAGCAGCGGCCGCCCGAACAGCCAGGCGCCCGCGCCGGTCAGCACGGCCACCAACAGGCCGGCGCCGATCCAGCGCACCGGCAGCACCCGCAGCCGCTCCTCCACCCAGCGGGCGCCGCGCGCCATGTACTGCAGGATGAACGCGATGGCCATCGTCACGCCGGCGGCGAAGCCGCCGCCGGGCTCGTCGTGCCCGCGGAAGAACAGGTAGACGGCGAACACGCCCAGCACGGGGAACATGAGGTGCATGGCCGTGCGGGCGACGTAGAGGAAGTCCGTGGCCGTGTCCCCCACCTCGCGGTCCATGGCCGCCTCGTCGTACGCGGCCTGGCGCTGCTGCTGCCTGGTGCCGCCCAGGAGCTCGCGCGGCGGGCGGAAGCGGCGCAGCAGCGCGAACACCGTGAGCGCCACGACGCCCAGCACCGTGATCTCGCCCATCGTGTCGAACGCCCGGAAGTCGACCAGCAGCACGTTCACGACGTTCCGCCCGCCGGCGCCCGCGTAGGCGTTCTCGACGAAGAAGGTCCTGATGGAGTCGGGCCTGAGCCGGTTCGCCGGGTCGAGCGTCATGCCGGCGTAGGCCAGCATGGCCACGCCGGCGCCCGCGGCCACGGCCACGAACAGGTCGCGCACCCGGCGCGCGCGGGCCCTGACGACCTCGCGGCGCGAGCGCTCCTCGGCCGGCACGGGGCGCGGCAGCCACCTGAGGCCGAGCAGCAGCAGCACGGTGGTGACGACCTCGACGAGCAGCTGGGTCAGGGCCAGGTCGGGCGCCGAGAGCCACACGAACGCCAGGACCATCGACAGGCCCGTGCCGGCCAGGGTGATCAGCGCGGCGAAGCGGTGGAACTTCGCCAGGTAGCCGGTCAGCGTGGCGCAGACGGCGCCGATCGCCCACACCGCCACGTAGGCGGGCTCCAGCAGGTCGCTGCGCACCGGCCCTATGGGCAGGTGCCAGCCGGCGCCGCGCGCCGCCTGCAGCGCGAACGGCCACAGGCCGGCGCCCAGGGCCACGAGCGTGAGGAGCAGCATCTGCGGCTGCAGCTTGGCGGTGCCGAGCCACCTTAGCCCCGCGGACGCGCCCTTCACCAGGGCGTAGAGGGACAGGTCGAAGACGCGCCTGGCCCTCACGCGGCCCGCCCACGGCGGACCCTCGTCGGGGCTGTCGGCGAGGTAGCGGCGGAAGACCACGTAGGCCAGCGCCCCGGCGCCCATGGCGACGAGGCTGAGCTGCAGGGCGGGCGTGAAGCCGTGCCACAGCGCCAGCGAGTAGTGCGGCGTCTCGGCTCCCAGCACGCTGCGCACCGCCGTCTCGAGCAGCGGGCCCACGACGCGCGCGGGCACGATGCCCACCGCCAGCACGACGAGCACCAGCAGCTCGATGGGGAGGCGCATCCAGGCGACCGGCTCGTGCGGCTCCTTCGGCAGCTCGCGGGCGGGCGGCCCCAGGAACACCTGGTGGATGAACCGCACCGAGTAGATGACCCCGAACGCGCTGCCCAGGGTCGCCAGGACGGGCAGGAGGCGGTCGAGGGGCGTGCCGCCGCTCACCACCGCCAGCGCCTCGGAGAGGAACATCTCCTTCGAGAGGAAGCCGTTCACCAGCGGCACGCCCGCCATCGCGGCCGTGGCGATGATGGCCAGCGCGCCGGTGATGGGCAGCGCGCGGATCAGCCCGGAGAGCTTGCGCACGTCGCGCGTGCCGGTCTCGTGGTCGATGATGCCGGCCGCCATGAACAGCCCGGCCTTGAAGGTGGCGTGGTTCAGGACGTGGAAGACGGCCGCCACCAGCGCCGCCGGCGTGCCCAGCCCGAGCAGCAGCGTGATGAGGCCCAGGTGGCTGATCGTCGAGTAGGCGAGGATGCCCTTGAGGTCGTTCTGGAATATGGCGACGAACGCGCCCAGCAGGAACGTGACCAGGCCGGCCGTGCCGACCCCGTAGTACCAGACGTCGGACGGCGAGAACACCGGCCACAGCAGGGTCATCAGGAAGACGCCCGCCTTGACCATCGTCGCCGAGTGCAGGTAGGCGGACACCGGCGTGGGCGCGGCCATGGCGTGCGGCAGCCAGAAGTGGAACGGGAACTGCGCGCTCTTCGAGAACGTGCCCACGAGGATCAGCACCAGGGTGGGCACGAAGTAGTCGTGGGCGCGGATGACCGGCCCGGCCGCCAGCACGGCGTCGACGTCGTAGCTGCCGGCCATCTGGCCCAGGACGATGGCGCCCAGCAGGAGGCAGAAGCCGCCCAGCGACGTGACCAGCAGGGCCATCCGCGCCCCGTCGCGCGCGTTGGCGTTGTGGTACCAGTAGCCGATCAGCAGGAACGAGAAGAGGCTCGTGAGCTCCCAGCCGAAGACGAGCTGGATGAGGTTGCCGGAGAGGACGAGCAGCAGCATCGCGCCCATGAAGGCCTGCAGCAGCCCGAAGAAGCGCGGCACCGGGTCCTCGGCCGACATGTAGTAGCGGGCGTAGAGCACGACCAGCGCGCCGATGCCGGTGATGAGCAGCGCGAAGAGCCACGACACGCCGTCTACGCGCAGCGAGAGGTCGAGCCCGAGGCTCGGCAGCCAGGTGATCTGGTGCTTGAAGACCTGGCCGCCCGCCACGCGCGGGTAGAGGGCGATGACCATCGCCAGCCCGCTCACCGCGACGAAGCCGGCCAGCGTCGCCGCGGCCGTGCGGGCGCGGGTGTGCAGG
>CAZGXF010000060.1:0-6695 GCA_964529575.1 uncultured bacterium
GATAAGTCGCTCCCCGCTTGGGGGGCGTGGATTGAAACCTGCTGACGGGCGGTATGCCCCATTGGCTGAGCGGCCCTCCCCGGTGGGGGGGCGGGGATGGTCACGAGGTGCGAGCACGGGATCCCTACCGGGGGGGGGGGGCTCTCCGCGGGGGGGGGCGCCGGCGTGCCCCGGCCCCCGCCACCGCCGCGGCGCGACCCCGGGACCGGGGTCGCGCTCGGGCGTGGAGGGTCAGTTACCCCACCACCAGGACGGGAACGAGAACGAGCCGCTGGTGCCGGAGCCCTTGCCGCTGTGCTTGCCCCCGTTGAGGACCACTTCGGTGACGCGGCCCACGACTGTGACCCGCATCGGTTCCCACTTCTTCATCTGCGCACCCCCTTCCGTGGCTGACTCTAAGAACGTCCGCGCCGCAGCGCGACGGCCCTTAGTGATGTGAGCTCGCCCCATGAGCGCTACCGACGCTCCCCGCCGGCCAGCGCCGCGACGGCGTCGCAGGCCTCGGCCAGGTGCTCGAGGCCGTCAGGGTACGAGAGGCGGTACACGGGAAGCCGCGACGCGAGGCCCATGTAGGAGCTCAGCAGCGCGCGCTTCCGGTCGACGTCGGACATCGTGAAGGCGTAGGACTCGGCCAACAGGTCGTTGAACGCGGCGCGCGGGTCGAGCCGGCGGAGGGTCAGTCGGTCGGCGCCGCGCTCCAAGAACACGGCGGCGCCGAAGGGGAGCGGCCGCGCCGCCTCCTCGTCCCAGCCGGCGAGGCTCACGAACACCTGGCTCTTGCGCGGCGCCCCGAAGTGCTCGGCGCTCCTGCGGCGGAGACGGGCCGCGGTCGGGAGCGGGAGGACGCGCAGGGAGCCGGGGTCGAACACCACGGCGTCGTCGGCCACGTGGGCGTGGCCACGCTCGGCGAGGGCGAAGGCCAGCGTGGACTTGCCCGCGGTCGGCCGCCCGCAGAGGGCCACGACCCCGAACCCCGCGAAGCTCACGCCGCTGGCGTGGAGCGCCTCGAGCCCGTAGGCCTGTAGGGCGATGGGCATGACCGTGCGCAGGTAGAAGTCCTCCGTGTCGGCGGGCGTGGCGCCCGGGTGGGGCGCCACGGCCACCTGCGGCCGGAGGTCGTCGGGGACGGTCACGGGGAAACGGAACGTGCCGACGCCCGCAATGTCCATCCAGTGGAAGGCGCCCTCGGTGGTGCTGCGGGCGACCAGCCGCCCACGGGCGTCGTGCCACTCCTTCACCCGCGGCGGCGGCGCGTCGAAGGTCGGGACCGGGCCCACATGGCGCGTCAGCGGCCGCGGCACCAACCCGCTCACGAGCGCCTGCCGCAGGCCGGCGGGCTCGCGGTCGGCTGCCAAACCGACGGTCGGGGCTCGATGGCGGATCGCTTCATCAGGCATACGGGACGTTCCTCAGGTCGTTACTCCCGACCCTCGCCTTGTGGACGAGCCAGATGCTTGACGATGATAACCGGGCCGGGAAGCGCGCCTCCCGAGGGCGTCACACGCGTTCCAGAGCCGCCTCGTCCGCCACGGCCAGCTCGGCGACGAGGCGCTCGAGCGCCGCCACCGGCTCGGCGAGCCTGTCGAAGCCGTCGGGGTAACGGAGCCGGTACACGGGCACGCGGGCGAGGCGCAGGTAGTTCGCCACCGCCTGCCTGTCGCGAGCGGCCTCGTGGGGGGCATGGAAGTAGGCGCGGTTCATGAGGGCCTTGAAGGCCTCGCCCGCTGACAGGCGCTCGAGCCGCGTGCCGGCCTCCGCCTCCGCGGCGCCTACGCGCTCGACGAGCACGAAGGCGGCGAGCGGCACCGGGGCGCCCAGGCGGACGGGTGCGCCGGGCTCGGGGAGCCGCGCCCTCACGGGCAGGCCGAACCGGCGTGCCGTCTCGTCCCGCGCGCGCGGCACGAACGGCAGCGGCCTCAGGGCCGGGCGTCCAGGGCCTCGTGCCGGGGAGGGGTCGAGCACGACGGCGTCGTCGGCGATGAGCCGGTGGCCGTTGCACGACAGGGCGAGGGCGAGCGTCGTCTTGCCCGATCCGGACGGCGCCGTCAGCACCAATGCCCCGGCGGGCGTGAGGAGCGCGCTGCCGTGCAGGCTCTCCAGACCGTAGGCCTCCATGGCGAGCACCGACAGCGACCTGTAGTAGTGGTCGACGACCTCGTCCCACTCGGCCCCCGGCTCGGGGACGGCCTCGCAGCGCAGCACGCCGTCGGGGGCGTCCAGCGGGAACCTGTAGCTGGCCAGCCCGACGAGCCGGAACCAACAGCTCCGGCCCTGCACCAACGTGTAGGCGATGGGCTTGCCGCGGCGGCCGTACCACGCCACGGCGCCGCACTCCTCGGAGAAGACGGGAGGATCGAGACGGGAACGCGTGAGGACGTCGATGATCATGCGAGGGGTCGGGGTCGTGCGGGCGGCGGGCCGCCCGCACGACTGCGCTAGAACGCCGGGTCGCTGTCACGACCCGGCCGATGGATGTCAGCGGCGGTCCTGGCGAGACCAGGAGGAGCCACCGCCGCCGCGGCTCATCTTGCCGCCGCGGACGACATCGGTGACCTGTCCGACAACGCTGACGCGCATGGGGATCCAAGTCTTCAAAACTTCACCTCCCCTCCCAGGTTCTCCTAGGAACGCGTGCCCGGAGGGCGTCGCGTCACTAGCCATCCGACTCGGCCAGCACGCTCTCCGAGACCAGCGTGGCCAGGGTGGCCTCGACGTTGTCCCATACCTCTTCGTACGGGACGCCGTAGACCTCCGCCATGGCCGAGGCTGCTTCCTTGTCAGTGCTGCCGCCGAGTAGCAGGTCGACGAGGTGTGCCGCGGTCTCGTTGAGCTCGATGATCTTGTCGGAACCGAGGTGCACGGCGAGCATCGTCTCGCCCATGCGTTCGATCACTACGTCGGGGGCCGCCTGGAATCGGCGAGCCGTGGAGGGTCGCAGGTCCATCGAGTGAACGCTCCTTGGTCTCGCGCGGCGCCGGGGGGAAGGCGCTACGTATGAGACCGAGGATAAGCGACCCGTGAGAAGCGGCCGGCGCCTACGTCACAGCGCCGCGCGCGCCCTCGGGGACGTCAGGCGACGGTGATCGACTCGTCCAGGTAGACGTCCTGGATCAGGTTGAGCAGCTTCACGCCCTCCGCCATGGGGCGCTGGAACGCCTTGCGGCCGGAGATGAGACCCATGCCGCCGCCGCGCTTGTTCAGCACGGCCGTCAGGACGGCCTCGGCGTAGTCGTTCGCGCCTCCGGCGGCCCCACCAGAGTTGATGAGGCCGACGCGACCCATGTAGGAGTTGGCCACCTGCCAGCGCACGAGCTCTATGGGGTGGTCGTCGGGCATCAGCTCGTCGTACATGCGCTCGTGCGTGCGCCCGAACCCGACGGCCGCGAAGCCGCGGTTGGTGTCGGGCAGCTTCTGCTTCACGATGTCGGCCTGGATGGTGACGCCCAGGTGGTTCGCCTGGCCGGTGAGGTCGGCGGCGGCGTGGTAGTCCCGGCCCTCCACCTTGAACGCGTCGTTGCGCGTGTAGCACCACAGGATCGTGGCCATGCCGAGCTCGTGGGCGTACGCGAACGCCTCGGCGATCTCGACGATCTGCCTGTTCGAGTCGGGGTGTCCGAAGTAGACGGTGGCGCCGACGGCGACCGCGCCCATGTCGTACGCCTCGTCGATGGTGCCGAACAGCACCTGCTCGTACTGCGTGGGGTACGTCATGAGCTGGTTGTGGTTCACCTTGACGATGAACGGGATCTTGTGCGCGTACCTGCGCGCCACCATGCCCAGCACGCCGAACGTGGAGGCGACGGCGTTGCAGCCCCCTTCGATGGCCAGGCGGACGATGTTCTCCGGGTCGAAGTAGTCGGGGTTCGGCGCGAACGAGGCGCCGCCGGAGTGCTCGACCCCCTGGTCGACCGGCAGGATCGAGAGGTAGCCCGTGCCGGCCAGGCGCCCGTGCCCGAACAGCGCTTGCAGGCTGCGCAGCACGCGCGGGCTGCGGTCGGAGTGCGCGAAGACGCGGTCGACGAAGTCGGGGCCCGGCAGGTGCAGGCGCGACCGCTCCACGCCTCGCGCCTCGTAGGACAGCAGCGCCTCGCCCTGTTCGCCCAGCAGATCGCGGATCTCGGTGTTCATGCAGACCTCCAGGTCAGCGGCGAGCTGGGGACCGGCTCGCGCCAGCCCCGAGTCCGAGGTGCCCAGGTCACCCGAGGGCGACGTCGAGCACCAGCATCACGACCACACCGACCATGGTACCCACGGTGGCCAGGCGCTCGTGCCCACGCGTGTGGGTCTCGGGCACTATCTCGTCGAGGATCACGTAGAGCATCGCGCCGGCGGCGAACCCCATGGCGTACGGCAACAGGGGAGCGACGGCGGTGACGAGCCAGGCGCCGAACACCGCCGCGGGGAGCTCGAACAGACCGGACCTGATGCCCGTGAGGGTCGCGAAGCGTCGCCCGCCCATGCCGGCGTTGCGGGCGGCGACGGCCACCGCCAGGCCCTCGGGCACGTTCTGGATGCCGATGGCGAGCATGAGCGCCAGGGCGTCGCTGACGCGGCCGGCCCCGAACCCGACGCCCACGGCCAGCCCCTCCGGCACGTTGTGGAGCGTGATGGCGATGATGAACAGCACGACCGAGGAGAGCCGGCTGCGCGCGCCCTCGGGGGTGCCCGCCTCCTGAGCGGCGTCGTGGCGCCGCCTGCCCGTGATGAGCACGTGTACGTGCGGCACCCAGGCGTCGGCGCGGTCCAGGACCACGACCCCGAGAGCGATGCCCACGATCACCGGCAGCAGCCCACCGAACTCGATGCCCGGGAGGATCAGGCTGGTGAACGCCGCCGTGAGCATCACCCCGGCCGCGAAGCCCAGGGCCGCGTCCAGCCCGCGCTGGCTCGGCGAGCGCCACACGCCCACCAGCACGGCTCCCACCAGGTTCATCGAGGCGATGAACAGACCCCCGACTAGTCCCTGCATGACGGGGTCGGCACCGGCGACGTAGTAGAAGAGCTCGGCGAACCCGGTCACGGCATCAGGATACGGGGGCCGTGCCCGGCTGCCGCGAGGGGCTCCACGGGTCCCCGCCGTGACCGGCCGCCGCGAGGGGCTCCGCGGGCCCGCGCCGCACCTCGGGCAGCGGGCGCACCGCGCGCGTCGGCACGCACCGGACCGGCGCCCGCGCCTGGCGCGTCAGGCGCGCCCCAAGGTTTAGGCTGCCCGCATGGACGCAGCGGGTGCAGCCCCCGGCCGCTCCGACGTGACCGACGTTCCCCCCGACGCCCCGTCCGACGTCGCGATGGTGGGCCTGGGCGTGATGGGCCGCAACCTGGCGCTGAACCTCAGCGACCACGGGCACGTCGTCTCCGTCTTCGACCGCGAGCCACACGTCGTGCAGGACTTCGTGGCCGGGCAGGGCGCCGGTCGCGCCGTGCGCGGCTACGAGGACCTGGCCTCGCTGGCGCGGTCGCTCTCGCGTCCGCGCCGCGTGATGCTGATGGTGCCGGCCGGCGCTCCCGTCGACTTCGCGCTGCGCGACCTGGCGCCGCACCTCGACCCGGGCGACGTCGTCATCGACGGCGGCAACTCCCACTTCGAGGACACGACGCGCCGCGCGCGGGAGCTGAAGGAGCTGGGCCTGCTGTTCGTGGGCGCCGGCGTCTCCGGCGGCGAGGACGGCGCCAGGCACGGGCCGTCGATCATGCCGGGCGGCGACCCCGCGGCCTGGCCCATCGTCAGGGGACTGCTGCAAGGCATCGCCGCGCGCGTGGACGGTCGGCCCTGCTGCGAGTGGCTGGGCCAGGACGGCGCCGGGCACTACGTGAAGATGGTGCACAACGGCATCGAGTACGGCGACATGCAGCTGATCGCCGAGGCCTACCACTACATGCGGGTGGTCGTGGGCTTGACGGTACGCGAGGCCGCCGGCGCGTTCGCCGAGTGGGACCGCGGCCGCCTCGACTCGTACCTGATCGAGATCACCGCCGAGGTCCTGGCCAAGGAGGACGACGACGGCGGGCCGCTCGTCGAGAAGGTCCTCGACGTGGCCGGCCAGAAGGGCACCGGCCAGTGGACCGTCGCCGACGCCCTGCGGCGCGGCGTGCCCCTGACGCTCGTCGCCGAGGCCGTGTTCGCGCGCTCCCTGTCGGCGCTGAAGGACGAGCGCGTGGCCGCCGCCCGGGTGCTGCGTGGGCCGGGCACCTCCGGCGGCTCGTTCGACCGCCTGGGGCAGCTCAGGGACCTGGAGGACGCCCTCTACGCCGCGAAGGTCGTGAGCTACGCGCAGGGCTTCATGCTGCTCGCCCAGGCGGCCCACGACCTCGGTTGGCAGGTGCCCCTCGGCACCGTGCCGCTCTTATGGCGGGGCGGCTGCGTGATCCGCTCGCGGTTCCTGGGTGACATCGCTGCCGCATTCGAGGAGGACCCGGCGCTCCACAACCTGATGACCTCCTCCCGCTTCGCGCGCGAGCTCGCCGAATGCCAGGCGGGTTGGCGCCGCACGCTCTCGCGGGCGATCGCCTCCGGCGTGCCCATGCCGGCCATGTCGGCCGCGCTGGCGTTCTACGACGGCTACCGCTCCGAGCGCCTGCCGGCGAACCTGATCCAGGCCCAGCGCGACCGCTTCGGCTCGCACCTCTACGAGCGCGTCGACGCGCCGCGCGGGCAGCTCTTCCACACCGACTGGCGGCGGGAGGGGTAGGTAGGG
>CAZGXF010000060.1:6795-14620 GCA_964529575.1 uncultured bacterium
GGCGCCGCGTCCGGCACCACGACCGGTGGCGGCGGTGACCGCTCGCCCTCGCCCGGCGTCAGCACGGCGCCCAGCAGCAACGACACGGCCAGGAGGGCCGCCGCCGCCCGCAGCGGCCGCGGCTGGCGCCGCCTCGCCCTCTCCCGCGCTCGCACCTTCGACAACGTCCCTGCTCCCAGGTCTTGGAGCGATGATGGGCGACGCGCGGTCGCGAAGGGGCTAGCCAGGTGACGTAAGGCCGCAGCGGGCGCCGGCGGGTGTCCGGCCCGTTCAGGCCCCGGCCAGCAGCAGCACCAGCGGCACGGCCGCGGTCATCGCGTTCGTGAAGAGGTGCGCGACTATGAGGGGCATCAGCCGGCGCTGGCGCAGGTAGATGAGCCCGGCCGTAGCGCCCCAGGCCGCGAAGGCGACGGCGTACACGAGCATCGCCCCCGCCGTGGGCGCCAGGAAGACGTGCTGGAGGCCGAAGAGCGCCGCGGGGAGCAGCACCACCAGCCACGCCGGGGCGCCGCGTCGCGCCAGCGCGTACTGCGCGTGGCCGCGGTAGTAGAGCTCCTCGACCGGGGCGTTGGTGAGCGGGAACAGCACCGCGACGACCAGGGCGAGCACCAGTGACGCGGTGGGGTGCAGCTCCAGCTGGGCCCCGGGCGGCGGGGCGAACATGGCCTCCCAGGCGCCGGCGTAGCCGGCCGGTCCGGCCAGCAGCAGCACCGCCAGGTTGATGGCCGCCGCGAAGGGCAGGAAGGTCACGAACAGCCAGAGGAGGCCGTAGCCGACGTCGCTGCCGCGCAGCCTCGGGCTCTCGCCCAGCAAGCGGCGCAACCTACCGCCTCGCGCCAGCAGCGCCAGGCAGACGACGTTCACGGGCACGAAGTAGAGGGCCGCTAGCTGCGGCGTCACCGCGAGCGAGAAGGCCGCGCCCGTGAGGCCGCTGACCACGGCCGCGGTCACGGCGGCGGCCAGTAGCAGCAGGGCGATGCGGACCAGGACGAGCCTCACGCCTCGACCCTAACCCCGGCCGCTGCACCCGTGCGGTCGCGCGCCGCGCCGGCGACGCTCCCCGGTGCTCGCCAGACGCGCCGGCCACGCTCCCCTGAGCTAGCCAGACGCGCCGGGGCCGCTCAGACGTCGTAGAGGTGGAACGCGCGCGGCAGGACCGCCACTTGGCCGGACGGCGCGGCGTCGCCGGCGACCTCGACGTCCAGGCGCGTGCGGCCGCGGCCGACCTCGAGCTCCAGGCGCCGCCAGGCGCCCACGCGGCGGGAGGCCGCCACGACGCCCTCGACCGCCCTCGCCGGCTCCGGGGCCAGGTCGACGTCCTGGGGACGGAACGCCAGCAGGGCCGGGCCGTCCGGCCTGTCGACCCGCGGCAGCGCCAGCTCCCTGCCCTCCCACTCCACGACCCCGCCGCGCACGGCCACGGGGAGGAGGTTCGACTCGCCGATGAACTCGAACACGAACCGCGACGCGGGCCGGTCGAAGACCTCGCCCGGCTTCCCCACCTGCTCGACCTGGCCGTCGCGCATCACCGCCACGCGGTCGGCCAGCTCCAGAGCCTCCTCCTGGTCGTGCGTCACGAACAGCGTGGTGTGGCCCGTACGGTCGTGCAGCTCGCGCAGGCCGCGGCGCAGCTCGCGCCTCACCTTGGCGTCCAGGGCGCCGAACGGCTCGTCGAGGAGCAGCACCCGAGGCTTGATCGCCAGCGCTCGCGCCAGGCCGACGCGCTGCCGCTGCCCGCCGGAGAGCTGGGCCGGGTAGCGCCGCTCGAGCCCCTCGAGCTGGACCAGCTCGATGAGCGCCCGCACGCGCGCGTCCACCTCGCCGCGGGAGAGGGTCCGCCCGCCGCGCCGCCGCCGGACGCGCAGGCCGAAGGCTATGTTGTCGTACACGGTCATGTGCCGGAACAAGGCGTAGTGCTGGAAGACCATCCCCACGTTGCGCTGCTGCACGGTCAGGCGCGAGGCGTCCTCGGCGCCGAACCAGACGCGGCCCGAGTCGGGCGTCAGGAGGCCGGCCACGACCCGCAGCAGCGTGGTCTTGCCCGAGCCGGAGGGTCCCAGCAGGGCCACCAGCTCCCCGGGCTCGGCCTCCAGCGACACGCCGCGCAGCGCGGCCGCTACGCCGAAGGCGAGGCTCACGTCCTCGAGCCTGACGGCGACGGACTCGCCCCAGTCGAGGCCGCCCCGGTCGGCGGCGGCGTCAGCGGGCGACATGGCCCGCCTTCGAGACGACGTCGCGGCGCTCGAGCACGGCCTTGATGACCAGCGTGACGAGCGAGAGCAACGCGAGCAGCGAGGCCAGCGCGAACGCGGCGACCCAGTTGTACTCGTTGTAGAGGACCTCCACCTGCAGGGGGACCGTGTTCGTCTGCCCCCTGATGTGCCCCGACACGACC
Source organism: uncultured bacterium (assembly GCA_964529575.1). Taxonomy (GTDB): domain Bacteria; phylum Deinococcota; class Deinococci; order Deinococcales; family Trueperaceae; genus DASRWD01. The sequence goes on from CAZGXF010000060.1 coordinate 9,191, forward strand.
GAGGCGGCACCGAACTCGCCCATGGCGCGGGCGTTGCAGAGCAGCACGCCGTAGAGGAGGCCCCAGCGCACGTTCGGCAACGTCACCAGCGCGAAGACCTGCCAGCCGCGGGCGCCGAGGGTCAGGGCGGCCTCCTCGTCCTCGTTGCCCAGCTCCTGCATGAGCGGCACGAGCTCGCGCGCCACGAACGGCACGGTGACGAACAGCGTGGCCAGGACGATGCCCGGCACGGCGAAGACCACCTGGATGCCACGCGACTGCAGGAACGGACCCAGGTAGCCCTGCGCGCCGAAGAGCAGGAGGTAGACCATGCCGGCGATCACGGGCGAGACCGAGAACGGCAGGTCGATGAGCGTGACCAGTAGCGACTTGCCGCGGAACTCGAACTTCGCCACGGCCCAGGCCGCCGCCACGCCGAAGACGGCGTTGAGGGGCACGGCGATGGCCGCGACCAGCAGCGTGAGCCTGATGGCCGCGCGCGCCTCGGGGTCGAGGAGCGACGCCACGTAGGCGCCCACGCCGCCGCGCAGGGCCTCGACGAACACCACGGCCAGGGGCAGGAGCAGGAGCACGCCCAGCACGAGCAGGGCCACGGCCGTGAGGGCCCACTTCAGCCCCCTGGGCTCGGCCACGGGGCTGCCGCGGCGTCGGGCCGCCGCGGGCATCGCGAGCCGGTCAGCCACGGCCGAACCGCCTCCGGGCCCAGGCCTGCACGAGGTTCACGGCCAGCAGCAGCGCGAACGAGATGCCCAGCATGACGAGCGCCAAGGCCATCGCGCCCGGGTAGTCGAACTCCTCGAGCCTGATGATGATCAGCAGCGGCGCGATCTCGGTGCGGAAGGGCAGGTTGCCGGCGATGAACACCACCGAGCCGTACTCGCCCACGGCGCGGGCGAGCGCCAGCGCGAAGCCGGTGATGCCGGCCGGGAGCAGCGTGGGCAGCACCACCCGCAGCAGGGTCTGCAGGCGGCTGGCGCCCAGCAAGGCGGCGGCCTCCTCGACCTCGACGTCCAGCTCCTCGATGACGGGCTGGAGCGACCTGACGACGAAGGGCAGGCCGATGAACACCAGGGCGACGACGATGCCGACCTGCGTGTAGGCGACCTGCACCCCGAGAGCGGTGAGCGGCCCGCCGAGCCAACCGGTGGCGTCGAAGACCGAGGCCAGGGCGATGCCGGCGACGGCCGTAGGGAGCGCGAACGGCAGGTCGACGACCGCGTCCAGGACGCGACGGCCGGGGAAGCGGTAGCGCGCCAGCACCCAGGCGACCACGCCGCCGGCGACCAAGGCGATGGACGCGGCGATGAGCGCGGAGCCGAAGCTCAGGCCCAGGGCGGCGCGCGAGCGCTCGTCGGCGAAGACGTCGGTCATCTCGCTGAACGGCAGGCCCGCGCCGCGCAGCGCCAGCGCCGCGAGGGGCACGAGGACGATCAGCCCCAGGTACGCGAGGGTGTAGCCGAGGGCCAGGCCGAAGCCGGGCAGGACGCTGGGCGAGCGTAGCCTCGTCGTCGCCACGCGACCGACCTCAGCGCCTGAAGAGCTGGTCGAAGACGCCGCCGTCGCTGAAGTGGACCTGCGCCACGTTCGCCCAGCCGCCGAAGACCTCGTCGTCGACGCTGACGAGCTCGGTCGCCACGAAGCGGGCCGCGTCCTCCGGGTCGGCGAGCGACATGTCGGCCGGCCGGTAGAAGTGCTTGGCGGCCAGGCGCTGGCCCTCGGGCGAGTAGAGGTACTCGAGGTAGGCCTCGGCGACCTCGCGCGTGCCGCGGGCGTCGACGTTCGCGTCGACGACGGCCACGCTCGGCTCGGCGCGCATGGACACCGAGGGCACGACGACCTCGTACTGGTCGGCGCCGAGCTGCTGGACGATGAGCAGCGCCTCGTTCTCCCAGGCGATGAGCACGTCGCCGATGCGGCGCTGCACGAACGTGGTGGTGGAGCCGCGCGCGCCGGTGTCGAGCATGGCGACGTTGCGGTAGAGGGCGCCGACGAAGTCGCGTACCGCCTGCTCGTCGCCGCCGAACTCCCTATGTGCCCAGGCCCAGGCGGCCAGGTAGTTCCAGCGCGCCGCGCCCGAGGTCTTCGGGTTCGGGGTGACGACGGCGACGTCCTCCCTGACCAGGTCGTCCCAGTCCTGGATGCCCTTCGGGTTACCGGCCCTGACGACGAAGACCATCGTCGAGGTGTAGGGCGAGGAGCCGTTCGGCAGGCGGTCGCGCCAGCCGGGGTCGATGAGCCCGGTCATCTGGGCGATGGCGTCGACGTCGTACTGCAGCGCCAGCGTCACGACGTCGGCCTGCAGCCCCTCCATCACGGCGCGCGCCTGCGCGCCCGAGCCGCCGTGCGACTGGTTGACGACCACCGTCTGGCCGGTCCGCTCCTGCCAGTAGGCGGCGAAGACCTCGTTGTACTCACGGTAGAACTCGCGGGTGGGGTCGTAGCTGACGTTGAGCAGCGTCACCTGCGCGCTGGCGAAGGACGCCGCAGCGAGCAGGACGGCGAGCAGGACCGCACGGAACAGACGTGACGAGCGGGGCGTGGCCGAACCCATCTCCACCTCGCATTCCCTCGCCCTCGTTGTGAGGACAGGAGGAAGTTAGCATCGGCGACCAGGGCGGCCGGTCGTCAGCGATGCGTCGGGAGCGCCACCGCGCGTCGGCCCGCTCGCGCCGCGCGCCCTTCCCCTACAGCTTGACCGCCGTTCCTGAGGCCGTGACCATCAGCATCCCGCCGCCTTGGCCCAGGCTGATGCTCTCGTAGTCGAGGTCGACGGCGAGGACCGCGTCGGCGCCTAGAGCGCGGGCGGCCTGGACCATCTCGGCGATGGCGTTGTCCTTCGCCTCCCGCAGGCTCTGCTCGTACAGCGCGCTGCGCCCACCGATGATGTCGCGGATGCCGGCCATGAAGTCGCGCAGGATGTTGGCCCCGAGGATGGTCTCGCCGGTCACGAGACCGAGGTACTCACGGACGGGGCGGCCTTCTACGGAGTTGGTGGTGGTGACGATCACGGCGCGAGGTTAACCCGTGAGGGACGCGCTGCGCCTGGGCCGAAGGTAGGAGGCGTTCCGCGCGCCGTGCCATGTCGACCGCCTGACCTCAGCTGGCCGCCTGGTGCGCCCGCTGCAGGTACCCGACGAGCTCGTCGTCGATCTCGTCCTCGCCGGTCACGTAGAGGCGGTGGCTGGTCATCTTGCCGGGTGGCAGCTCCTCTAGGCGCCCGTCGCCCGGCACGCCCTTCAGGTTCAGGCCGACCTCGAGCCGTCCCTTCGAGCCGGGTCCCACCGTCGCGAAGTTCTTCTTGGTGGTGCGCAGCGCGACGTACGTCTTCTTCGGCGACACCTCGAACTCGCCGATGCCGGCGAGGCGCTCGAGCAGCTTCTCGTGGAGCGGGCGCAGCGCGGCCTTCTTGCCGGCGTAGACGTCGTCGAGCGGGTCGCCCTCCTTGGGGCCCTCGACCAGGGCGCGGAAGTCGTGCACCAGCATGCTGGCGTGGCCGTGGCCCAGCCCGAACTCCTCCTTGAGCCGCGCGACCATCTGTCCCGGCTTGAGGCCCTCCCACGCCTTCATAAGCTCGTAGATCTGCTCGACCTTCATGCCGGTCTTGGCCTCGACGTTCGCCGTCGCCGTCGCCAGGTACTTCTCGGCCCTGTCGGACATCCTCAGCCTCCCGTGGGAGCGTCGCCCCGCTCCCCTTCGACCACCCTGCGGATGGCCTCCTCGAAGCGGGCCAGGTCACCGTGGGACCGGATGCCCCGCTCCTGCTCGTCGGTGATGGGCCCCACGATGACACGGGAGGAGCGGAGGACGGAGCCGGTATCTGTGGCCTCGACCGTGTTCGTGGTGTCCATGATCGTGCCGGCGTGCAGGCGGCTGCGTACCGTGACGCGCCGGGGCGGGTCCCACTCGAGCACCGTGCCGTAGAGGTGGCCGGCGCCCTCTCCCCAGTCCTCGTACTGCAGCCCGCCGACCCTCGGCTCGAGGACGATGCGCTTCACGCGCCCCTCGCCGTACGTGTACGGGAACCACTTCAGCACCTCGTCCGGGTCCGTCAGCGCGCGGAACACGCGCTCGGGCGGCGCCGAGAAGCGCAGCTCGCTCTCCAGGCGCAGGACCTTGACCGTCTCCGTGGCCGTGGACATGTGCTCCTCCTCCAGGTGCCGGCGCAGCGCCGTGAGCTCGGTGGCCGCGGCGTCCGCGTAGCGGTTCACCCAACGCTCGTAGAAGCCGCGCAGGGCGGCGGCGTTGACGTGGTTGAAGCGGTGGCGTCCCCGGCGCTCGACGACCACGATGCCGGCCGCGGTGAGCACCTCCAGGTGCTGCATGACCGCGAAGCGCGAGAGCTCGGGGAACGCGTCGGCGAGCTCGCCGGTGGTCCTGGGACCGGCGACCAGGGCGTCGAGGATCGCGCGGCGCCACGGGCTGGCGAACGCCCTCCAGAAGGCGTCGTCGTCCTCGGGGCGTGGTGCGCGTGTACGACCCGGCTCGGGGGCCACCGCCGATGACATGTGATATTCATATCACATGTCGATGTTCTTGGGGCCTTGGCGGACGGCCCTCGCTATGAGGCGCTAACCCTTCGCCAGCTCGTCGAAGACGGCGAACACGACCTGTTCTGCCGCGAAGCCGCGCGCCTCGGCGCCCAGGACGCACACCGTGGCGCCGCCGAGGTCTGGCGCGTGGAACACGCTGGCCGAGTAGCCGGGCCCTCCCCCGTTGTGCCCGTAGATGGGTCCCCACGGCGCGGCCGGGTCGACCATCAGCCCGAGGCCGTAGCTCGGCTCGCGCCACTCGTACGGCCTGCGTGACGGGTCGGCCTGTCTGCCGGGTGCCGGCACGCGGACGGTCCTCGTCATCTCGCCCAGGGAGGCCTCAGTGACGAGCCGCCCCGCGAACAGCGCGTCGAGGAACCGCGCGACGTCCGTCGCCGTGGACGCGATCACCCCGTGCGACACCCAGCCGGGGTCGTAGGCGTGGCGCACGTCGACCGGCGTACCGCCCGGTGAGAGCGCAGGCGACGTAGCCGGCGCGAGGTCGGCGAGGTCCTCGAGGGTCGTCGCGACCGCGGTACCGTGCAGGCCGAGCGGCTCGGCGACGCGCTCCCTGACGAGGCCGCCGTACGGCGCCCCGGTCACGGCCTCCGCGACGCGCCTGAGCAGCATGTAACCGGGGTTCGAGTACGCCCAGCCCTCGCCCGGCTCGTACAACAGGCCCTGCGCGTACGTCTCGGCGGCGTAGCGCTCGGGCGTCCAGGCCTGCGTCGGCGTCTCGCGCACGGCCCGGTGGTAAGAGGCGAGGCCGCCGTAGTCCGGCACCCCGCCCGTGTGGTTGAGCAGCATCCGCAGGGTGATGCGGTCTGCATCCGGCACCTCGGGCGCCCAGCGCGCCAGGCCGTCATCCAGGGCAAGGTCGCCGCTCTCCTGGAGCAGCAGG
>CAZGXF010000061.1:0-8250 GCA_964529575.1 uncultured bacterium
CTGAGGGACTCCCTCGTCTGACGCCTCGGGTGCCTCCAGCCCTCGTCTGACGCCTCGGGTACGGGGTCACCTCCCTTCCCCTGAGCCGCGGGTGCACGACCCGCGCTCGCTCCTTCGCCCTATCTGGAACGGTCCACGACCCCTTCGTGAAGCGGAGGCCCGCGGCCCCGTCCGCGGCATCGACGCCGCGCGCCGTGTCCTAGCGCTCGAGCTCGACCTCGCCCCTGGAGGTCCCTTGAGCCGTCCGTCCTGCGACCACTTCTGGCAGCGGCCCCTGTGGACAACCCTGCCGAGAAGCTGTGGACCTGGCTGGGCGACCGCTGCGGAGAACCTCCCCCTCCTCGCGGGTTGTGGAACGCTGCCGGCGACCGACCACCTCCTCCACAGGCAGGGGGCGGTAATCCACAGGCGCCTCCCCAGCCGCCTTACGCTCCAGGACGAGTATGGAGGCGGTTATCCCCAGCCTCCACAGGGCCTATGACTATGGCTGTGACCTCCTAGGTAGGGGTTGATGTTCGGTAGGCTCCCGCCTAGCTGGTCTGGGTTGCAGACCCTTGTCAGGTCAAGCAGAGGCCAAGAGCGCAGGACCAGCCAGGTCGTCTCGCGCAAGGAGAAGCGGCAAGCCCAGGCTCTCGAGGTCCACAGGGACCGAACGCCCTCTCGTAGGAACGAGGGAGACCTAGCCCGCCCACTCGTAGGCCGAGGACCCCTGTTCCGCTCACCACAGTGCGTCGGTCTCCGGGCCCGCACGCCGCCTGGGCCTTCGGCACGGGCCTAGCGGTCGCGACTACGCGGGACGCGTCGGTTATGCTCTGGACGGCCCGTCGTGGCCGCCGGTCGTGTCCGGCGCGGGCCGCGCGACCGTGCCCGAGCGCGGGTGCAGCGCCCGCGGTGGCGCGTCGCGCCGAGCGCCCCAGCGTCCTGGGTGCCAGCGGGAGTCGAACTGTGAGAGTGAACGTCCCGAAGAAGACACTGGCCGACGTCCTTTCGAACGTCGAGCGGATCATCCCTGCGCGGTCCTCGAACCCCGGCCTCAGCCTGCTGCGGATCGACCTCGAGGAGGGGCGGCTCGTCCTCTCCGGCAGCAGCCTCGACATCGACGTCAGAGCCGTGGTGCCGGCCGAGGTCAAGGGCGGCGGCTCGCACGCGGTCGTCGGGCACGTCTTCGGCATGGTCGTCAGGTCGCTGCCCGCCGACGACGTCGAGCTCGACTTCTCCGACAGCGAGCTGCAGATCACGTCGGGTCGCTACACGACGAAGCTCCAGCTCGTCTCGGCGAGCTCGACGCCGGTGGTCAGCTTCCCGCAGGACTACCCGGGCGCCATCGACGCGCGCCAGCTGGCGCAGGCGCTCACGTCCGCGCGCTACGCGGCGGCGGTCGCGGACTTCCAGCAGGTGTTCCGCGGGGTCAAGCTCGAGCTGGCCGACGATCGCTTCCGCGCCGTCGCCACCGACGGTTTCCGCCTCGCCTACTACGACCTGGGCACCCCCTCCGGCCTGCACGGCGACGCGATCGTGCCGGCGCGGAGCATCGACGAGCTCGTGAGGGTCCTCGGCGACGGCGAGGTCAAGCTCGCCCTCGGCGGCGGGCAGCTCAGCGTCCGCCACGGCGACTACGCGCTGAACCTCAAGCTCATGGAAGGGGCGTTCCCCGACTACGAGCGGGTGATCCCTTCGACCTTCCCCATCAGCATCACGCTGAACGCCGGTCGCTTGGCCGAGGCCGTGAACCGCGTCTCGCTCATGGCCGACAAGACGGCGAACAACCGCGTCGACCTGTTCGTGAAGGACGGCACCGTCACGATCACGGCCGAGGGCAGCTACGGGCGCAGCCAGGAGGAGCTGCCGGTCATGCAGGAGGGCCGGGACCCCGAGATCGCCGTCGCCTTCAACGCACGCTTCCTCGTGGACGCCCTGGGGCCGGTGAGCGGCGACGTGCGGCTGATGTTCTCCGGCACCAGCTCCTCGCCCAGCGTCGTGCGGGACCTGGGCGACGACAACTACCTGGCCATGGTGGTCCCGCTGCGGACGAGCTGAACCGGGCGCGGCACGGCCTGCGCCCCAGAACGCGACGGACGACGGACACAGGCGGCCCGGCGCGGTCCGGGTCCCGGAGGTGACGATGACGATCATCGAAGACGTGCGTGGGCTCGAGCTGCTCGACTCCCGCGGCAACCCGACAGTGGGCGCGGTGGTCACGCTCTCGAGCGGCGTGCAGGGCATGGCGGCGGTGCCCTCGGGCGCGTCGACGGGCGCCCACGAGGCCGTCGAGCTGCGCGACGGCGGCGGGCGCTACCTGGGCAAGGGAGTGACCCGCGCGGTCGCGAACGTGACCGAGCGCATCGGTCCCGAGGTCCTCGGCCTCGACGCCCTCGACCAGCCTGCCGTAGACCGCGCCATGCTCGCGCTCGACGGCAGCCCGAACAAGGCCGAGCTGGGTGCGAACGCCATCCTCGCCGTGTCGCTGGCCGTGGCGCGCGCGGCGGCAGAGACCGTCGGCACGTCGCTGTACCGCTACCTGGGCGGCAGCAACGCCAAGGTCCTGCCCGTGCCGCTGATGAACGTCATCAACGGCGGCAAGCACGCCGACAACGACGTCGACATGCAGGAGTTCATGCTCGCCCCGTACGGCTTCCCCGACTTCAAGACGGCGCTGCGGGCGGGCGTGGAGACGTTCCATCACCTCAAGCAGGTCCTGAAGGCACGCGGCTACGACACGAACGTGGGCGACGAGGGCGGCTTCGCGCCGGCGTTGAAGAGCAACGTCGAGGCGGTCGAGGTCCTGCTCGAGGCGATCGAGAAGGCCGGCTACCAGCCGGGCGAACAGGTCGGCATCGCCCTCGACCCGGCGTCGACCGAGTTCTACGAGGACGGCGTCTACCACCTGAGGGCCGAGGGCCGGCGCCTGGACTCCGACGAGATGGTCGGCTTCTGGGAGGACTGGGTCTCGAAGTACCCGATCGTCTCGATAGAGGACGGGTTGGCCGAGGACGACTGGGCCGGCTGGGCGAAGCTGACGAAACGCCTGGGCGACAGGGTCCAGCTCGTCGGCGACGACCTCTTCGTGACGAACGTGCGCCGCCTGCAGCGCGGCATCGAAGAGTCGGTGGCCAACGCCATCCTCGTGAAGGTGAACCAGATCGGCACCCTCACCGAGGCCATGGACGCGATCGACCTGGCGAAGTCCGCCGGCATGCGCAACGTGATCTCGCACCGCAGCGGCGAGACCGAGGACACCTTCATCGCCGACCTGGCCGTGGCCGTGAACGCCGGGCAGATCAAGACCGGCTCCGCGTCGCGGTCGGACCGGGTCGCGAAGTACAACCGCTTGCTCGCCATCGAGGCCGAGCTCGGGGCGGGCGCGCGCTTCTTGGGTAGGGCGGCGTTCCGGTCGTGACGCTCCAGGGCCCCGCCGTCAGGCGCAGCACGAAGGTCGTCGCCACGCTGGGCCCGGCCAGCTCCTCGCCCGAGGTCGTGCTCAGGCTCATCGAGGCCGGCGTCAACGTGTTCCGCCTGAACTTCTCGCACGGCAAGCGCGAGGACCACCGCAACGTCGTCAACATCATCCGCCAGACCGCCGACCACATCGGTGCCTGCGTGGGCATCCTGCAGGACCTGCAGGGCCCGAAGATCCGCGTGGGCGTGTTCGCCGAGGACGCCGTGGAGCTCGAGGAGGGGCAGGAGTTCGCGCTCACCTGCGACGACCCCTCTCCCGGCGACGCGACGCGCGTGGGCGTCACCTACGAGGGCCTGTGCGGCGACGTGAAGGTGGGCGACGTGCTGCTCCTCGACGACGGGAAGCTGTCGGTCGAGGTCGTCGGCGTCAAGCGCGGCGTCGTCACCACACGGGTGCTCGTGGGCGGCCGTCTCTCGAACAACAAGGGCATCAACATCCCCGGTGCTCAGCTGTCCATCCCCGCCCTCACCGACAAGGACGTCGAGGACCTGAAGTTCGGCGCCGAGCTCGACGTCGACTGGGTGGCGATGAGCTTCGTCCGCAACCGTGACGACCTGCTGCTGGCGCGGCACTACCTCGCCCGTGCCGGGTCGCAGGCCCGCCTCATGGCGAAGATCGAGAAGCCGAGCGCCGTCGACCGCTTCCCCGAGATCCTCGCCGAGGTGGACGGCATCATGGTCGCCCGCGGCGACCTCGGCGTCGAGATGCCGCCCGAGCGCGTGCCGCTGATCCAGAAGCGGATGATCAGGGCCTGCATCGAGGCGGGCAAGCCCGTGATCACGGCCACGCAGATGCTCGAGTCGATGGTGCGCAACCCCACGCCGACGCGCGCCGAGGCCTCCGACGTCGCCAACGCGATCTTCGACGGCACCGACGCGATCATGCTCTCCTCCGAGACGGCCGTGGGCGAGTACCCCGTCGAGGCCGTACGGATGATGGACCGCATCGCCCGCTCGGTAGAGGCCGACGAGAACTACCGCCGGATCATGCACGAGCACGTGCCGAAGTCGGACGCCACCACGGCCGACGCGGTGGCACTGGCGGCGGTCGAGATGGCGTACAACCTCGATGCCAAGCTGATCGTGACGTTCACGTCGTCGGGGACCACGGCGTTGCGCGTCTCGCGCAACCGCCCGCCCACACCGGTCCTGGCGATCACGCCCAACGTGCGGGCGGAGCGGCAGCTCGCCGTCGTGTGGGGCGTCGTGACCTACCTGACCGATGACATCCACGACACCGACGAGATGGTGGCGACGGCGACGCGGGCGATCACCGAGCGGCAGCTCCTGGAGCCCGGCGACCGCTACGTCATCACCGCCGGCGTGCCGTTCGGGATGCGAGGCACCACGAACCTCATCCGCGTCGAGAGGTACCGCCCTCCGCAGTGACCGCCGGCGCGGCGCCGGGCTAGTCCTGCGCCGCACGCCCGTGTTTCACGTGAAACGACGTGGCCGCCCTGCAGTGGGCGGCCACGTCGCTGACAGGTATCGACAGCCGGTCGGCTCAGAGCACAGGACCCTGACGCCGGCGAGCCGGGTGCCGACCCCTAGGCCAGAGGCTCTACCTCAGCCGATCTCGGCGACGACGTTGACCTTGATCGGGATGGGCACCTCGGGGTGCGGACGGTACACGACCTCGTGCTCACCCGTGGTCTTGATCGGCTCGCCCAGCACGAGCTTGCGGCGGTCGACGTCGACGTCGTACTGGCTCTTGAGGGCCTCGGCGATGTCCTTGTTGCCGACCGAACCGTAGATGCGGCCTTCACCGGCGCGCACCTGGATGTTCAGCTCGGCGTCCTTGAGCATCTCGGCGAGGCGTTCAGCGTCGGCCTTGCGCTCGGCGAGCTGCTTGGCCCTCTGGGCGAGGCGCGCCTGCAGCTCGGCCTGGTTCGCCTTCGTGGCGGGGAGCGCTAGCCCCTGCGGGATCAGCCAGTTGCGCGCGAAACCGTCCTTGACGGTGACGAGCGCACCGGCCTCGCCCAGCTTGTCCACCGGTTCTAGCAGGATGACGTTCACTTGCGGACCAGCTTCTCCGTGATGGGGATGATGGCCAGCATGCGGGCGCGCTTGATCGTCAACGCCAGCCTGCGCTGGTACTTGGCGCTCACCCCGGTGCGACGACGGGGCAGGATCTTGCCGGTATCGCTGATGAAGCGCCGCAGCATCTTGGCGTCGTGGTAGTCGGTCACCTCGAGCTCACCAGTGGTGAACGGGCAGACCTTCGGCCGCCGACCGCGGCGGCCGCCACCACGGCGGCGCTTCGTGTCTCTCGAATCTCTTGCCATCTAGAAGGGTAGATCCTCTTCTGGCGGGAACTCCTCGTCGATGTCCAACCTCGACGCGCTCGCCTGGGCGACCGCTTCCTGTTGACGCGGTCGGGTCCCGGCCCCACCTGTGCCGGGACCGCGAGTGAGGAACTCGACGCGCTGCCCTTCCACGCGCGTCGTGAACCTACGGTTGCCTTCCTTGTCGGTCCAGGAGTCGTTCACGAGGCGGCCGACCACGAAGACGGGGTCGCCCCGCTTCAGCTCGCCGGTGGCCTCGGCCAGCTCCCGCCAGACGTTGACGTCGACGTAGCTGGTCCTCTCCTGGTCCTCGCCTCCGCGACCGCGGAAGCGCTCGTTCACGGCCACGCTGAACCGCGTCACCGCGCTGCCGTTGGGGGTGTAGCGCAGCTCGGCGTCACGGGTCAGGTTGCCGATGATCATCACCTGGTTCAGGGCGTTGCGCAGGCGCTCCTGGCCCTTCGCGTCCACGACGGTGGCGTCTTCGCCGCGCGGGCCGAACGTGAGGACCTCGACGCGGTTGGCGTTCACGTCGAGAGCGGAGCGCTTCTGTCCGTCCTGCGACTCCCAGGTGCGGTAGTTGAGGCGCCCCTCGACGAGGACCGGGGCACCGGCCTGCAGCTGGTTGACCATCTGCTCGGCCTGGGCGCCGAAGAGCGTGACCCGGTGGTACCAGGCCAGCTCGCGCGGCCTCTCGTCGTCACCGACGACGTGGTCGTTGCCGGCGACGTTGAGCTCCAGGATGGCCAGCCCGTTCTGCGTGTAACGCATCTCGGGTGCCTGTACGAGCGTGCCTACCAGGTAGACGGTGTTCAGTCCTCTAGCCATGGAGCTCTCCTAGGGTGCGCTTGGCGCGGGCTTCAGGCCCCTGCCGCGGCTTCGGCGGCCGGCTCTGCGGCCCGCTCCTCCACCTTGGGCGCCTTCTTCGTCTTCCACTCGGGCCTGTCCTTGACGATGAGCACACGCATGACGTTATCGCGCTGGCGCAGGGCGGCTTCGATGGTCTTTGGAGCCGTGCCGGGCAGCATTACGCGATAGATGAGGTAGTGCCCCTCGTTGAACTTGCGGATCTGGTACGCCAGGCGGCGGGTACCCCACTCGTCGAGCTCGACGATCTGACCGCCCGCGCGCTCGACCTGAGCGGCGATGGCGTCCTTCTCCGCCTGGAGCTGCGTCTCGTTGAGATGCGGGACCAGGATCACGTTGAGGTCGTACTTTTCTGGGTTCATGTCCACCTCCTTCCGGTTGGTGTCTGCGCGTCCCCCGGCCGGAGGGCCGCCTCGGCCGCAAGGTTCGGCGGGCGACGACGCGGCAAGCTAGGAGTCTAGCATGAAAACCCAGGTGGGCGCACCCGACGGTGAGCGCCCCGAGGACGCGCTGTGGAGCGGCGTTCCTGGGGCGCCCACTCCAGCCGCAGCGGCTCGGTGAGGCCCACGCGATGCTCCACGCCGCCCTGCTCGTAGGCCACCGTCGGGAACGTCAGCAGGAGCTCGGGCGGGTCCCGGAAGGACCAGGTCCCGATGGCGACCAGGGCCGCGGAGTACGGCTCGAGGACGACCCCCAGGTCGCTGGCGTCGCGCATGACGAGGGGCGGCGTCGGGCCGGCGTCGAGCCAGTAGGGCCGCACCGGCGGCGGGCCCACGTCCACCTCGCCGCGGGCGCCCGCCTCGCTCCAACGGCGGACGGCTTCCGCCCACTCTGGCCAGTGCTCCGCCTTGCCCACCCCGACCAGCACGCGGCCGCTCGCCACCCCGTCGGGGGCGTAGCCGACCGCCTTCACCGTCACCGCTTCGCCGCCCGCGGTGAGCAGCAGGTGCGCCAGCACGCCGGTGTGCGGTGGCTGCGGCTGGAGGTGGGCCCGCAGGGGCAGGTCGTCCGCGGCTGGGCCGTCGACGACGGCCACCGCCAGCGCGCCCAGGACCCAGGCCGCCTCGCGCCAAGAGCGGCAGACGACGCGGGCCCGCGCGTAGGTCCCGCCGGCCACGGTGCCCATGAAGCCGGAACCCAGGTCCAACACCGCGACGGGGCCGGCGTCGCTCGCGGTCGACACCACGGCCCCAGCGCCGAGCGGGAAGCCGACCGGCGGCGGCGCCCGGCCGAGCAGCGCGGCGAGCCGCGCCCCCTCGAGCGTGACCCGCGCCGGCGGGTCCCTGTCCGGGCAGGGGGCCGCCTCCACCCAGACGCGCGCCTGCTTGGGCGCCGCCCAGCCGAAGTAGGCGCCCTCCCGCAGCGACCGCACCATGGCCGGGGCGTCACCGCCGCCGAGCCAGCCGGCCGCCGCCGCGAAGGAGGAGCGCCCAAGCGAGGCCGGGCCGACGCCTAGGGCGACCGCTCCCGCTGCCAGGGCGAGCGCGGCCAACGAGGGTGCCAGCGCGGAAGCGAGCCGCGCGCGCAACGTCCAGCGCGTGGTCGGACGGGAGAGCCTGGTCAGACGGGTGAGCCCTGGGGGGCTCCGGTGGCCGCCGCGCGGACGGGCGGCGCCCTCCTCCGCCGGCAGCGCTCCCGACAC
>CAZGXF010000061.1:8350-14429 GCA_964529575.1 uncultured bacterium
GGTGGCCGCCGCGCGGACGGGCGGCGCCCTCCTCCGCCGGCAGCGCTCCCGACACCGCGTCGGGACCATGGTCGGCCCCGCCCTTCACCTCGCCCCCGCGACGGGCAGGAGCCCGCAGTGGCGTGCGAGGTCGATGGCCGTGCCCAGCTCGGCGAGGCGGGCGAGGGAGGCGTCGATCCGGAGCTCGACCAGCCCCAGCTCGTCATCGAGCGCGAGGGTCGGCCACCCGGGCGCCCAGGGAGCCGCCGCGAGGCTCTCGGCCTCCGCGGCCGAGAGGTGCGGCGCCAGGTCGAGCAGGGCCCAGGCGAGGGCCCGCTCGCTCCGCGCACGCTCGGCGCGCGCCGACGCGAGAGCGCGCAGGTAGGCGCGCGCGTCTTCGGCGATGAGCGCCAGCTCGTCGGCCAGCTGCTCGTCCGGGTCCGGCAGGGGCGGCGGAGCGCTCCGGCCGGGCGGCCAGGAGACCTGTAGCTCCTGCCACACGGCGTTCGTTCCGGCTCCCGCGCCCAGGCTGCCGCCGACGGGCCAGCCCGCTGGCAGCAGGAGGCGCGCCTCGAGGCCGACCGCCCCGACGGCGGCGTCCCCGCCGGGGCCGCCGAGCGCCATGGCCCCCTCGATCCCGCCGGAGAGGGCCACCCGGAGGTCGAGGGCGGTGTCGTGCTCGGCGGCGCGCACGGCGTGGGCGTGCCGGGCGCGGGCCACCTGCACCGCCGACGAGCGGGCGAGGCAAGCGGCGACGTCCCCGTCCTCGTCGGACCCAGCGCCGAACGCCTCACCGCCCGTAAGGGTGACGGCCTCGGCCAGCGTCCGCTCCAGGTCGCTGACGGCGGGTGGCACCAGGGCGCGCTCGTCCACGGCGAGGCGGCGCGCCAGGCGCCTGGCGACGTCCTGGCGCGTGGCTACGAGCCAGAGGGCCGCCTCGCGGGTCACCTCGGCCGTCTCGAAGGCGAGCCGCTCGCGCGGGGAGAGCCGGACCGGGCTCAACGCCTCCAGGTGGGCCGGCGTCGGTCCCGAGAGCCGGCCAGCGGCGGCGTCCGCTGCGGGCGAGAGCACGGCCAGGGCGGCGAGCTCGTGGAGCAGCGACGCCAGCGCCGCCTCGCGCGCCTGAGCGGCGAACAGGCGACGGAGCTCGACGTCGGCGGCGGCGAGCGCCCGGCGCGGCGCGGCGGTGCCGTCGTAGAGGGGCACCTCGAGGCGCAGCCCGAGCTCGAGCTCGGCGCCGCCCAGCCCGAGCTGGAGACGCTCGCGGACCGACAGCCGAGGTGCGGCGTCGAGCACGGCTGCCGCGAGGTCGGCCTCGGCGGCCGCGAGGCCCTCGCGCTCGGGGAACGGTGTCCGGTAGGCGCCGGCGAAGGCGGCCAGGTAGTCGGCGACCGTGACCAGTCGCGGGGCGGCTGCGGAGGAGGCGTCGGGCGGTCCCGGCGGCTGTCGCGCCGCAGCGAAGGCGAGCGCCAGCGCCAGGAGGACCGCCGCCCGTCGGCGGAGCGCCCGTCGGCTCACGGGCCGGCGACCCCCCACACCGTCGTGAAGAGGTCGAACCGCACCGTTCGCAGCTCACCGCCGACCTCTACGAGCAGCGCGGGCTGCACCGCGGCAGCCCCGGCGTCCTGTGGGAGCTCCGCCGCCGGGTCGACCACGACCGCCAGGCGGAACGAGTCGCCCGGAGCGAGCACGACGTCGAGGTCGCCGGAGAGCGGCTCGAGACCGTCGAGGCTCCCGGGAGGACCGTCGCTGGGGACCGGGAGCGCCTCGAACCGCAGCCGCCTCAGCTCCTCCAACCCCAGGAGCCGCAGCACGCGGACGGCGGAGCCGCCCTCGTTGGCGACGCTCAGCTCCATGTAGTGGGCCGGCGGGTAGTTGGCCGGGGCGCGCTCGCCGCGGCCGATGCGGTCGATCGCGTACCGGGCGACGAGCCCGTGTCCCTGGTGAGGAGGCGCGTCCGGCCTGTGGAAGTGGACGCCCAACGCCACGGCCTCGCCGCCTCCCTCGCCGCGGAAGCGCAGGACCACGGTCCCGCCGCACGCCTCGCCGGCAGCCGGTTCCGGACCGGCGGCGCCGCGCACGTCGAGGTCGAGGACCAGCCGGCCCGCGTCCGCGTCTTGCCGCACGCCCAGCGGCACGAGGCAGGCGACGTCGGCCTCGGCCGTGACCGCCTCCCAGGCGCCCAGTCGCGGCGGCGGCAGGGCCACCTCGGCGCGGAAGGGCCCCTCGCCGCCTACGGGCGGCAGCGCCTGGTGATGCACCGCGACGAGCCGCGGTGGCGGCGCCTGCCCGTCCTGGTCCTCCCCGCCTCCAGCCTCCCCGCCCTGCGCGGAGGCCGTCGCGGCGAGCAGCCAGAGGACGGCGAGAACGAGACGGTTGACGCGGGCGCCCACGGGCCGCCCGTCGCGGCGGCCGCGCCCGACATGGACTGTAGACCCAGCCATCGACCACCCCCTGCGGCGAGCCGGGGACGGCCCGCGCCGAGCGCGAGCCGTCCCGCGGTACGCCTGTACGGTTCAGTTCCCCTTCGCGGTCACCGGCGTGTAGCGGGACCACGTCCGCTCGTTGCGACCGGTGTCGCGCTGGCCGGTGTCCTCCGACGAACCGTCGCTGAGGAGCCTGAACAGGCCCACCGTGACGGTCGTCGTCTGCCTCATGTCTCCCTTGTAGACCTTCACGCGGTACCCGGGGTCGAGCGTGCCGCTGAGCGTCACGTTCGCGGAGCAGTGGTAGACGGTGCCGATGCTGACGTCGAGGCCCTGCGAGATGCCGACGCCGCCGGACACCCAGCGGTGGCGGCAGTTGTCGCTCGCCGTCACCGTCCACGGCAGACGCGACTTGCCGTAGACGTTCGAGATCTCGGTGAAGATCGAGTAGGCCAGCTGCTCCGCGGCGCTGTTCACCTGCTTGATCGTGCGCCACTGGTAGCCCACGACGGAGACCGGCTCAGGCTCGGGCTTGGGCTCGTCGTCGCCCGAGCACTTCGTGATGCAGCCGGCGCCCGTGACGCTCGCGAGCTCGGCGGCCGCCAGCGGCTCCAGCCGGAGTCCGGGCGCCGTCCCGCCCCACGCGACGCTGCCCCACATGACCGCTACCGCCGACACGACCAACCAGAGGAGAGAACGCTTCACGAACTAGCTCCTTCCGCGAGATGGCTTAGGCCGGTCCCTTGTGCGAAAAGCCTCCTCTCGACAGGGCGGCGGCGAGGCCGCCCGTGAAGATCGCGTTCAGCGCTCCCAGCCAGTCGCCGAGGGCCAGGTAGGCGGTGGCGCCCTCGCCGGGGACCACCTCGGCGCGCAGGGCGCCGGCCTGGAGGGCCGGCAGGCGCGCGACCACGCGTCCCGAAGGCTCGACGACCGCCGAAGGGCCCGTGTTCGCCGCCAGCACGAGCGGCACGCCCGTCTCCATGGCCCGGAAGCGCGCGGCCCGCAGGTGCAGCTCGGGCACGTCCGAGCCGGCGGCGAAGGCGTCGTCGGTGATGACCACGAGGAGCCGCGCCCCGGCCATGGCCGCGGCGCGGGCGTCGCCGGGGAACAGGGCGTCGTAGCAGACGAAGACGGCGAAGGGCACGCCCGCGACCGTGACGACGGCCGGCCCGTCGCCGGCCACGAACCGGCTCTCGGCGACGGGCACGAGCCGCCGCTTGGCGTAGACGTGGGTCACCTCGCCGCGGTCGAACAGGAAGGCCGAGTTCGTGAGGGCGCGCCCGCCCGCGAAGCCGACCGCTGGGGCGCCGAGCAGCAGGGTGGCCGAGTCGCCGAAGGCCGCGCTTAGCTCCGCCGCCACGGCGGCCAGATCGTCGGCGTCGAGCGCGCCCGGCCACGCCGCCTCGGGCAGTACGGTCAGGTCGGCGTCGCCCGAGGCGGACGCGGCCAAGCGCCCCACCAGCCAACCGCGCGCGCCGGGGAGGCGCGACGCGGCGAAGTAGGCGGCGTCGGGCAGGTCGGGCTGGAGGAGCTCGACGACGAGGCGAGGCGAGGACGGAGACGCGGCCATGGGCACGCCGACCGTCTCCGCGACGACGGGACCAGCGCCCGGCGGTAGGCCCGCCAGGCCCAGCTCTACGCTCCCCGACCCAGCGCTCGGCTGCTCTCCGGCCAGCGCGGGCGTCAGGACCAGCACGGCCGCGACCCACAGCGCCGCTCGCCCGCACCGCCGGACCTGGTACGCCCGGCTTCCGGTGAGGCGACGGTTCGACGGCGACGTCGCTGCGCCCGAACCGTGACCGGTCGCCACGGCCCCCGCGCCGGACCGCCGGCGCGCTACCGCCGCCGAGGCCAGCAAGCCGGCCGCGACGCCCGCGTTGACGAGCAGCACGAGGTGGCTGACCGCGGCGACGGAGCCGAAGCTCGCGACCTTCGCCGTGGGCAGGTCTACCTGGCTGTAACCGATGAAGCCGAGCGGGAGGGCGAAGGCGCCCAGCAGTTCGGGCCGCGAGGGCAGCCACTCGGCGGCCGACCAGACGCTCGGGAGAGCGAGGAGCGTGAGGGCGGCGGCTGAAGCCGGCGGGAGGCGCCGCGCCAACGTCAGGCGCAGGCGTACGGCGAGCCCGCCCACCGGCAGGTACGGGACCGCGGCCAAGAGGGTGGCGACGACGTGCCCTGCCGGGAAGACGCCCTGGGCGGCCTCGTAGGCCACGCTGCCCAGGCCGAGGGAGGCCGTGGCGGCGAG
This sequence comes from uncultured bacterium, assembly GCA_964529575.1. Lineage (GTDB taxonomy): Bacteria > Deinococcota > Deinococci > Deinococcales > Trueperaceae > DASRWD01. The sequence continues at coordinate 13,001 of CAZGXF010000061.1, forward strand.
GACGGCGCCGTGCAGCGGCCTCTCGACGCGCGTCAGGACGACGAACGTGGGCGCGTACGCGACCAACGCCAGCGCGCCGAGGCCCCAGGGCCGCGAGGCCGCGGCCGCCATGACGGCCGTGGCGCAGGCGGCGGACAACGGCGCCGGCCAACGGGCCCTCACGACGGCGCGCCTCGGGGACGGCGCGTGCTCGCCCCCCACGGTCACACCCCCTCCCAGCGCGGCGGGACGGGCGCCTCGAGCACGAAGGCGCGCCCCGAGTAGTGGCGCAGCACGTCGCGAGACGGCGCGGCCACGGCGCCAACGGCGGGGTCGGCCACCACGGCGAACCCGTCACCGAGGGCGACGACGGCCACGAAGTGCCCGCGGCCCTCCCGCTGCAGGTGCGCGACGAACGGCGTGGGCAGGGCCCCCAGGCGGTCACGGGGGACCGCGTACCAGGCTCCGGGCACGCCGTGCAGGGAGGCGAGGCGTGCGAACTCGGCGAGGCTCACCCCGCCGGGGCTCATGGAGGCTCGGGCCGTGACGACCTCCAGGGGCACGGGCCGGCCGGCCCAGGCCGCCATGGTGGCGACGAGAGCGGGCCCGCAGTCGACCTCCCCCGCCTGGCGCACGACGACCATGGGGTCGAGCGCGACGGGGACGGCGGACCACGACCTGGTGGCGCGGGCGCCGGCGAGCGCGGGCCCGAGGAGGGCCAGGGCCAGCACGGACGGCGCCAGGAGGCGACGCGCGACCAGCAGGTGGGCTACGGCCATGCCGGCAAGCTAGCGGGGCGGCGTTCGCGCCGCCCCTACGGCTTGGGAAGCTGCCTAGAGGGTCTGGAGGTCAGTCGGTGCGGACGCGCGGGCGCCGGCCTTCCCTCAGCCGGCCGGGGCCGCCGACGGCGCGTCGGCCAGGCGGCCCGCGCCACCGCGGCCGGCCCGGGGCTGCCAGCCCAGCAGGCGCAGGCCGTTCAGCACCACGAGGATCGTGCCGCCCTCGTGCCCGAGCACGCCGAGGGGCAGGGGCAGGCGGCCCAGCAGCGTGAAGACGACCATCAGCGCCATGATCCCGAGCGCGAAGAAGAGGTTCTGCCTGATGACGCCGTTCGCCGTCCGCGCCAGCGCGTGCGCCTGCGGCAGCCGCTCGAGGTCGTTCGAGAGGAGCGCGACGTCCGCGGCCTCCAAGGCGGCGTCGGTGCCGGCGGCGCCCATCGCTACGCCCACGGAGGCCGCGGCCAGCGCGCCGGCGTCGTTCACGCCGTCACCCACGAACGCCACCGTGCCGCCGCGCGCCAGCTCGGCCACGCGCTCGACCTTGTCGGTGGGCAGCAGGTCGGCGTGCACGTCCTCCGGGCCGATGCCGACCTCGGCGGCCACGGCCCGCGCGGTCACGGCGTGGTCGCCGGTCATCATCACGACGCGCTTCACGCCGGCGTCGCGCAGCG
>CAZGXF010000062.1:0-14259 GCA_964529575.1 uncultured bacterium
TCGCGCCGATGTGCTCGAGGTCGCTCTTCAGGTAGCGCTTCTCGTGCTCGGCGCGGTCTGGAGTCGAGACGGAGCCGAGGAGGGCAGTCAGCTCAGCGAGGACGCCGTCAGCGTCGAGCGAGTCCGGTTCGCCGACGTAGACCATGGGACCTCCAAGGCTACGCCGGCCCCGATGCGTCGACAGCGGGAGAAGATGGTGGGGATGTTCGAGGTGAGTACGGGCACCCATGTCGCCGCGGCGCGTCGCCGGGCGGTGGCAGGGATCGAGCGGGCGAAGGCGATCCTCGAGAGGCTGGAGGGGCGCCTCACGGATGAGCCGAGCGGGCTACGGCACCACGACCCGAGGTCGGCGCTGTTAGAGGCCGACCTCTACTGCGACATGGCAACGCTGTGGAACGCTCTGACCCATCCCTCGGTCGGTTCCCGAGGCCTCTCAGACTACAAGGAGCCGGTAGACGTGCTGATGCTGCTGAGCAAGGACGAGGTCGCGAAGGTGTGTGACCTGGTGGTCGGTGCCATCTTCGCGCTCAACGAGGCGATCGCGAGACGGTTCCAGGACGTCGCTGTCTGGCTGCACGAGAGGGGGCCTGACGGCGCTTTCCCGATGCCGGGCACGTATGACCGTGCTCTGCTCGGGAAGGAGCCGGACGGGCAGGGAGGAGACGCCACCTCATGACCCTCGCTGACCTGGACACCCCCGCGGTAGCGGTGGACCTGTCGGTCGCCGAGGCGAACATCGCCAAGCTGCAGGCGTACCTGGACGAGCACGGCATCGCGAACCGGCCGCACGTGAAGACCCACAAGCTGCCGTTGTTGGCCCACAAGCAGCTCCAGGCCGGGGCGCGTGGCATCACCGTGCAGACGTTGGGGGAGGCCGAGGTCATGGTCGCGGCCGGCGTGAGAGACGTGCTCGTCACCTACGACCTCATCGGCCCGGTGAAGGCAGCACGTCTGGCGCGTCTGGCGCGCATGGCCGACGTGAGGGTGGCGGTGGACAACGAGGTCGCGCTCGCCACCGTCGCCGAGGCGGCCGCGCTGGCCGAGCGGCCCATCGGCGTGCTGGTGGAGTTCGAGTCGGGCAAGCGGCGCCAGGGCGTGATGGAACCGGCGGAGGCGCGGCTCCTGGCCGAGAAGGTCGCCTCCCAGCCCTTCTTGACGTTCGAGGGTCTCCTCACCTACCCGGCCTCGCCGGCCATCGGCCCGTTCGTCGACGAGGCCAAGGGGCTGCTGGCGGAGGTCGGTCTGGAGGTCAGGACCGTCTCCGCCGGCGGGACGCCGAACATGTGGCGCGCGCACGAGCTGCCGCACGTCACGGAGTACCGCGCCGGCACGTACGTCTACCACGACAGGAAGAGCCTCGCCGGAGGGGAGGCCGCCCTCGGCGAGGTCGCCTTGCGCGTGCACGTGACGCTGGTGAGCCGGCCGACCGAGGACCGGGGCGTCATCGACGCCGGCTCGAAGGTCCTCACCAGCGACCTGGTCCCGCCGTCCATGGGCCGCGGGTACGGGCTGGTCGTCGAGTACCCGGACGCGGTGGTCACCGAGCTCTCGGAGGAGCACGGCGTGGTGGACCTCAGCGCCTGCGCGAGGCGTCCGCGCATCGGCGAGCGGCTCACCCTCGTGCCCAACCACGTCTGCCCGGTCAGCAACCTCGTAGACGACGTCGTGCTGCACCGCGGCGGCGTGGTCGAGGCGGTCGTGCCCGTGGCGGCGCGCGGCAAGCGGTGAACCCGCGCAGGTGCGGGGGTTCACCTCCTCGTCGACGTCGACGCGCCCGCGGGTTCGGAGCGCGTCCCGTGCTCGCGTCCAAGGCCGGTGGGCGGCTGGGACCTCCGTCCCTGCCGGTAACGCCGTCCGACACCTACGCTATAGGTGGTTCAGGGACCGGAGCAGGTTCACCGGCTCCCTGCAACAAAGGCCCCAGAGCGAGATGCATCTCGTCAGACCAGGGGCCTTTTCCCTTCCTTGCGCGGTGCAGTTCAGCCCGTCGCCGCCTGGGGCGAGGCGGCGACCTCGTCGTCCTCGCCTTCGGCCCATCGCTGCCAGGGCGCCTTGCGCCGCTCCGACCTGTAGAACGCGATGGCCAGTAGCACGGTGGCGACGAGGATCACGGACAGATGGATGAACAGCAGCGGGTAGTCGACGCCTTGCGGCAGCAGCCCTCGGCTCTCGCTGAAGACGCGCTCCCCGAACGGTCCCTCGTACACGAGCGGCGGCCTCAGCGCCCGCCAGACTAGTCCTACGGCCCCGAGCACGAGCACGAAGCGGCTCAGCCCCATGTTGTCCACCTCCGCTTCGAGGTTAGGACAACGCGTCCGCGAGGTGAAGCCCCGCGGCTTCGCCGCGCGGGTAGAGTCCTCGTAGGTGATCGAGGTCTACTTCGGCGACAACCTCGAGGTCCTGGCCGGGCTGCCCGACGGCCTCGCGCGGCTCGTGTACATCGACCCGCCCTTCAACACGGGCAGGCGCCGCTCGCAGCGGCGCACGCGCAAGGTGCGCGACGAGAACGGCGCGCACGTAGGGTTCCACGGGGCTCGCTACCGCACCGAGGTCGTCACCGAGATGTCGTTCGCCGACGCGTTCGCGGAGGACGAGTTCCTGGCCTTCCTGGAGCCGCGGCTGCGCGAGGCGCGGCGCCTGCTGGCGTCCGACGGCTCGCTGTTCCTGCACCTCGACTACCGCGAGGTGCACTACGCCAAGGTGCTGTGCGACAGGTTGTTCGGCCGCGGTTCGTTCCTCAACGAGATCGTGTGGGCTTACGACTACGGCGGCAGGCCCCGGAGCCGATGGCCGGCGAAGCACGACAACATCCTCTGGTACGCGGTCGACCCGGAGCGCTACGTCTTCCGGCTGGACGACGTGGACCGGGTGCCGTACATGGCGCCGAACCTGGTGACGCCAGAGAAGGCGGCGCGTGGCAAGGTGCCCACCGACGTGTGGTGGCAGACGATCGTGCCCACGAACTCGCGCGAGCGCACCGGTTACCCCACGCAGAAGCCGCTGAAGCTGCTCGAGCGCATCGTGCGCGTGCACTCCGACCCCGGCGACCTGGTGCTGGACTTCTTCGCCGGCAGCGGCACCACGGGGGAGGCCGCCGCGCGGCTAGGTCGGCGCGCCCTGCTCGTCGACTGCAACCCCGAGGCGATGCGCGTCATGGAGCGCCGCCTGAGCCCGTACGGGGCGAGGTTCGTGGGGTGGCAGCCGGGGTGAAGGAGGAGGGCGGCGCGTCTCGTGGACGCGACGGGAGCCCTACCACCCGTTTTGTGTCAGAACGGTGAGAAGGCGCGACGTTAGTTGTCGCTCCCGTATCGCATGCTGAGACGCGGCGCGGCAGGCCGTCCCGGGGGGAACGTCCCCCTGCCGCGCCCACCTCGTTCGACGTCGCGCCGCCGACGCCTCAAGCCGGCAGCTCCACGCGGAAGACGGCGCCGCCGCCTGGCGCGTTGCTGGCGTTCACCACGCCGCGGTGCAGCTCCACCAAGGCCTTCACGATCGCCAGCCCGATGCCGCTGCCGCCCGACGCGCGCGAACGGGCGTCGTCGGTGCGCACGAACCGTTCGAAGATGCGGCGCTCCTGGCCGGGCGGGATGCCGGGGCCGGTGTCGCGCACCTCGAGCGTGACCGTGCGCGCTTGCAGGGTGACGCCGATGACCACGCTGCCGCCCTCCGGCGTGTGCCGCAAGGCGTTGTCGAGCAGGTTGCCGATCACCTGCATCATCCGCTCGCGGTCGGCGCGTACCGGCGCGGTGGCGGGGGCGGCGACGTCGAGGCGCACCTTCTTGGCGTCGGCCTGCACGCGGTAGCTGGCGGCCGCCAGCCGCGCCAGGTCGGCGAGGTCCACCTCCTCCACGTGCAACGACAGACGCCCCGCGTCGGCCAGGGAGAGGGTGCGCAGGTCCTCCACCAGCCGCGAGAGCACGAGCACCTGCGCCAGCAGGTCGCGCACCTCCTCCAGGCTCAGCTCGACGACGCCGTCCTCCATGGCCTCCAGGCGGCCGCGCATCACGGTGAGCGGCGTGCGCAGCTCGTGCGCGATGTCCGCCACCATGGCGCGGCGGCTCTCCTCGAGCCTCTGGAGGCTGTCGGCCATGGCGTTGAAGCTCGCCGCCAGGCGCTCCGTCTCCGACCCGGAGCCGCGCTGCCGCCGGCGCGCGAGCGGGATGCGCGCCGAGAGGTCCCCGGCCGCGATCCTGCCGGCGGCCACGGTGACGCCCTCGATGGGCCTAGCTATGAGGCGTGCCAGCACCAGCGCCAGCACCACCGCCAAGGCCAGCGCCGCCACCGCCGAGCCCACGAGGGCCACCGTGCGGCGCTCCAGCGAGCCCCGCACGTAGGCCAGGAGCGTGCTGCGGCTGACCGTGTCGCCGGCCGACTGCGCCAGGGCGACCCCGTCGCCCTGGCCCTGGGCGGCGGCGCCCGCCTGCGGGTCGTCCGCGGAGCGCTCGGTCGGGACCGCGCTGGGCCCGCTCGGCTCGGCGGTCACGATGGGTTGGCCGGCTACCGCCCGGCCCGAGAAGCGGCCCAGGGTGTAGACCGCGCGCAGCTCCTCCCAGCTGCTCTGCGGCAGGTCCCTGAGCACCGGCCCGCCGGGGACGGCCGCGAGCAACGCGGCGGGGTCGCCGCGCTCGGGGACGTAGACCATCACCGTGCGGTCGCCCATGCGCACCTCGACACCGCGGAGCGTGGCCGTGACGGCCGCGTGGCTGCCGGCGGAGGCGACGCTGCGGTCCAACAGGGCTCGCCCGACGCTGGCGGCGGTGAGGCTGGGCCGCTCCTCAGGGGGCAGGGCGACGTTCTCGCTGGCGATGCCGCGCAGCTGCGGCACGACCAGGAGGGCGATGGTCAACAGGGTGACGCCTACGAAGGCGAGCGTCAGCTTCACGCTCAGGCGGCTCACGTCGCCACCTCCGAGGCGGCGCGCTCGTCGAGGCGGAAGCCCATGCCCCGCACGGTGACGATGAGCCCGTTGGCTCCGGCCTCCGCCAGCTTGCGGCGCAGGTTCTTGAGGTGTGAGTCGAGCGTGCGCTCGAGGATGTCGCTCTCAGGCAGGGCGCGCTCGATCAGGTCGGCGCGGCTGAACAGCCTGCCGGGCGAGGCGGCCATGGCGGCGAGCAGCCGGAACTCGGTGGCGGTGAGCGGCAGCTCGGTGCCGTCGTACAGCGCGCGCCCGTGCTCCGGTTCGACACGCAGCCGGCCCACGACGAACGCCTGTGGCGCCTCCGGATGGCCGTTCGAGCGCCGCAGCACGGCCTTCACCCGAGCCACGACCTCGCGGAACGAGAACGGCTTCACCACGTAGTCGTCGGCTCCGAGCTCCAGGCCCACCAGCCGGTCGACCTCGTCGCCCTTCGCCGTCAGGAGGATCACCGGCGTCGTGCTGTCCTTGCGGATGCGCCTGAGCACCTCGAAGCCGTCCATGCCGGGCAGCATCACGTCCAGCAGCACGATGTCCGGCCGCGCCACACGGAAGAGCGTCAGCGCCTGGGGGCCGTCGGGGGCGATCTCGGTGGCGTAGCCCTCGCGCCTCAGGTAGGCGTCCAGGGTCCGCGAGATGCCTGCCTCGTCCTCGACGATGAGGACCGTCGCCGAGCGCGCTGCAGCCATGCTCCGAGCTTACGGCCGGATCGTGCAGGGACCGTGCAGCCTGTCGCGTCGCTGCGCCCAGGTGATGGGTCGGCGCGGCGCCGTGGGAACGCGCCTCGTGCACGAGCTCGGCGCCGTGCCGCACGAGGTCGTACGGCCGGGCCCGCCGCCCCGTCTGCACGAGAACTGCACGAAGCCTCGGCAGGGTCTGCACGGCGCGAGGTCACGCTCCGAGGCACGGGCCAGGCTGGCGCCGCGCCGGGCCCGTCCCGTGGCGAGCGGCGCCAAGGAGGATCGGATGAGACGAAGTAGGTTCGAAGGCCTGTTGCTCGCTCTGGTGCTGGCGCTCGTCGGCGCCGGTGCGCTCGCACAGGAGGGCATGGGTGCCGACCTGAGCGCGAGGATCGCCGAGCTGCAGGCACGTGCACAGCGCCTCTCGGTGTTGGCCGAGCTCCCGGCAGAGGCCCGCGGCGAGGCTGAAGCGCTCCTAGGCAGGTACGAGGAGCTGAGGCGGGCGGAGCAGGAGCTGGAGGTCGCGCGGCTCGAGGCGCTCGTCGCCGCGCTCGAGGCAGGCGAGTCGCAGGGCGTCGCGAGCCAGATGGCCGAGTCGGCGGTGGCCGAACGCCGCGTCGAGCTCACGCGCCAGCGCGAGGAGCTGAGCGACGCCGTCGAAGCGCTGGCGGAGCAGTACCCCGAGGCCTCGGGCCTGGTCCGCCGGTTGTTGGCGCAGAGGGTCGTGACCGGCACGTTCGCGTTCGGCGCCCCGGCCGAGATCACCGCCGTTCCGGCTCTGCCGGGCAACGTGCTCCGCTTCAGCTTCGATGGGGCCGACGGCTTCTCGTTCGAGCGCGCCGTCCCGCAGCCGGGGCGCATAGTCCTGCCCGGGCTGCGCCAGGGCCGCTAGGCCCGGTCCGGGCCCCAGGTAGGGCGGTCCAGTAGGCCGGCCCCACCGGCATCGCGCCCCACCGGCATCGCGTGGGGCGCGACCAGACGACCCCACCAGCAACGCTAGAGACGAGGGACCGAGAGCGGCGCCACCCCTAGTAGGTGGCGCCGCTCTCCTGCCGGTTCGCCCTCGCCGCTACTCCACCCTGACGAAGGCCATGACGGCTATGGGCCGGTTCGCCTCCGGAGTGCCCAGGAAGGACACGGGGAAGCTGCCCTTGGTCAGCTGGTCGCCGGAGAACGTGGCCGACTGGTCGCCCAGGCCGCCGAAGTAGTACGAGTAGTCGGCGCCACCGTCGTCCAGCTCCTGCACCACGCCCTCGATGGAGAACAGCGAGGTGAACGGGACGGCGAAGGAGCGGGACGCCCCGATCTCGATGGAGTGGGGGGCGGCGAGCTGTATCACCCTGGAGCTTCCCACGAAGGCCCAGCACCCGGACTGGTCCCCGTTGGCGCAGTTCGGGTAGCCGCCGTCGAACGTGGCGCTGTTGGCGACCACCACGCGCTGGAGGCCTCCGCTCGCGGTGGGTATCAGGAGCTCCAGCGTGAACCAGAAGTCCCCGGGGTTGGAGCCGTCGTCGCCGTCGGAGTCGGCGCTAGAGCCGTTGCCGGGCGCGACCCGCTGGTAGGTGACGGTCACGAGGTGGTCGGGCACCAAGGGGCTGGTGGGCCGGCTCGGTTGGGCCTCGAGCCCGTCCAGGGCGCCGTCGCCGTCGGTGTCGCTCTCGTTGGGGTCGGTCTTGAGCTGCCGCTCGACCGTGTCGCTCAGGTCGTCCCCGTCCTTGTCACCGGAGAGCGGGTCCGACCAGACCACGTAGCCGCCCCTGCCTTCCACGGTCACGACCCAGCTCGTGCGGACCTCGGTGCCGTCGTCCGTGCCGTCGCCGTCGGTGTCGGCGTTCACGGGGTCCGTGTAGCGCAGCGGCGAGGCGGGGTCGCCGGGGAACTGGACGCCCATGACCTCCTGGCGGTCGGTCAGCCCGTCGCCGTCGGTGTCCGCGTTCCTCCTGTCGGTGGGGCCGAACCGCTCGTCGGAGTCGCACACGAAGTCGCGGTTCAGGTCGAGGCAGCCGAAGTACTCCTCCCAGTCGGTGAGCCCGTCGTCGTCGGTGTCGGCGTCGTTCGGCTCCGAGGTCACGTCGAGCGTGACGGTCCCCGTCATGCGCCTGACCACGATGCGCTGCGCCGCCGACTCGACGGCGTTCACCAGCCCGTCGGCGTCGTTGTCGCGCACGGTGTCGCCGTCCGGCGTGGTGGGGTCGGAGCCGAGCCTCACCTCGGGCCAGTCGTCCAGGCCGTCGCGGTCGGTGTCGCGCGAGAGCGGGTTCGTCGCGTACGGCGTGCCCGGACGAGTCTCGAACGTGATCGTGGTCGGCTGGCCGGCGAGGTCGACGTAGGCGAACCCGATCACCTCCACCAGGTCGGTGAGCCCGTCGCCGTCGGTGTCCGGCCGGCTCGGGTCCGTCGGCGCCGTGAGGGTGGTCGTCCCCAGCACGGCGTGCGGCACGCCCGCGTTCGAGAGCGGCCTGATCGTGGGCACGCCGTTCCCGTCCTCGTAGACGGTGATGGTCGCGCACGAGGCGTCGACGAGGAGCTCCTGGCAGTCCGTGAGGCCGTCCCCGTCGCTGTCCACGCGGCCGGGGTGCGACATCGTCGAGTAGGCGTCCCTGCCGTCCTCGAGGCGTATCAGCCACCTGATGCGCCGGTTCCCCTGGAACGGCCCGTAGACCTCGTCGGCGTCGTCGATGCCGTCGCCGTCGGTGTCCTTGTTCGAGTCGACGGTGCGGTAGAGGAGCTCCTCGATGGCCTCCAGGTCGTCCTCGTCCAGGTCCTGCACGAACGCGAACGCGTAGTCCTGGTCCGCGAACACGCGGTAGCTGAGGAAGTCGCGGCCGGGGCGGGTGCCCACCGGCGTGATGTTGCCGTCGGGCCCCAGGACCCACCACGACCTGTCGGAGCCCGTGAGGGACGGCGACACGCGCTTGACGCGGTAGAGGACGGTGATGCCGTCCACCTCGCGGGTGGAGAAGCTCCTGTCGAGCAGCTCGGCGTCGTCGAAGCGGTTCGGATCGAGGTTCTCGTCCGTCTCCGCGTCGACGTGCTCGAGGCCCAGCACGTCCTCGAGGACCTCCCGCATCGTGATGCCCATGGGCCTGCCCCGGTCGTCGAACGTGCTGTTCGTGGCGACCAGGTAGTGCTCCAGGTCGAGGTTGCCGGCGTAGTTGATCTCGAGGAACGCGGTGCGGTCGTTGACGTCCTGCTCGACGAAAGCGAAGTTGCGGCCGAACTCGTCGGTGATCTCGTAGTTAGCGATGCGGAAGACCAGGCCACGCGGGTTCGCCATCAGGCTCTCGACGAGCGCGGGGAAGGCGTCGTCGCTGACGAACCGGAAGGGTCCTCTCTCGGGCGTCAGCGGGCCGATGCTGATGGGCGCGTCCGACGCCGCGAACAGCGTGGCGACGGGTACCAGCCGGCTCGGGTCCGCCGGGTCCTGGATGAGGGCCGTGACCTCGATGTCGCTGATCGTGAAGGCGATGTTGCTGGCGTTCGCCAGGCTGACCTCGACCGCCATGGTGGCGCCCTCGACCACGCGCGTCACCGACGCCTCGGCCGAGAACTCCGCCTCGGTGGTGAGCGTCGTGGCGTACTCGCGCTGCGAGGCGTTGACCGAGGCGTTCGTGAACGTGGTCGTGGAGCCGCCGCTGGCGCCGCCCTCCACGCTCAGCTTCCCGCCGATGGCGGCGTGGTCCTCGCAGCCGCCCTTGAAGCAGATCTCGCCGCCGGCCTGCACGAACCAGTCGAGGGTCGTGGACGTCTCGCTGGAGCGCGCCGACTCCTGGGACTGCGCGAGGGTCACCGCCGCGGACTTGCTGTCCAGCTCGCGGGTGCCGGTCGCCGTTGTCTCCTCGAAGCGCACGTCGAGGCGCAGGTCCACCGAGCCGACGCTGATCTCGACCCGGGGCAGGTCGGCGACGCGCGGGTTGCGGTTGTCGGCGCCTATCTCGTAGTCGTCGCTGAACTGGTCGCCGTCGGTGTCCTCGAGCAGCGGTGAGGTCCCGAAGAAGTTCACCTCCAGGCCGTCGTTGAGCCCGTCGCCGTCGGTGTCCATCACCGTCGGCTCGGAGTACGTGTCGCTCAGCTCGACGTAGTCGGTGAGGCCGTCGCCGTCGGTGTCGGCGGAGCGCGGGTCGGTGAGGTAGTAGCGCTCGTCGGCGTCGCCGATGCCGTCGCCGTCCGTGTCGGGGTCGTCCGGGTCGCTCGTGACCTTCCTGGTCTCGGTGCCGCCGTCGGTGCGCCTGACCGTTACGGTCCAGCCCGCCTGCTCGGCGGCGTCGGAGAGGCCGTCGCCGTCGGAGTCGACAGCGGACCCTGACACCCCCTTGCCCATGAACGTCACCTGGAACGGGTGCAGCAGGTCGGGCGGCGCGAGGTGGTTGCCGGCGGCGTCGGTCACGTCGGTGACCGTGAGGGCGTAGAGGATCTCCGACTGCTGTCGCGTACGCAGCGTCACGGAGCGCTGGCTGGCGCCCACGGTGGCCGACTCGACGAGCAGGACCGCTTGGGTGCCTACGGTCGAGGACTGGTAGGACGCCCGGTCGACGATGGCGTACTTGGTGGGGTCCTCGGCGCCGTACACGGGCTCGCTGAACGTGACGACCACGGTGGTGCTGTTCACGGCGTTGGCGCCCAGCACGCGCGGCGGCTGTAGGTCCGCACCCGAGCCGGGCGTGCCGGTGTAGGTGTACGAGGCGCCGGGACCGACGTCGACGGGGTTCCCGCTCAGGTCCTCCACGTCGTCGAGCGCCACCAGGGTGTAGCGGACGCCCTGGGTCATGGCCCACGTCTTGATGGTGGCCTCGGTGCCGAAGCCGTTCAGCTCGGCGGCGACGACGGGCAGCGTGCTGCCGTCGGGGTCCTGGAGGCGGTACTTCGTCGGGTTCGCCGCCGCCTGGGTGACGGGCTCGCTGAACCTGATGGCCACGCTCGTCTCGCTGGTGGCGGCGATGGCGGTGATGACGGGGCGCGCGCCGTCGGACGAGGCGATGCCGTGGAAGCTCGCCGAGGCCAGGAACGGGTCGAGGAGCCTCTCCCCGTCCGCGGACATGACGTTCGCCGCCGTGAGCGTGTACGTGAGGTCGCCCTGCGGCGAGGTCGTGAGGACCACGTGCGCGCGGTTGGATCCCCCCTGCGGGTGGGCCGCGCCGTAGACCTGCAGGCCGGCCGGCTCGAACGCGTAGCTGCCCACCTCGAGGGCGCCCTCGCCCATCGCCACCGGTGCGCCCGTGACGGGGTCGGCGAAGGCGACCAGCACGCTCGTGTTCGTGAGCGGTACGGCGTAGGCGACCATCGGCCCGGGAGCGTCGGAGCCGGAGAAGCGCGCCGCGATCTCGGCGGACGGGCCGGCCGCGACGTCCACGGTGCCGACGCCGCGGACCTTCAGCTCGTAGGAGACGAGCTGCTGAGGTGCCGTGGTGAGCGCCACCTTCTGCCCACCTTCGAGCGGGAACGCGGCCAGCACGGCCAGGGCGGAGCCGGACGGCGCGCGGACGGCGAACGCCTCGGGCTTCACCGACCCGCTGTCCACCGGCGCGCTGAAGGTGACGATCACCGAGGTGTTGCTCGTCGCCCGCGCGCTCGTCACCTCGAGCGCGGGCGCGGGCGCCTGCTGCTGACCGCAGGCGCCTACGAGGCCGGACAGGACCCCCGCCAACAGCAGGAGCCGCGCTCGTGACCTCAGGACCGTCTCCCTCTTCCTCATGTGGGCCTCCCAGGGGACACACCGCGTCCGCCGCGCCCCACCTGGAGCGCGACGGCCGCGGGTCTCGTCTCTGACGGGAGCATCGCCGCCGACCCCTGTGCTGGACCTGTCAACCGCTCCCCGCTGCCCGGGCCGAGCCTGACGAACGAGCCTGCAGATGACAGGCCAGTGTGTATCGTGTGAGAAGTTCCGCATCTCTGAGGGGCGCCGATGTATCGCCTGCTGACGCTGGGTTCGCTGGAGGTCGAGGGGAGGCGGTACGGGCAGCAGAAGCCGCTCGTGCTCCTCTCGTACCTCGCCCTCGAGGGCGTGCAGGAGCGGCGCCACGTCGCCGCGCTGTTCTGGCCCGGCGCGTCGGACCCCCTGAACCGGCTGTCGGTGACCCTGTCACGGCTCTCCCGCGACCTGCCCGGCTCGTTCGAGGCCACGCCCACGACCGTCAGGGCGCTGGCGGCGAGCGACGCGGCCGAGATGCGCCAGGCGCTGCGCGACGGCGACCTGGCCACGGCCCGCCGGCTCTTCCGCGGCCCGTTCCTGCTGGGCGCGCGGGTGCGGGGCGCGGGCGCGGAGCTGCAGGACTGGGTCGACTCCACGCGCGACGGGCTGGCGCACGCGCTGCAGCGCGCGCTGCTCGAGGCCGCCGCCGCGCCGTCCGCCGCCGACACGGACGAGGCCGCGGCGTTGGTGCGCGAGGCGCTGAGCGTGGCCGACTCGTCGCTGCTGGAGCCCGAGGACCTGGCGTTCGTGCACCGGGCGCTGGCGCGGGTGGGCGACCCCTCGGCGCCGCGTTTGGCGCGCGACCTCGCTGCCCTAGGCCTGGACGGCGATGGGGAGGGGGGTCGCGACGCCGTCGGGCTCGGCCGGCGCCCCACGGCGCACTTGGGCCCGCACCACGCCGAGGGCCCCGACGACGCCGCGCCCGACCAGCGGCTCCTGGGCCGCAGCGCCGAGCGGGCGAAGCTGCGAGAGCTGCTCGTCGCGAGGCGCCGTCGCCTCGTCACCGTGGCCGGCCCCGGGGGCGTGGGCAAGTCGCTGCTGGCGCGCGTGGTCGCGGGCGACCTGGGCGGCGGCGACGCCTTCCCCGGGGGCGTGCTGTTCCTCGACTGCCAGCGCGCCGCGACGGCGGCCGAGGCGCTGCGCCAGGCCTACGAGGCCCTCGGCGTCGACGCGCCGGTCGCCGGCCCCGACGCACCGGTCGCCGGCCCCGACCCGAGGCACCTGGCCGAGCGGCTCGCGGTCCGCGGACCCACGCTCCTCGTGCTCGACGACTTCGACCACCTGGTGGCCGGCGCCGACTGGCTCAAGGAGCTCCTCGATGCTGCCCGTGGCGTCTCGTGCCTCGTCACCGCGAGCCAGCCCCTCGGCTACCGGGAGGAGGACGTGCTGCCCCTGGGCGGCCTGCCCCTGGGGCCCGACGGCACCGGCCCCGCCACGGACCTCTTCCTGGCGAGCGCGCGCCGGGCGGACGCGGCCTTCGAGCTGACGCCCGCTGACGCCGAGCACCTCGTCGAGCTCCACCGGCTCACCGGCGGCCTGCCGCTGGCCCTGGAGCTTGCGGCGGCATGGGTCACGGTGATGCCGGTCTCGGGGATCGCCGAGGCGCTGTCGGCCGACGTGGCGTTCCTCGCCAGCCCGCTGCGCGACGCGCCCGCCAGGCACCGCAGCCTGATAGCCGTGTTCGAACGCGCCTGGAGCCTGCTCGACGAGCACTCGCGCCGGCAGCTTAGGCGCGTCGCGGCGTTCAGGGGCCCGTTCGACCGGGCCGCCGCCGGCGCGTTGGGAGTGGGGCTCGAGGACCTCGCGGCCTTGTGCCGCCGGTCGCTGCTGGCGCGACTCCCGTCGGGCCGGTTCGTCTGCCAGCCCACGTTGCGGACGTGGCTCGACGCCAGGTCGGGCGACGACCCGTCCGCGACCGCGGAGGCGAAGGACCGCCACGCCCACCATTTCCTGTCGCGGGCGCGGGCGGCGGCGCAGGCGTTCGACACGCGCGACGGCGGGCGCTGGCTGGCCGAGCTGGACGACGAGCGCGCCGACCTCCTGGCCGCGATCGCGTGGTGCTGGGAGCGCGGCGACCTCACCGGCGTGGTCGAGTTCCTGCAGCACACCGCGCAGTACTGGGTGCGCCGCGGCCACCTCGACCTGGTGCTCCCCTGGTACGAGCGCCTGTCGAGCCTGGACGTCGAGGGTGGCGAGGCCGGCCGGTTGGCCGCGTGCCTGAACGCCTACGCGTTCTCGCTCATGGTGGCTGGCGACCCGGACAGCTCGGCGCGTGTCCTCGCCCGCGCACTGACGCTGGCGAGGCGGTCCGGCGAGGCGCGGCCGCTGGTGAGGTCGCTGAACCTCCTCGGCGTGCTGGCCGTTTACCAGCTCGAGCTCGGCGTGGCGGAGGACCGCTACCTGGAGGCGGTCGCCGTCGCGCGGGAGAACGGCCTCGCCGACGACGTCGGCCGGGCGCTGAACAACATCGGCGACGTGAAGCTCTTCTCCGGTCGCCCGGACCTCGCCGAGCCGTTCTACCTCGAGGCGCTGGAGATGGAACGGGCGCTAGGGAACCTCCAGATGACGTCGAACGTTCTCGGCAGCCTGGCGCTCGTGGCCGTGCACCTGGGCGACCTGGCGGTGGCGGAGCGGCGGCTGCGCGAGAGCACGCGCCTCCTCACCGAGCTGGGGATCGTGTTCAGCCTCGCCACGGCCCTGGAGCAGTACGCCGTCCTCTTCACGGCGGCGGGCCGGCCCGAGCTCGCAGGGCGCGTCTGGGGCGCCGCGGAGGCGCTGCGGGACCGCTTGGGCACGCCGCTGGAGCCGTTCGCCGCCCTCGAGAAGGTGCGTTGGACCAGGCAGGCGGCCGAGCGTGCGGGCCCGGCAGCGTTCGAGGCCGCCTTGCACGAGGGCCGGTCCATGCCCGCCGAGGCCGCGCGCGACCTGGCCCTGCGCGAGGCTGCCGCGCTGGCGGTGCCGCTGACCGGCGAGGG
>CAZGXF010000063.1:0-13930 GCA_964529575.1 uncultured bacterium
TGACGCTGCGGCGCGTGGTCAGCGTCGCGGCGCGGCGCTCGACGGCGCTCTTGTTCACGCGCGCGGCCTGCACCCAGTCGAGCGTCAGCTCGGTGCCCTCGTTGCGCGGCAGCGGGCCGGCCGGAGCCTCGGCCACGGCCTCCTGCCAACCTTCGGTCCTGACCCTCATGCGCCGTCCTCCCGGGGCGCCTCGCGCCCGCGATGACATGAGCCTAGCGGCCCGCGGCCCGTCTGGTCCCGGACGGCGCCTGGTGACGGGCGCCCGGGCCCCCGCTCGCCCTACCTTCCCTCACGCCGGCGAGGCGACCAGCGGGGCCGGGGCGGGCGCGTGGGCCGCGTCCGGGTGCGGCTCGAGCCCGAGGCGCGCGGCCGTCTCGCGGCCGTCCTCGGTGAACAGCCGCTCCACGAGGAGCTCCGCCTCGCGCCGCGTGAACAGGCCCTGGCGCACCAGCGGCCACGTGGGGAGCTGGTCCAGGGTCATGAGGCGCTGCGCGTGGCTGGCGAACCGCGCCGGCACCGCGTCGTGGCCCAGCGCGGAGAGCACGGCCACGCGGTGGAAGCCAGAGCGGATGAGGAAGCGCGTCTCGCCGTGGGCGTGCAGGAGCTGGCCGCGGACGCCGTCGTTGCGCGGCGGCCGGTAGCCGGCCGCCTTCACCGAGGCGACGAGGCGCTTCAGTCGCCACACCTCCAGCTCCACGAGCCGCGCCCCAGCCGGCCCGTGGCTCCTGATCCTCAGGTCCTCCGGCGCCGTCGCCGGCCACTCCTCCACCGCTGGCGACCACGGGAAGAAGTACTTCGTGTCCGCGGCCGACACCTGGTGCAGCCGCGACCCTTGGCTTACGTCGCGCTCCGGCGCCGAGTAGAGCCGCTCCGCCGCGGTGCGGGGCACGAAGCGCTCGAGGAAGCGAGCCAAGACCGTCTCCTGGGCCGGCACGTCGGGGCTCACGGCCACCTGCCGCGCCGTGGCCTCCCAGGCGTCGAAGGCCCCTGGCCCGAAGCCGAACAGGGAGACGTTGCGGCACCAGCTCACCGGCACGAGGAAGGCGACGTCGCGCGCGTAGACGGCGGTCAGCGGGTCGGGTGCGGAGGCGCGGTCGACGACGTCGACCTCGTCCCTGGCCCCCAGCAGGCGTTCCAGGCGCCTGCGCACCCCGCGGCGCAGCCGCGCGGCCGAGGACGGGGTGCGGTAGCCGCCCTCCACGAACTCGTAGAGGCGGGCGAGCTCCGCCTCGCTACCTGCGCGCACGGGCGCCATGGTAGCCGAAGCTAGCATGAGGAGCGCGGTCGGCAACATGCTAACTTCGGCGTCACCGCCGGCCTCGACGGGCCCCAGGGACGGCCGCTGTCGTCTGCCCCTGGGGCCGGGGCCGGCACCCCGGAGGTCCGACCGGATGCAGCTCTCCCGTTTCCCTCGGCGCCGCTACACGCCGCATCCCACCCCCCTCGTCCCGCTGCGCCGCCTGAGCGCGCACCTGGGCGGTCCGACGATCTGGCTGAAGCGCGACGACGAGCTCGGCCTGGCCGGCGGCGGCAACAAGGCCCGCAAGCTGGAGTTCCTGGTGGCCGACGCCCTGGAGCGCGGGGCCGACACGCTCGTCACCACCGGGGCGGTGCAGTCGAACCACTGCCGCTCCACCCTCGCGGCGGCGCGCGTCGAGGGGCTGGCCTGCCGGCTGGTGATCGAGGAGCGGGTGCCGGGCAGCTACGACGAGCGCGGCACCGGCAACAACTTCCTCTTCCACCTGTTCGGCGCCGAGCGCATCTCCGTGGTACCGGCCGGCGCCGACGTGAACGCCGCGATGCAGGCCGAGGTGGACGACCTGGCCGCGTCCGGCCGCGTGGGCTACGTGGTCCCGGGCGGCGGCTCCGGCCCCCTGGGAGCGTTGGGGTACGTGGCGGCCGCGAAGGAGCTCATGTACCAGGCCGACGAGATGGGCCTGACCATCGACCGCGTGGTCGTGGCCAGCGGGTCCGGCGGCACGCACGCGGGGCTGGTAGCCGGCCTCACCGGCCTGAGCAGCGGCGCCCGCGTGCTGGGCGTCAGCACCCGCGCCGAGAAGGCCGCGCAGGAGGCGAAGATCCTCGACCTGGCCAGGCGCACCGCCGAGCTCGCCGGCTCGGCCGTCGAGGTGCGGCCCGCGGACGTGGAGGTCGTCGACCGCTACGTGGGCCCCGGCTACTCGCTGCCCACCGACGCCATGGTCGAGGCCGTGAGGCTGTTCGCGCGGCTCGAGGGCGTGCTGCTCGACCCCGTCTACACCGGCAAGGTCGCGGCCGGGCTCGTCGACATGGTGCGGCGGGGCGAGCTGGGCGCCGACGAGGACGTCGTCTTCGTGCACACCGGCGGATGGCCGGCGCTCTTCGCCTACCAGGACCTGTTCTGGGGGGCCTGAAGGGCCCGAAGGGCCGAGCCGCGGCCGGCGCGCGCCGGCCGGCGTTCCGCGGCCGCTCACCTGAAGAGGTCGTTAACCACCCCTTCAGCCGTCCGTGAGAGACTTCACAGCCCGTGCTACTCTTGCCGCGCACGGGGACAACCCACGTGAGGCGCCCCGCGAGCGCACAGCCAACAGTTGGAGGCCGAAGTGAAGCGAACCCTCAAGACCCTACTGGCGCTGGTGCTGGCCGGCACGATGTACGTCGGCTTCGCCCAGGACGGTGAAGTACCGGAGACGCTGGTCGTGGGCATGGTGCCCAGCCGCGAAGCCGACGCGATCGTCGACAGCCTCGAGCCGATCGCCCAGATGCTCTCCGAGCGCATCGGGATCCCCGTCGAGACGTTCGTCAGCACGAACTTCGTGGGCCTCGTCGAGGCCATGGGCACGGGCCGCGTGCACGTGGGCATGTTCGGCCCGGCCGGCCTGGTGCAGGCCATGGACGCCCACGGCGCCGAGCCCCTCCTCGCCTCGGTGCGCCAGGGCAGCACCACCTACCGCTCGCAGTTCAACGTGCGCTGCGACAGCGGCATCGAGTCGTTCGAGGACCTGCGCGGCAAGACGATCGCCTGGGTCGACCCCGGCTCGGCCTCCGGCTACCAGTTCCCGTTCGTGACGCTGCGCGAGGTCTACGGCATCGACCCCGACACCGAGATGACCGGCATCTTCGCGGGCTCGCACGACGCCGCCGCGCTCGCCGTCTACCTCGGTGACGTCGACGTCGCCGTCACCTTCGGCGGCTCCCCCGGCTCCGACGGCCGCGAGACGATCGAGGGCGACTACCCCGACGTCAAGGAAGTCGTGTGCATCCTCGGCTACTCGGCCGACATCCCCAACGACGGCATGGTCGTGATGCCGAACCTCGACCCCGCGCTGAAGGACAGCATCGCCGAGGCGTTCATCGAGATCGCCGACACCGAGGAGGGCGAGGCGCTCACCCAGGCCCTCTTCAACGTGACCGAGTTCGCCCGCGTCGAGGACCCCGCGGTCTACGACATCGTGCGCGAGGTCAGCCGCACCTTCCAGCGCTGATCGAGGCGCCGGCGGCCGCCTGAGGCCGCCTGTGTCCTGAAGGGGGCCGGCCGGGATACCAGTCCCGCGCCGGCCCCCTTCTTTGGGGTACTCTCACCCGTGTCCCATATCGAGTTCCGCGAGGTGGAGGTCACGTACAAGACGGGGCTGAAGGCCCTGAAGGGCGTGTCCCTCTCCATCCCCCGCGGCCAGTTCGTGGTCGTAGTCGGCCTGTCCGGCGCCGGGAAGTCGACCCTGATCCGCACGGTCAACAACCTCGTGGTGCCCTCGCAGGGGAGCGTCGTCGTGGGCGGCCAGGACGTCACGGCCGCCCGTGGGCGCCAGCTGCGCCAGGTGCGCTCCGACATCGGGATGATCTTCCAGACGTTCAACCTCGTGAAGCGCTCCAGCGTGCTGAGGAACGTGCTCTCCGGCCGCCTCGGCGACGTGCCGGCGTGGCGCGGGGTGCTCGGCGCCTTCCCCAGGGAGGACGTCGCCTACGCGCACGAGTGCCTGGCGCGCGTGGGCATCCCCGAGAAGGCGTTCGTGAGGGCCGACGCGCTCTCCGGCGGCCAGCAGCAGCGCGTGGGCATCGCGCGGGCGCTGGCGCAGAAGCCGTCGGTGATGCTCGCCGACGAGCCCGTGGCCAGCCTCGACCCGCCCACCTCTCACGCCGTGATGAGCGACCTCAAGCGCATCGCGCGCGAGGACGGCATCACGACGATCGTGAACCTGCACTTCATCGACATGGCGCGCGAGTACGCCGACAGGATCGTCGGCATGCGCGACGGCCTCGTCGTGTTCGACGGCACCCCCGAGGAGGCCACCGACCAGGCGTTCGAGGACATCTACGGTCGGCCCATCGACCGCGAGAAGGACATGCGTGGCGCCTGACCGACCCGCCCTGGCGGCCGCGGCCGTCCCCCGCCCCCCGCTCGTCAGCCGGCTGCGGGGGTTGGTCAGCCTAGCCGTGGTGGCGGCCGTCGTGGCCGTCGCCTACCGCCAGACCGACTTCGACATCGTGGCGCTGTTCACCGGCGCGGCCGACTTCTGGCGCTTCTTCGGCCGCCTGGTGCCGCCGCTCTCCGAGATGGGCTCGAACTGGGGCGCCTACCTGCCGCAGCTCGCGAAGCCTCTGATCGAGACCCTGCAGATCGCCTACGTGGGCACGTTCTTCGGCACGCTGCTGGCGCTGCCCCTGCTCTTCCTGGCCTCGGCGAACACCGCCATCGACCCCGTCACGATGTGGGTAGCGCGCGTGCTGCTCACGGTGCTGCGCAGCATCCCCGACCTGCTGTGGGCCGCGATCCTCGTGCCGATCCTGGTGGTCGGGCCGCTGCCGGGCGCCGTGGCGCTGACGCTCTTCTCGATCGGCGTGCTGGCGAAGCTCGGCTCCGAGACCGTCGAGGCCATCGACCCCGGCCCCCTGGAGGCCCTGCGCGCCGCCGGCGCCGGTCGCCTGGCGACCATCGTCTACGCCGTGATCCCGCAGGTGGCCGCCACGATGGTCAGCTTCGTGCTCTACGTCTTCGAGATCAACGTGAGGGCCTCCGTGATCATCGGCCTCGTGGGGGCCGGCGGCATCGGGTTCACCCTCCAGCAGCGCCTGAACTTCTTCGACTACACCGGCGTCGGGCTGATCATCGTCGTGATCTTCGCCGTCGTGCTGGTCATCGACGCCATCTCCGTGTGGGCGAGGTCGAGGCTCATATGACCGGGACCGTCCCTCCCACCCCGGCGCACGTGCGCCGCGCGCGCGCCGTCGGCATCGCGATAGCGGTGCTGGCCGTCGTGCTGCTCGTGGTCGTGCTCGCCACCATGGACCTCCCCACGTGGACGCGCGTGCGCACCGGCCTGAACCGCACGCTCCCGCCCCTGTGGCGCGGGTTCACGAACCCCGACTGGGAGGTCTTCCCCCTGGCCTTCGGGGCCATGCTGCAGACGCTCTACATGGCCGTGCTCGGCACGCTGCTGGGCGGCGTGCTCGCGTTCGGCCTGTCGTTCCTGGCCGCCCGCAACCTGCTGGGGGGCACGGCCAGGGCCGCGCCGGGCAAGGCGCTCTTGGTGGCCATCAGGACGTTCCCCGAGATACTCCTGGCGATCATCTTCGTCGCCGCCGCCGGCCCCGGCCCCACCGCGGGCATCATGGCCATGGGCATCCACTCGATCGGCTTCCTGGGCAAGATCTTCTCCGACGTCATCGAGGGCATCGACCAAGGGCCGATGGAGGCCATCCGCGCCGCGGGCGGCGACGGGGTTCACGTCTTCCTGTACGCCGTCGTCCCGCAGGTGCTGCCCGAGTTCGCCTCGAACCTGCTCTACCGCTTCGAGATCAACCTGCGGGCCGCCACGATCCTCGGCCTGGTGGGCGCGGGCGGTATCGGCGGGCCGCTGATCCAGCGCCTGCAGTTCCGTCGCTGGGACGAGATCTCCACGTTCCTGATCGTCATCGTCGGGTTCATCGTGGTCGTCGACTTCATCAGCTCCACCATCAGGCGCCGCCTGGTCTGAGGCGCGCGCCCGGCGGCGCTCGAGGAGGCGCCTACGCCCCTGGAGCCCACGTCACCGCCGCGGCCGCCCCGTGTCGCCCCCAGGACGAACCTCCCCCGCCGGTCCTACCGGCGGGGGTTACGCTTCCGGGCTGTGGGGCCGGCCCCGACCAGTCGACACCGCGGCGCGCTCGTCGCCTGGCGGCTGGCCCTCGTCTCCTTCACGCTCGCCGCGTTCACGGGCGCCTTCATGCGCTTCGGCATGTACCTGGGCCTCCCCTGGGGCCTGCAGCTCGGCGACGTGCGCCACGCCCATTCGCACCTGATGTTCTTCTCCTGGGCCACGCCGGCGCTGGCGCTGGCCGCCCACACCGCCCTGGGGGCGGTCGGCCGCCGGCTGCCGGGCGGTCAGGCGGCCGCGGTCGCCGCCGCGGCCGCGGGCCTGGCCGCCTACGTGCCGTTCCTCCTCAGCGGCTACCGCCTCATGCCCGTCGGGGAGGCCGAGCTGCCGCTGTCCATGATGGTCTCGGGCCTCAACGGCCTCGTCTGGTACGCACTGGCCGGTCTCTACCTGGCCGGCTCCTGGCGCGCCCCGCGCACGCCGGCCCTACGCCTCTTCGACGGCGCCTTCGCGATGCTGCTCGCCTCGACGGTGGGCGTGCTCCTGCTCATGGCCGACGGCCTGGGCGGCACGTCGACGCCCCAACGGGTGGCCGCGAACGCCGACCTCTTCCTCTCCCTCTTCGCCGACGGCTGGTTCGGCCTCGGGCTCCTGGGCGCCCTGGCCGCCACGCGGTTCCGCCACGCGGCCGGGGGCTCGATCGGAGCCGCCACCTGGGCGCTGGCCGTCGGCCTCTGCGCCCGCTCCGGCGCCCGGCTCGTGACCGGCTTGGGCGTCACGGACGGGCTGCGCTGGCTCGAGGCCGCGGGCGGGCTCGCGGCCGCGGCGGCCTGGCTGTGGCTGGTCCTGGCGCTGTGGCGCGGCGGCCCGACCCAGCCGCGCGCCGACCGCCCCGCCGTCACCACGGGCCAGCTAGTCGCCTACCTCTCCCTGGGCCTGGTGGCGCTGAAGGCCGTGGTCGAGGTGGTCATGGCGTTGCCCGCCGGCGAGACGTTCGTGGAGCGCCAGGGCCTGCGCGTCCTCTTCCTCCACGCCTACCTGCTCGGGGCCGTGACGCTGGGGCTGGTCTCGTTCGGCCGCGCCCGCCTGGGCGAGGGCGCCTGGCGGGGCCTGGGCGCGTTCGCCGCGGCGGTAGGCGTCATGGTGGGGCTGCTGCTGCCGCTGACCGGCCTGTGGCCGGCGGCCCTGGCGGGCTTCTGGGCCCTGCCGGCCGCGGCCTTCTCGAGCCTGGGGCCGGCGTTCCTGGGCGCCTTCGCCCTGGCCTCTACGTGGGGCGAGGGTCGCGCGAGCGCAACCACGCCGCGCTGACGAGCGCCACGCCGGCCAGCGACGCCAGCGACGCCGGCACCGCGCTCGGTCCGAACCCCGCCACGGCGACGCCGATCAGCGGCGCCGTGGCGATCGGACCCACCGAGGCGGCGGCGAACACCGCCGGCGAGACCTGCTCGGCGCGCCGCGGCATCCGCTCGGTGAGCCACGCCAGGCCAGTGGCGAACGTGGGGGCGAGGGCCAGGCCCACGACGCCGTACATGACCGGCGCCGCGGGCGTGTAGAGCGCGCCCAGCAGCGCCAGCACCGCGCCGGCGAGGCAGTAGAGCAGCAGGCGGCCGGGGCGGACCCGCGACGCCACCGCGGCCGCGACCAGGCGCCCGACGGTGAGCGTGCCCCAGTACACGCCCGGCACCGCGGCCGCGGCCGCGGCACCCAGCGACGGGGTGAGGTGCTCGGTCGACCATGAGGTGACGCCCACCTCGGCCGAGACGTAACCGAAGTAGAGCAGCACGAACGCGCCCAGGGCACCCCAGGCCACGGGCTCCGCGGCGCCGGCGCGCGCCCCGGGCTCGGGCACCGCGCCGAGCGTGCGCACCGCCACCAGGACGAGCGCCGCCACCGCCGTGAGCGCCCACATGGGCGGCTCGGGGCGAGGCGCGAAGGCGGCCACCAGCACGGGGCTCAGGACGGCCCCGGCGCCGAACACGGCGTTGATGAGGTTCAGCGCCGACGCCGCGCCGCCCAGGAACGTCCGCGCGACGAGGAGGTTCACCGCCACCTGCACCGCTCCGAACCCCACGCCCGCCACGCCGGCGGCGGTGAGGAAGAGCGCCCAGCTCGGGGCCGGGGCGAGGCCGGCCAGTCCGAGCGCCAGGAGCGCGGCGCCCACCGTGAGCACGCGCCGGTAGCCGAAGCGCCGGATCAGCTCGCCCGTCACCACCACCGCGGCCAGCGAGCCGACGAAGTGGGCCGACACGACCGCGCCGACCTGGTCCACCCCCACGCCGAAGCGCTCGCGCAGCGCCGGGAAGAGCGGCCCGTAGAGCGAGACCAGGCCCCCGAGCGCCAGGAAGGCGGCGGAGGCCACGAACAGGGTGCGTCTGCGCTGGGTGGACGGCTGCGCGCCGGCGGCGCTCGTCATCCCGCGGAAGATACCCTGTCGTAGCGGCGGTGACGCCGTCCGCGCGACCGTGCCGCGGCCGCCGCCGGACGGAGGCGCGGGACCTCGCGCGGGTCCCGGCCCGCCCCCGCGCCCACGCTTCGGGAAGGTGCGGTCCGGGTCGTTATACTCGTCCCTCGTGGCCCTGGAGGAGACGGCGTGAGACACGGTGTGAACGAGCTGAACGAGCTACGCAGGCGGTACCTGGAGTTCTTCGTCGAGAGGGGCCACCTGGCGTACCCGTCGGCGTCGTTGAAGAGCGACGACCCGACCCTGATGTTCACGAGCGCGGGGATGGTGCAGTTCAAGCCGTACTTCCTCGGCGCCACGCCGAAGTTCGCCGGCTACGAGGGCGTGTGGCACCGCGTCACCACGGCGCAGAAGTGCCTGCGCATCAACGACATCGAGAACGTGGGACGTACGCTGCGCCACCACTCGTTCTTCGAGATGCTCGGCAACTTCTCGTTCGGCGACTACTTCAAGCGCGAGGCCTGCCGCTGGGCGTGGGAGTTCTCCACCTCGAAGGAGTGGCTGGGCCTCGACCCGGAACGGCTCTACGTCACCGTCTACAAGGACGACGACGAGGCGTTCCTCATCTGGCGCGACGAGGTGGGCGTGCCGGAGCGGAAGATCTCGCGCTGGGGCGAGGACGAGAACTTCTGGCCGGCGAACGCCGTCACGCAGGGCCCCAACGGCCCCTGCGGCCCCTGCTCCGAGATCTTCTACGACCGCGGCCCCGACTACGGCACCCCCGACGAGGACGGCCCCAACACCGGGTCGGGCGACCGCTACGTCGAGTTCTGGAACCTCGTCTTCACCCAGTTCGACCGGCAGGACGGCGGCGTGCTGCAGCCCCTGCCGCAGCAGAACATCGACACCGGCCTGGGCTTCGAGCGCCTGGCCGCCCTCATGGCCGGCCAGCCTGACGCCTACGGCACCGAGCTGTTCCAGCCCACGATACGCAAGGTGGCCGAGCTGTCCGGCAAGCCGTACGAGGGCACGCGCTCGCTGTCGCACCGCGTGATCGCCGACCACGTGCGGGCCGTGACCTTCGCGATCACCGACGGCGTGCTGCCGGCCAACGACGGCGCCGGCTACGTCGTGAAGATGCTCGTCCGCCGCGCCGCCCGCCACGCCTGGCTCCTCGGCCTGCGCGACACCGTGCTGCACGGGCTCGTCGACCAGGTGATCGAGGCGATGGGCGAGCCGTACCCCGAGCTCGTCGACGGGCGCGACCGCGTCATGGGCGTCATCGAGAACGAGGAGGAGCAGTTCCTCCGCACCCTCGAGGCCGGCATCGAGCGCGTGGGCAACCTGCTCGCCTCGCTCGAGGGGAAGGTCCTGCCCGGCGACGTCGCGTTCGACCTGTGGCAGACGTACGGCTTCCCTCTCGACCTCACCCAGGAGCTGGCCGCCGAGCGGGGCATCGACGTCGACAGGGCCGGCTACGAGGCCGCTCGCGAGGAGGCGCGCCGCGCGTCGCGCGGCGACGTGGGCGAGAGGCGGCTCTTCACCGCCCAGTCCGACGCCCTGGGCGCCATCGCCGGCCGCGCCGGCGAGACCGAGTTCCTCGGCTACACCGAGCAGCGGGCCGAGGCCACCGTGGTCGGCCTGGTGCGCGAAGGCCAGGAGGTCGACGTCCTCCGCGAGGGCGACTCCGGCGTCGTCGTGCTGGACCGCACGCCGTTCTACGCCGAGGGCGGCGGCCAGGTGGGCGACGTAGGCAAGCTCGAATGGCCGGGCGGCGGCGCGCTGGTCAGCGGCACGAGCCGCTCGACCCACGGCCTCTACCTGCACGAGGCCAAGGTCGCGCGGGGCGAGCTGACGCGCGGCGCCAAGGTCGCCGCGGTCGTGGACCCGGCGCGCGAGCAGACCAAGAAGCACCACACCGCCACCCACCTGCTGCACGCGGCCCTGCGCACGGTGCTGGGCACGCACGTCACGCAGGCCGGCTCGCTGGTGGCGCCCGACCGCCTGCGCTTCGACTTCACGCACGGCCACGCCCTCAGCGCCGAGGAGCTCGCGCGCGTCGAGGAGCTGGTGAACCGCTGGGTCCAGCAGGACCTGGCCGTGACCTGGCGGGTCGTGCCCATCGCCGAGGCCAGGCAGGCCGGGGCGATGATGCTGTTCGGCGAGAAGTACGGCGAGCGCGTGCGCATGGTCAGCGTGTCCGGCGCCGAGAAGCCCGTCTCCGTCGAGCTGTGCGGCGGCACCCACGTCGAGCGCACCGGCACGATCGGCGCCTTCGTGATCACGTCCGAGGAGGCGGTCTCCGCCGGCGTCAGGCGCGTCGAGGCGCGCGTGGGCATGGCGGCCATCGACCACCTCGAGGAGCTGCGCGCCCGCGAGCGCCGCCTGGCCGAGACGCTGGGCGTGAGCCCCTCGCAGCTCGAGGCGCGCGTCGCCAAGCTGGCCGCCGACCTCAAGGAGGCGCAGCGCGAAACCGCCAGGCTGCGCGACCGCCTCGCCGCGGCGCTCACGAGCGCGGCCCCCGCCGCCGAGGTGAAGGAGGCGGGCGGCTTCCGGTTCGCCACGTTCGCGTTCGACGGCCTCGACGCCCAGGCGCTGCGCGGGGCCGCCGACCGGCAACTGGAAGCCACCCAGGCCGACGTCGTCGTGGTGGGCTCGGGCACCCTGATCGTCGCCAAGACCAGCGCCGACGCCAGGCAGCGCGGCGCCGACGCCGGCAAGCTCGTGCGGGCCGTCTCCACCCGTGTCGGGGGCGGCGGGGGCGGCAAGCCCGACCTCGCCCAGGCGGGCATCAAGGACCCGGCGCGGCTGGGCGAGGCCCTGGCGGCGGTGCCCGAGGTGCTCGCGGCGCTACCGGCCTGATGGCGGCCGCCGGCGCCGTGCTGGGCCTGGACGTGGGCGACGCCCGCATCGGCCTGGCGCGCGCCGAAGCCGGCTCCTCGGTGGCGTTCGGGCGCGGCGCCATCGCCCGCGTGGGCGTGAAGCGCGACGTGGAGGAGGTGGCGCGGGTCGCCGCCGCGGAGGGCGCCGGCGTGGTCGTGGTGGGCCTGCCCCGCAACATGGACGGCACCGAGTCGCGCCAGACGGCGCGGGTGCGCTCGTTCGCCGCGGCGCTCGGCGAGCGCCTGGCCCCGGAGGGCGTCGAGGTCGTGCTGGAGGACGAGCGCCTCTCGACGCGCTCGGCCTACCGGCAGATCGCCGGGAGCCCTCTGCCGCGCGGCAAGCGCCAGGAGAAGGGCCGCCTGGACGAGGCGGCGGCGGTGCTGATCCTCGAGTCGTACCTGGCCCGGACGGCGGGGCGGCCGTGAGCGAGGAGGCCGGCGGCGCCGTCGTGAGCGACGAGGCCGCGCCCGCCGTCGCGCGCACGTCCGCCGCGCCACCGCCAGGGCGCAAGGGTCGCGCCGCGCGCCGGGCCGTGGGCGTGTTGGGCGTGCTCTTGGCCGTGGTCGTCGCCGTCGTCGGCTACGCCTCCTACCTGCTCTCGGCCCCTAGCGACACGCCCGGCACCGTCGAGTTCGAGGTCATGCCCGGCTGGGGCGGCAAGCGCGTGGCGCAAGAGCTGGCGGAGGCGGGGCTGGTGCGCTCGGCCACCGTCTTCGAGTACTACCTGCGCTTCCGCGAGCTCGACACGCGCGTCGGCGAGGGTCTCTACGACCTCGACCCCACCATGAGCGCCAGCGCGGTGGCCGAGGCCCTGGCGTCGGGGGGCCGGCCGCGCGTCGCCACGATCGTCGTGCCCGAGGGCTGGCGCGCCGAGGCGGTCGTGGCGCGGCTGGCGGCGAACGGCTTCGGCACCGCCGAGGAGCTGGCGCAGCTGGTCGCCTCGCCCGGGCCCGACCTGGCGCCGCCGTACCTGCCCGAGGGCCAGGGGCTCGAGGGCTACCTCTTCCCCGCCTCGTACGACGTGCCCGTGCACGCCGGCGCCGCGGAGGCGCTGGGCATGATGGTCGACCGGTTCAGGCAGGAGGTGGGGCGCCGGGAGGGGCTGGCCGACCAGCTGGGCGAGCTGGGCCTGACCGTCCACCAGTGGGTGACGCTGGCCAGCCTGGTGCAGGCCGAGGCGGCCGACGAGAGCGAGATGCCCGTCATCGCGGGCGTGTTCCTGAACCGGCTCGAGCTGGGCATGCCTCTGCAGTCCGACCCGACCGTCGCCTACGGCCTGGGCAAGCCCCTGCCCGAGCTCTCGGCCGTGGCCGGCGACCTGCAGGTGGACACGCCCTGGAACACCTACACGCGCCCCGGCCTGCCGGTGGGGCCCATCGGCAACCCGGGCGCCGAGGCGCTGGACGCCGTGCTGGCGCCCCAGCGCTACGCCGAGGACGGGGCGCTCTACCTCTACTTCCTGCACGGGGTGTCCGAGGGCGAGGTCGTCTTCCGGCCCAACACGAACCTGCCGGCCCACAACCGCGACGTGGACGTCTACCTGAGGGGACGATGAGCGGCATCTGGTAGGATGCCGCGGTAACCCCGATCCCTGCGGGCGCGTCTCGGCGCGCCCTGGAGGCTGGCCTTGAACGTCTTGTTGGGCTTCGCGCGTGTCGTCGACGCCGTGACCGGCCTGTTCGGGCGCCTGATGTGGTGGGTCTCCCTCTTCATGGTGGCCGTCGGCGTCTACAACGTCATCACCAGGTACTTCTACGGTCCTCTCGAGGCCCTCGTCGGCCGCGGCCTGGCCGCGCGGATGACGGGCAACTTCTACCTGGAGCTGCAGACCTACTCGTTCGACCTGATCTTCCTGTTGGGCGCCGCCTACGTGCTGCGCGTCGACGGGCACGTGCGGGTGGACATCGTCTACTCGAACCTCTCGGCACGGCGCAAGGCGCTCATCGACATCCTGGGCACCTGGCTGTTCCTGATCCCCTTCGCGGCCCTGGGGATCCTCTACTCGGTGCCGTACGTGCGACGCTCGTGGCAGACCCTGGAGATGAGCCCGAACCCCGGCGGGCTGCCGCGCTACCCCCTGAAGACCGTCATCATCATCGCCTTCGCCATGCTGATCCTGCAGGGGCTCTCGGAGACGATACGCAACGCCGCCTTCCTGGCGGGAAGGAAGGGCTCCGGCAGCGTGCACGAGGCGCCGCCGGCCCCGACCGCGGTGGACGGCACGGCCGGCGGCGTGAGCGGCCCGGCGGGCAGCCACACGGGGTCCGTTCCGGGCGCGGCGGGTGAAGCGGGGAAGGGACTCGCCTGATGCTGGGCCTGTGGATGTTCGCCGTCGTCGTCGGGCTCCTGCTCGTCGGCTTCCCCGTCGCCTTCACGCTCGGCGGCACGGCCGTCCTGTTCACGCTGCTCGGCTCGAACTTCACCGAGGTCTACCTGGGCTTCTCGCTCCCCTGGGACGCGGCCTTCAACGTCACGCGCCTGAACATCCTGCCGCAGCGGATCTTCGGCACGATCATGGAGAACTACACGCTCGTCGCCGTGCCGTTCTTCGTGTTCATGGGCGTCATGCTGGAGCGCTCCGGCCTGGCCGAGG
>CAZGXF010000064.1:0-13879 GCA_964529575.1 uncultured bacterium
TGCCGTTCTTCGTGTTCATGGGCGTCATGCTGGAGCGCTCCGGCCTGGCCGAGGACCTGCTCGAGTCCATGGGCATGCTCTTCGGCAAGCTGCGCGGGGGCCTGGCGATCTCGGTCGTGGCCGTGGGCGCCCTCCTCGCCGCCTCCACCGGCGTCGTGGGCGCCTCCGTGGTGACGCTGGCCGTGCTGGCGCTGCCGGTGATGCTCAAGTACGGCTACTCGAAGCCGCTCGCCACCGGCGTCGTGGCCGCCTCCGGCACGCTGGGGCAGGTCATCCCGCCGTCCATCGTGCTGGTCATCCTCGGTGACCAGATCGGCGTGTCGGTGGGCGACCTCTTCCTGGGGTCGTTCATCCCCGGCTTCATGCTCGCGGGCCTGTTCGTCCTGTGGGTGGCGTTCGTCGCCTGGCGCAACCCCCAGGAGGCGCCCGCCCTGCCCGAGGAGGCGCGCTCGCTGCGGGGCTGGCCGCTGCTCCTGAAGCTCCTCAAGAGCCTGGTCCCGCCGCTGGTCCTCGTGATGCTGGTGCTGGGCACGATCTTCTTCGGCATCGCCACCCCCACCGAGGCCGGGGCCGCCGGCGCCGCGGGCGCCACGGTGCTGGCGGCGCTCAACCGCCGCCTCACGCGCAAGAACCTCTTCGACACCATGGACTCCACGGTGCGCCTGACGAGCATGGTGTTCATCATCCTCGTGGGCGCCACGGCGTTCTCGATGGTCTTCACCGCGCTCGGCGGCGGCCGCGTCGTGGACGAGTTCCTGCTGAACCTGCCCGGCGGGGCCGTGGGGTTCATGTTCTTCACGATGCTGGTGATCTTCCTGCTGGGGTTCTTCATCGACTTCATCGAGATCACCTTCATCGTCGTGCCGCTCATCGCCCCCATCGCCGAGCGCTTCTTCGGCGCCGACATGATGCTCTGGTTCGGCGTCGTGGTGGCCATGAACCTGCAGAGCTCGTTCCTCACGCCGCCGTTCGGCTTCTCGCTCTTCTACCTCAAGGGCGTGGCGCCCAAGGGCGTCACCACCGGGCACATCTACAAGGGGATCGTGCCGTTCGTCGTGATCCAGGTGGTCGCGCTGCTGGTGCTGGTCTTCTTCCCCGGCATCGTCAACCTCCTGCCCAGCCTGGCGCGCTGAGCGCTGGTAGGCGAGGGCCCGGCCGCCTGGACCGCGCGGCCGGGCCCTCGCGCGGCGCCGCGCACGGACGAGCGTCCCGACCCGCGGGCCAAGACGCGAGCGGGCCGCCTCCTGAGGCGGCCCGCCGGTCTTCGATGTGGGACGCGGCCCCTCGGGCCGCTGACGCGACTCAGCCCTGGCTGTACAGGAAGCCCTCGTACGCGTGCTGGTTGCGCTCGTCGTACGGGCGGTTCTCGGCCAGGAACGCGTTCATGGAGTCGGAGATGCGCCGGTACATCTCGTTCGACTGCCGCAGGTTCTCGTTGATGCGCTGCCAGCTGTCGTAGAACGCCTGCAGCGTCTCCTGGCTGAACACGCGCGGCTCGGTGCCCGCGGCCACCATCCGGTTGAACGCCGCCGGGTCCTTCGCCGTGTAGTCGGCGTACATCTGCGCGTTGACGGCCTTGGCCGCGACGCGGAACGCCTCCTGGAGGTCCGCCGGGAGCGAGTTCCAGGCGTCGAGGTTGATGTAGGTGCAGAAGCCGGCGCCCGGCTCGGCCCAGCCGGGGCCGTAGTAGTAGCGCGCCGCCCGGTTCAGGCCGAGGGTCTCGTCGTCGTGCGGCCCGACCCACTCGGCGGCGTCGAGCACGCCGCGCTCCAGGGCCAGGAAGATCTCGCCGCCGGCGAGCGTCTGCACGTTCACGCCCAGGTCGGCGTACACCTGGCCGCCCAGGCCGGCCGTGCGGAACGCCAGGCCGCGCAGGTCGTCGGGCGAGTCGATCTCGCGGTTGAACCACCCGGCCATCTGCATGCCGGTGTTACCCGACAGCAGGCCGATCATGTTGTCGCGCGCGTTCAGCTCGTCCCACAGGGCCTGGCCCTCGCCGGAGTGGATCCAGGCCGTGAGCTGCGCCGGCGTCATGCCGAACGGCACGCACGTGAAGAAGGCGTGGGAGGGGTCCTTGCCGATGTAGTAGTACGACGCGGTATGGCCGCACTCGAAGGCCCCGCTGGCGACGGCGTCGAACACCTCGAGCCCGCCGATCTGCGCGCCGGCCGGGAACACCTCGATGTCGAGACGCCCGCCGGTCATCTCGCGCAGGTAGTTCGCCAGGTTCACGGCGCCGCCGTACAGGTTGTCCAGCGACGTGGGCCACGAGGTCGGCATCCCCCACCGGAACACCTGTTGGCCCTGCGCCTTGGCGAACATGAGGGGCGAGAGGCTGGCGCTGGCGGCAGCCACGCCGGCCTTCTTGAGGAAATCACGACGCTTCATCACGGACCTCCAAGAAGCCTGCGGTTTGTCGAACGCGCGAAGTATAACGCGCGGAGCGGGCGGGGGCGCCGGAACCCCCGCCCGCTCCCGACGGAGCCGAGACGCCACGGCCCCCGCGCCGCCTCAGCCCTCCTGCTCGTCGTCGGGCGGCGGCTCGGCCTGGGCGTCCGGCTTCAGCCGCCCCGCCTTCTTGGCGGCCTCCGTGAGGAGGTACTCGATCTGGGCGTTCACGCTCCTCAGCTCCGCGGCGGCCCATCGCTCCAACGCGGCGTAGAGCCGCGGGTCGATGCGCAGGAGGAAGCGCTTACGCTCGGGCACGCCGCGCCTGCCGTCAGCGAGCCAGCTTCAGGGTCCCGTTGAGGAACGTCGTCAACGCGGTCAGCAGCGTCTCCGAGACGACGTCGGTGGGGCCCGGGAGCAGCTTCTGCTCGGCCGGCAGCCTGGTCTCTACGAGGTTATGGGTCAGGTCGGGCAGCTCCAGGTGCGTGGCCCGCGGCAGCGCCTCGGCCAGGAGCCGGCCGTCGACCTGCAGCACCTGCACGTCCTTCAGCCCCTGCACGACCAGCGCGGGCACCTGAACGCGTGCCGCGAGCGCGAGCGGGTCCTCGTCGATCTCGCTGCGCAGCAGGCCGGCCGCCGGCGCGAACAGCGGGGCGATCTGGTTGTCGGCCAGGTCGCCGGTGAGCTCGAGCGCCTGGCCGGTGGAGGCGCGGACGGCCTCCAACAACTCGACCAGGTCGTCGGCGTAGGCCTCCAGCTCCTCGCCGGCGAGGCCGGCGCGGCGCGCCGAGGCGACGACCTGCTCCTCCAGGAGCTCCGCCAACGGCCGGCCGGCGGTCGCCAGCAGCACCACGACGTCCGGCTCCACGTGGCCATGGGCGACGGCGTAGAGGGCCACGAGCCCGCCCTCCGAGTGGCCGATCAGCCCCAGGCGGCCCGCGTCGACGCCCTCGGCCTGTGCCAGCGCGGCGAACCAGGCGGCGGTGTCCTCGGCGTACGACCGCAGCGTGGCCGCGTTGCCGTCGCCGGTGGAGGGCGGGATGCCCATCTTCGCGACGCGGAGCACGCCGTAGCCGGCGCAGCCCAGGGCCTGGGCGAGCTGCCTGTAGCCGGCGTTCCGCAGTGCCGGGCCCGAGTTGCCGTCCACGTCCACGGCGCCGCTGCCGGGCAGCAGGAGCAGGGTGGGCGCGCCCCGGGCCGGGGCGTCGACCGGCAGCGACAGCTGGCCGTACAGCGTGGCGCCGCCGGACTCGACGGTGAGCTCCCGCGTGGCCACGCACGCAGCGGTGCGTGCGAGGAACGCCTCGGCGGTCTCGGGGGCTTCGCCTTCGTCCTCGTCGTCCGCCCCGGCCGCGGCGGCCCCTTCCTCCACGGGCGCGCGCAGCGCGTAGCGCGCGCCGGCGGCGGCGACCTCGACGACGAGCAGCCGCCCGGCCTCGTCGGCGAAGAGAACGTACTCGACGGTCTGCGGGCCCACGGTGAGGGCGGCGTCGAGGACCGTGGCCTCCACGGCGCCGGTGGCGAGCTCCACGCTCTGGGTGCCGTCGCGGACGGCGACGTTCATGCGCCCCATGGCGGCGGCCAGGGGCACGACGACCGCCACGTCGAGCGGCCGCGCCGGCTCCTGCAGGGCCGCGAGGGCCAGCACCTGGAGCCCGTCGATGAGGTTGTTGTCGACCACGTAGAGGGGCTCGTCCGACGCCAGCTCGAACGTGGACTCCCTGCCGGCCTGGTCGAGGTGGACGGTCGCTCCCTGGGGGCCGAACTCCAGGCGCATCTCTATGGGGACGCCCTGGACGGTGCCCGCCACCACGTAGGCGAGCGCCGAGCCGTCGGGCCGCGTCGCCAGCTCGTCGTCGAGCCGGATCACGCCCGCGATCTCCACGTAGGAGGTCGTCCTGTAGCCTTCGCCGGTCGCCTGCAGGTCGACGGCCGCCTCGCCGAGGGTCACGCCCGCCTGGGAGAGGTCGTAGACGGCGGCGGGCGCTCCCGACCCGCCCGCCTGCTGCGCCGCGGCGATGCCGGCCGCGGCCAGCAGCGACGCGATGACGGTCCTGAACAGCTTGCTCACGAGGTTCCCTTCCCCAGGGCTCAGCCCTGGTACAGCGTGCCGGCGTTGATGACCGGCGTCACGGCCTGCTCGGCGGTCAGCGAGACCATCAGGTTGCTCGCCATGGCCGCCCGCTTGTCGGCGTCCAGGTCGACGACGCCGCTGCGCTCCAGCTCCCTTATCGCGTCCTCCACCATGCCCACGGCGGCCGAGACGATCAGCTGCCTGGCGGAGACGACGGCCTGCGCCTGCTGGCGCCTCAGCATCGCCTGGGCGATCTCGGGGGCGTAGGCCAGGTGCGTCAGGCGCGCCTCGAGCACCTCCACGCCCGCCACCTCGAGCCGCGCCTCCAGCTCGGCCCTCAGCGCCGCGGCCAGCTCGTCGGGGTTCTCGCGCAGGCTGGCCCGCTCCAGGCCGGAGGCGTCGTACGGGTACCTGGTGGCGAGGCTGCGCAGCGCGGTCTCGGCCTGGATGCCCACGAACTGCTCGAAGTCGTCCACGTCGAACACGGCCTTCGCCGA
Organism: uncultured bacterium; assembly: GCA_964529575.1. GTDB lineage: Bacteria > Deinococcota > Deinococci > Deinococcales > Trueperaceae > DASRWD01. Next base: position 4,960 of record CAZGXF010000064.1, read on the forward strand.
CTCGACCACCCGCCACACGACCACGGCGGCGATCTCGACGGGGTTGCCGTCGGCGTCGTTCACCTTCAGGCGCTCGGAGTTGAAGTTGCGGACCCTGAGGCTCACGGCGCGCTTCGTGGTGAACGGGTTCGTCCACCAGAAGCCGGTGTCCCTGACGCTGCCGATGTAGTCGCCCAGGAAGACGACCACCCGGGCCTGGTTGGGCTGCACGGTGAACAGGCCCCAGGAGAGCACGAAGCCGAGCGCGAACATGGGGATGCCGAGCGCCAGGCGACCGCCTTGGACGGTGTCCGACGCCAGGTCAACTCCCGAGAGGGACAGCCAGGCGCCGCCTGCCATGAGCGCCAGCGACACCAACAGCATGAGGAAGCCGTTCACCTTGAACGCGGCCTTCTCCTGTACACGAACCATCAGGTCCTCCTTGACATCTGGATGATATCACTTTGAGGTCACCACGGCGAGGCCCGCCGCCGGGGCGCGGAGGCCGCTGTTACACTCCCGCCATGAGCATCAAGCCCGACCGCTGGATCAAGCAGAAGGCGCTCGAGGAGGGGATGATCGAGCCGTTCGAGGACCGTCTCGTCCGCGAGGGCGTCATCAGCTACGGGCTGTCGAGCTTCGGCTACGACCTCCGCGCCGCCCCCGAGTGGCGCATCTTCGTCAACGCCTTCAACACCGTCGTCGACCCCAAGAGCTTCGATACCAGCAGCCTCGTCGAGTACGAGGGCGAGACGTGCATCGTCCCGCCCAACAGCTTCGTGCTCACCCGGTCCGTGGAGTACCTACGGATACCCGATGACACCATGGTGGTCGCGCTAGGGAAATCGTCGTACGCGCGTTGCGGGATCGTAGCCAACGTGACCCCCTTGGAACCCGGCTGGGAAGGGCATGTCACGTTGGAGCTGTCGAACACCACGCCCCTGCCGGCGAAGGTCTACGCCAACGAGGGCATAGTGCAGCTGCTGTTCTTCCAGGGCGAGCGGCCCGAGGTCACGTACCGCGACAGGAGCGGCAAGTACCAGGGCCAGCGCGGGGTGACGCTGCCGAAGATCTGACGGCCGCCGCACGCCTGGCTACGCCCGCGCCTCGAGCTCCTCTTCCTCCTCCTGCACCACCGGCAGCCGCAGGGTGAAGACGGTGCGGCCGGGCCGGCTCTCCACCGTCAGCGTGCCGTCGTGATGCTTGGCCACCTGGCGGGCGATCGCCAGGCCCAGCCCGCTGCCGCCGCCGGCGCCCTTGTAGAACTTCTCGAAGATGCGCTCCTGCATCTCCGGCGGGATGCCGGGCCCGTCGTCCTCGACCTCCAGCACGGCGGTACGGGGGTCGTCGGCGCCCACGCGGACGGCCACCCCCGCCGGTCCCGTGGCGGCCCGCACGGCGTTCGCGAGCAGGTTGCGCACGAGCTGGCGCAGGCGCACGGGGTCGCCCAGCACGAGCCGCGGCGCGCCGCCCTCGACCCTCACGCCCGGGAACTCCGCCGCCACCGGGCGGGCCACGTCCTGCAGCAGGTCAACGAGGTGCGGGTTGATCTCGCGCACCAGCTCGCCCCGTGAGAGCAGGAGCAGGTCCTCGACGAGCCGCGCCATCGTGCCGGTCACGCGCCTGGCGTCGCCGAGGTCCTCGGCCGCCGCCGGCCCGGCCAGGCGCGCCGCCCGGTCGAGGAAGCCGCGGAGCGAGGTCAAGGGCGTCCTGAGCTCATGGCTCGTCTCGGCCAGGAACGTGCGCTGGGCGTCGCGCGCCTGCGCCAGCCGCCGCAGCAGCTCGTTCACGGTCTCGGCCAGGCGCGCCACCTCGTCGCGCGGGCCGTCGTACTCGAGCGGCTCGAGCCTGTCGGGGTCGAGGCGCGACACGCGCCGGGCGAGAAGGGTCACGGGCCGCAGCGAGGCCGCCGCCACCAGGTAGCCCACCAGCAGGCTCAGCACCACCAGGACGGCCGCCACGAGCAGGAGCGTGCGGGAGAGGGACCTGAGCGTGTCCTGGATGTAGCTGGGGTCGGCGATCACGGCCACGACGCCCACCGCGAACGGCGCCAGCGCGGCCTCCACCGGCCGGCCCAGCAGGCGCCCGGACCAGGGCGTCGGCACCAGCCCGGCACCGATGACGACCTCGGGCGGGATCGCCGCCTGCGGGGTCTCCCACTCGCTGCGTGAGGCGGCCAGCAGCTGCGCGCCGGGACCGTACACCTGCAGCACCACGCCGCCCGTCGGGCCGGAGAGGCTGCCGCCGGCGCTGCCCTCCCCCAAGGCGTACACGGAGGCGAGCGTGGCGGCGTCCTCGCGCAGCGAGCGCCGCAGGTCCTCGTACATGCCGTTCCTGACGATGACGTACGAGACGATCAGCGTCAGGCCGGCCAGCAGCGCCGTGGCCGCGCCCGCGAGCACGGCGACTCGCCAGGTGAGCGGCAGGCCCCGGCGCCTGCTGGACGCGCGGCTCATGCCGGGCAGGTTACGCCGTCGGCCTTACGACTTGAGCGCGTAGCCGACGCCGCGGACGGTCCGGATCACGCCGTAGCCGCCCACCTCGCGCAGCTTGCCGCGGATGTTGGCGATGTGCACGTCGACGACGTTCGACGACGGCGGCAGGTCCTCGCCCCAGACGTTCGTCTCGATCTCCTTGCGGCTGTAGACGCGCCCGGGCTGGCCGGCCAGGTAGGCGAGCAGCTCGTACTCGCGGGGGCTGAGCCTTACCTCCTCCTCGCCCCACAGCACCTGGCGGCGGACCGGGTCGATCGTCATGTCGCCGATCTTCTGGGCCGCGCCCAGCGTGCGCTTGCGGAGCTGCACGTTGATGCGCGCCAGGAGCTCCTGAACGTGGAACGGCTTGGCCAGGTAGTCGTCGGCGCCGGCGTTGAGCATCTCGACCTTGGTGCCCACCTCGTCGGCGGCCGTGAGGATGAGGATCGGCGTGTCGCCGGTGCGGCGCACGCGCCGCGCGATCTCCTGGCCGCTGATGTCGGGCAGGCCCAGGTCGAGGATCACCAGGTCCGGCTCCTCCTCGCGGACCGCGGTGAGGCCGCGCATGCCCGAGTCGAAGGCCAGGACCTCGAAGCCCGCCTCCTCCAGCTCGCGCTTCAGCAGACGTAGGATGTCGAGGTCGTCCTCGACGATGAGGATCCTCTTCGCCACTTCAGTCCTCCCCGTTCAACGCGAAGCGCATGAGCACGCCGCGCTCGCGGAAAAGGAGCGCCCTCAACGATAGGGGGTCGAGCGACTCTGGTTCGGTGAGCAGCACGTCACGGCCGTCGGGGCTGATGCGCCCCACGAGCGCGCGGGCGCCCATGGCGTCGACCCTCTCGGCCGGAGAGCTCTCGGCCGGGAAGATGATGACCCGCACCTCGGTGCCGGGGCCGGGGAACTCGGTGAACACCAGCCGCCCGTCCATGACCGTGGCCATGGCGTAGACGGTGAGCAGGTCGGGCGACACGATGCGCAGCTCCGTGCCCTCGCTCATGGCAGGGAGGAGCGCGAGCACCTGGCCCATCAGCAGGAAGTGGGGGAAGCTCATCGTCTCACCGTCGTCGCCGATGATAGGACGCGTTCCCGAGGATAGCGTCCTGGAGCGGTTAAGCTAACCTTCATCGGGTGGCGCGAGGCCACGGACCGGCCGCGCGCGCCGCGGTGCGGCCGCGTCGCGCGCCCGAGGCGGCGGCGCGGGCCCGGCCAGGGCCGCGGCGCGGCCGAGGGGGGCGACGAGCCGGCGCCAGACGCGTCCCAGAGGCGTTTCGCGCGCCGCGGAAGTGAACGACCTAACCGCTGCCGGACGGACGCTCATGCCACGCTGGCGGGCACGAGCACGCGATAGCGAGGCTCGCCCGCTGCGGCAGCGCGTCCGTGCCTGGCGGCGCGGTGACCGGGCCGCACGGCCCGGCGGAGGGGACTCGATGACGGCACGACCTGCTGCGGGGAAGGGGGCGCTGGCCAAGGCCTGGCTCGCCCTGGCGTTCCTCGCCTCGCTACTCATCCTCTCGCACGCGTCGGCCCAGGCGTTCGACGAGAACGTCTACTACCAGCAGTGCCTCCGCTTCGAGGCGGGCGGCGACCTCGAGACCGCCCGGCGGGCGTGCCAGAACGCGCTGCAGGTCCGACCCAGCTTCGCCGAGGCCGAGCTGGCCCTGGCGCGCATCGAGCTCCGGCTGGGCGAGCACGGCAGCGCCGAGAACCGCCTGCGCCGCGTGCGCAACGTGATCCCCACGGCCGAGCCGCTCGTGCTCCTCGCCGAGGCGGCCCTCGCCGGCGGGCGGCCCGACGAGGCCGCCGGCTACCTCTCCAGCGCCCGCACGATCCTGCAGCAGCAGGGCAACAGGGAGCTCGAGGGCCACCTGCAGCGCCTCGCCGGCAGCATCGACGAGTTCGCCGGCCGCTACGACGCCGCCCTGGCGGCCTACGGGGCCGCCATAGCCGCCGACCCTCTGAACGTGGGCTACCGCCTCGCCGAGGCGAGGCTGCGCCTGCGCCTGGGCGAGCCGGCCGCCGCCGCTGCGCAGCTCGCGTCCTACGTCGAGCTCACCGGCGACGACCGCGACCCCGACGTCCGTTCGCTGCTGGGCCGCGCCCTGTGGGCGCAGGGCGACCTGAACGGCGCCGCCGGCCACCTCGAGTTCGCCCACCAGCTCCGCGGCGCCCGCGACGTGGACGCGCAGGCCGAGGACCTGCGGGCCCTGGCGCTGATCTACTTCGCCGAGGGCGACTTCGACGCCGGCAACGTGGCGTTGCGCGAGTCGCTGCGCCGCGACAACCTCCTGAGCCGCCTGGGCGGCAACACGCTCGTCTGGCTCTTCACGCTGCTCCTGCTCGTGGCCGTGCACCTGGTGGCCGAGAGCCGCATCCCCTCCACCACGGGGCTGGAGGTCGTGGACGGCCCGCAACCCTGGAGCGTGGGGAACGTCTACGGCACCCTGGTCGTGTCGCTGGTCCTCGGCCTGGCGGCGGCCGTGGCCTACGGCGAGTTCGTGCACGGCAACCCGCTGGCCATCGTGACGCCGGTGCAGGCGACCGACGCGTGGGCGCTGTTCTTCATCACCCTCAGCGTCTTCCTCGTCCTGCTCTCCTGGCGGCGCGCCTCCATCACCGGGCACGACCCCATGGAGTCGCTCGTGGGCAGCAGCCGCCAGCCGCTCAACGGCGTGGGCCTGGGGCTCCTGTTCCTCGCGGCGCTGCTCGCCTACCTCCACTTCGACCCGTTCGAGGGCGCCCTGGGCGGCTTCTACCTCGACCTCGTGCAGCTGACGCCGTACGTGGTGGCCGCAATGATCCTCGTGCCGCTCGCCGAGGTGTTCTTCCGCGGCTTCGCCTTCCCGTCGCTGGCGCGCCGTTACGACAAGCGCAGCGCCACCGTCGTCTCCGCCGTCCTCTACGCGCTGACGTTCGGCACGCCCGTGGCCCTGCTGCTGGTGTTCGGCCTGGTCCTCGCCGACGGCTTCCGGCGCCGGCCGAACTCGACGGAGCCGCTCATCGCCCAGCTCACGCTCCACGTCGGCCTGCTCGTCGCCGTCAGCGTCAGCCCCTGGGCCCGCAGCCTCTTCTTCGGCTGAGTGCCGCTCCACGCCGTCGACAAGCCCCTCGGGCTCACGTCGCACGACGTCGTGGCGCGCGCCAGGCGCCTGCTCGGCACCAGGCGCGTGGGCCACGCCGGCACCCTCGACCCGCTGGCCACCGGCGTGCTGCTGGTGATGTCGGAGGAGGCCACGAAGCTCTCGCCCTACCTCACGGGGCACGACAAGACGTACCTGGCCTGGGTGACGTTCGGCGCCTCCACCCCGACCCTGGACGCCGAGGGCCCGGTGGTCGCCGCGGCCGACGCCCACGGGCTCACCGCGGCGCGGCTGCGTCCGGCGCTGGGCTCGTTCCTGGGCGTCACCGAGCAGCGCCCGCCCGCCTACTCCGCCGTGAAGCGCGGCGGGGTGCGCAGCTACGCCGCCGCCCGCCGCGGCGAGGCCGAGGAGCCGCCGCCGCGGCCCGTGGCGTACCGCGAGGTGACGCTCCTCGCGCTGGCGGCCGAGAGGTCGGAGCTGCCCGCGGCCTTCTCCCGCCCGCCCGGCGCCCAGCCGGGCCGCTACGAGCCCGCCCAGGACGGCGTGCGCTTCGAGCTGCCGCCCGACCCGCCGACGCCGGAGGAGCTGGCCGGCGAGGCGGCGCGGCGCGTCACGGCGCTGGTGCGCCTGACCGTGGGGGCGGGCACGTACGTGCGGGCGTTCGCGCGCGACCTGGGCGCGTCGCTCGGCCTCCCCGCCTACCTCTCGGGCCTGGTGCGCACGGCGTCGGGCGCCGTGGACCTGGAGCGAGCCGCTCCCCTAGAGGCGATCGGCACGGCCGCGCCCCTCGACCCGGTGGCGGCGCTCGAGCTGCCCACGGTGTCGCTGGACGCCGCGGCCGTTCAGGACGTGCGGCACGGTCGCCGCCCGCCGCTCGACCTGCCGGGGCGCGCCGCCCTGGTGGACGGCGCCGGCGCGCTGGTGGCCCTGGCCGAGCCGGCCGCGGGGGGCTACCGGCTGCTGCGCGTCTTCGCCTAGGGCGCCGGGCCGCTCGCGCTTCTACGCCGCCGTGCCACGGCGGCGGAAAGCCGCCCTCCCCCGCGGTAGAGTCGCCCGAGGGCGAACAGCTACAACCGCGGCGCGCCGCGCATGGGCGCGCCCGTCAGCCAGGAGACCCGCATGGACATCGGCGTAGTCAAGGAGATCAAGCCGCAGGAGTACCGTGTCGCCGCCACGCCGGGGACCGTGCAGGCCCTCGTGGCCGCCGGCCACCGCGTGTTCGTGGAGGCCGGGGCCGGGGCGGGGTCGGGGTTCGCCGACGAGGAGTACGCGTCCGCCGGCGCCCGCGCGGGCGTCAGCGCCGAGGAGGCTTGGGCCCAGCGGCTGGTGCTGAAGGTCAAGGAGCCGCTCGAGTCGGAGTTCGGCTACCTGCGCGAGGACCTGGTCCTCTTCACCTACCTGCACCTGGCCGCGGCCAGGCCGCTCACCGAGGCGCTGCTGCGCGCCGGGACCACGGCCATCGCCTACGAGACGGTGCAGCTGGCCAACGGCAGCCTGCCCCTCCTCACTCCCATGAGCGAGGTCGCCGGTCGCATGGCCGTGCAGGTGGGCGCGCACCTGCTGGAGCGCCCGCACGGCGGTCGCGGCGTGCTGCTGGGGGGCGTGCCCGGCGTGCACGCCGGCGAGGTCGTGATCCTGGGCGGCGGCACCGTGGGCATCAACGCCGCCAAGATGGCGCTCGGCCTGGGCGCCAGGGTCACGCTGCTCGACGTGAACCACGCCCGGCTCCAGTACCTCGACGACGTCTTCCGCGGCGCCGTGCAGACCATGACCAGCAACCTGGGCCACGTCATGGAGCTCCTGCCTCGCGCCGACCTGGTGATCGGCGCCGTGCTCATCCCGGGCGCACGCGCGCCGCGGCTCGTGACACGCGACATGATCGCGGTCATGAAGGAGGGCAGCGTCATCGTCGACGTCGCGGTCGACCAGGGCGGCTGCATCGAGACGATCCGCCCCACCACGCACGACGACCCCACCTACGTCGTGGACGGCGTCGTCCACTACGGCGTCGCGAACATGCCCGGCGCCGTGCCGAACACCAGCACGCGCGCGCTAGCCAACCAGACGCTGCCCTACGTGCTGCGCCTGGCCGACCGCGGCCTGCAGGCGCTCGCCGAGGACCCCGCGTTCCTCAAGGGCCTCAACGCCTGCGCCGGCCGGCTCACGCACGAGGGCGTGGCCAGCGCGTTCGACGTGCCCTGGACCGCGCCTGGCGAGGCGCTGAAGGCGGCGGCGGCCTGACCGACGCGTAGGCCAAGGCCGGACCGCGTCCGGCGCGGCCACCCTCTTGCCCACTCAGCGAGAACGTCCCGGCGCCCCCGCGGGGGCGCCGACGTCGTCTCAGCGGACGCGCGAGAGCGCCTTGCGGATCAGCGTCTCGGCGGCGGCGTCGGGGTCGTCCTGCAGCAGCTCGGCCACGACGCCCTTGACCTGCGACTCGCGGTAGCCCAGCGCCAGCAGCGCCTCCACGGCGTCCCGGCCGGCGGCCGAGAGACCGCCCGGCGCGCCCGCCCCCGCCACCTGCGCGAGGAGGTGCTCGGGCAGCCTGTTGCGCAGCTCGACGACGATCCGCTCGGCCGTGCGCTTCCCCACCCCGGGCGCGCTGGTCAGCAGGCCGGGGTCCGAGTTGGCGACCGCCGAGGCTATGAGGTGCGTGGGCAGCGCGGAGAGCAGGCCCAGGGCCATCTTCGGCCCCACGCCGCTCACGTCGAGCAGGCGCCGGAAGGTGAGCAGCATGTCGGGCTCGTGGAAGCCGTAGAGGGACGGCTGCTCATCGCGCACGATCAGGGCGGTCTGCAGCCGGACGCGCTCGCCGGCCCGGCAGCGCGCCAGCGTGGGCGAGGGCGCCAGCACCTCCACCCCGAAGCCGCCCACGCGCAGCACGACGCTGCCCTCGTCGACGAGCTCGACCTCGCCCTCGACGAACGCGATCACGGCTCGGTGTACAGCGGCGCGAAGAGGGCGTCGTAGCCGACGTCGGCGTAAGTCGCGCAGCCGGTGAGCTTGAAGGCGTACGAGAGCTCGGCCGCGAGGGCCGAGACCGAGCGGTCGCCGTCGACGACGACCAGCTCGGCGCCCACGGCCAGGTAACGGAAGGCGTCCACCCCGTCGCGGACCGCCCCCTCGGCGGCGATGGTGAGCATGCCCGCCACGGCGTCCACGACCTCGGGCAGGAGGTCGATCGTCGCCGCCCCGCCGAGGTGCGAGCCCAGCGCCGAGCTGACGACCACGACGTCGGCGCCGGCCTCGGCGGCGACCTCCGCGTCGGCGGGGCCGCCCACCCCGAACACCCACAGCGGCCGTCCTGCGGCGGCGCGCAGCTCGGCCAGGTCCTCGCGGCTGCGCGGCCTGAACCTCTCCTTGCCGTAAGGGGCGGCGTCGGCCAGCGGC
>CAZGXF010000065.1:0-13860 GCA_964529575.1 uncultured bacterium
GTCGAGCGCGTGCGCAGCGACTGCTTCTCGAAGATCATCGCCAGGGTCTTGTGCTCGAGGTGCCGGGGCCTCACGCCTCGCTTCCAGTCGTGCTTCATCTGCACGGCGCTGGTCAGCAGCCCGTCGAACTCCTCCTTGGTCAGGTCGGACAAGGCCAGCAGGTCGCGTCCGGCCAAGCTGGGCACACGCAGCACGTCCATCTACACAGCCTCTTTCGCGAGGGAGCGCCTGTCACCGGCCCGCGGGCCGCGCGGCGCTGGGGGTCCCGCCGGGGAGCGGGTAAGGGCACACTCTATCACCGGCCGGCACGGCGCCCGTCGGGGAGCGGGTTCGCCGCTCAGTAGGCGAACAGGCCCAGGTACCAGGCGATCGCGGCGTCGCCCGCGAAGAGCGAGGCGAGGGCGCCGAGGAGCAGGTACGGGCCGAAGGGGACGAGGCGACCGCCGCCGGCCAGCCGCGCGACGACGCCCCCGACGGCGCCCAGCGTGACGGCGAAGAAGACCGCCACGAGCAGGCGCTCCCAGCCCAGGAACGCGCCCAGCACGGCCGCCAGCTTGACGTCGCCGAAGCCCATGGCCACCGGCTCGTCGTCCTCCTCGCCGACCTCCTCGGTCGTCTGGGGCCTGACCGCGTCGTGCAGCCACCAGTAGACGGCCCCGAGCACCGCCCAGGCGCCGGCGGCCAGCACCGACCCGGCGACGGCGGTGGTGAGCGGCACGGGGAAGCCCAGCGAGGAGAGCACCAGCGCGAGGAGCCACAGCCCGTACAGGAGCGGCTCCGGGAGGCGCAGCGTGCGGCGCGTGACGAGGTTGAGGAGCAGGCTGGCCAGGCCGGCGAGGAGCCCCGCCCACACGCCCAGCGCGGCGCCCACGAGGGCGGCGACGTTCACCTGGTCGAGGCTCACGGGCCACAGCCGCTCGGCCGTGTCGCCCAGGCGCCGCAGCGCCAGGCCGCCCACGCGGTTGATGAGCACCAGCACGCCGGCGCCGGCCAGGGCGCCGGCGAGCGCCTCGGCGGGGGTCGGCAGGCCGGGCGTGCCGGCCCAGAGGAGCGAGCCCAGCAGCGCCACGGCCAGGGCGGGCAGGGTGAGGACGTCGGGCAGCAGGTAGCGCTCCAGGTCGATGAGCGAAGCCATCACGAGCATCGCCACCACGACCAGCAGCGGCAGGACGGCCGCTCCGTGCAGCTCGGGTGGGAACGCCACCGCCAGGGCGGCGAACAGACCGGCCATGAGCGCCTCGACCAGCGGGTAGCGCGGCGAGATCCGCGCGCCGCAGGTGCGGCAGCGGCCGCGGAGGAGCAGCCAGGACAGCACCGGCACGAGGTCCACGGCCGAGAGCCGCCGGCCGCAGCTGGGGCAGCGCGAGCCGGGGGAGACCACCGACTCGCCGCGCGGCAGGCGGTAGACGACGACGTTGCCGAAGCTGCCCACCACGGCCCCCAGCAGGGCCGCGAAGACGACGGTGAGGGCCGTCACGCTGTGGGGCCGGGCCGGGCCGGGCGGGCTCTCAGGGGGGTAGACAAGGCAGGAAACGGCTCCTAGACGGTTCTCATGATGGCGGTGTTACACTTCGGCCGCTATGAAGAGGCTCACCGTTCTAGGCGCCGTGCTCGTGTTGGCACTCGCCTTCGCCTTCACGAACCTGAGCGCCCAGAGCCGCGAGACCAAGGTGGTCTTCGTGCGGTCGCAGGCGGCCATCCTCGCACACCCCGCGGGGGCGCAGGTCGAGGAGCTCAGGCAACAGGCGCAGACCGAGATCGGTGACCTCGTCACCGGCATACAGGAGCTCGAGGCCCGCCTCGCCGCGGGAGAGGAGCTCTCCGCCGAGGACAACGAGCGCTACCAGGCGCTGGTCACGTCCGCCAACGCCGTGCAGGAGCGCTACCGGCAGGAGATCGACGCCGCGGCCCAACCGGCGATCCAGGCCGTGAACGAGGTCCTCGCGCAGCTGGCCGAGGAGAACGGCTACACGGTGATCCTCGACGCCGACAAGGCCCGCGAGCTCGAGCTCGTCGTCTACGCCGACACCGACCTCGACATCACCCAGATGGTGATCGACCGCCTCTCGGCGGAGTGAACGCGCGCGCCAGCGCGGCGCGACGTCGAGCACCCAGGACCCGAAGCGGCGGGCCGCCTCAGCGGCCCGCTTCGTCGTCCTGGCCGTCGCCGTTCACGGCCGGCGCCGCCCGGGCGGCCAGCTCGGCCCGCAAGCTCGCGAGCTCCCGCTCGTCCTCGGGCGTCAGGTCCGCCGTCTCGAGGAGGTCGGGGCGGCGTTGGAGCGTGCGCCTGAGCGCCTCCCGCCGCCGCCACGCGGCGACCTTGGCGTGGTGGCCGGAGAGGAGCACCTCGGGGACGCCCAGGCCGCGGAACTCGGCGGGGCGCGTGTACTCGGGGTAGTCGAGCAGGCCGGAGGCGAAGGAGTCCTGCCGGTGGCTCTCCTCGTCGCCCAGCGCGCCGGGCAGCAGGCGCGTCACCGCCTCGACGACGCACAGGGCCGGCAGCTCGCCGCCCATGAGCACGAAGTCGCCGATCGACACCTCGCGGGTGACGAGGCCCTCCACGCGGGCGTCGAACCCCTCGTAGCGGGCCGAGAGCAGGCAGACGTGGCGGCGCGTGGCCAGCTCCTCGACCACCCTCTGGGTCAGTCGCTCGCCGGCGGGGCTGAGGAGCACTACCTCGTCGGGCGGCGGGTCGTCGGCGTAGGCCTCGTCGATGGCGGCCGCGGCGACGTCGACCCGCATGACCATCCCGGCGCCGCCGCCGTAGGGCGCGTCGTCGACGCGACCGGTGCGGTTGCCGGCGAAGCGGCGGAGGTCGCGCACCTCGACCGTCACGATCCCCTCGCGGACCGCGCGGGCGAGCAGGGCCTCCTGCAGGTAGGGCGTGACGAGGCCGGGGAAGAGCGTGTAGACGGTGAAGCGCAAGGGCGTCCTAATCGAGCAGCCCGGGCGGCGGGTCGCGCAGCTCCAGGGCCTCCTCGGTGAGCTCCACGTACGGGGCCACCAGCGGCACCAGCGCCGTGCGGCCCCCGTCGAGCGCGACCTCGACGTACGGGTTCGCCTGGTTCAGGTGCGTGGCCGTCACCTCGCCCGCCCTGGCGCCGTCCACCAGGACCGGCAGGCCGTCGAGCGCCTCGTCGAGGGTCGGCTCGGACACGCGCTCCGCCAGGTCCTCGGGCAGTCCCTCGGGGTCCACCCATACGCCGGCGTTGACGAGCGCCCGCGCGGCCTCGCGGTCGCGCACGCCCTCGAGGTGCACGACCAGGGCTCCGGAGCGCTCCTCGGCGCGCCGGAGGCGTGTCTGTCCCAGTCCTGTGACGAAGAGCCGGGGGGAGCTCCCCAGCAGGGCCTCGAGCTCGTCCTCGGAGAGCTCGGCCTCGACCAGCAGCCTCACGCCGCCGTCGAGCTTGAACGACCGCCCGAGCCTACCGACCCTGACGTAACCGGCCGGCGGGGTGGCCGCCCCGGCGCGCCTCATTCCAGCAGCTGGACCTCGACGCGCTGCCGACCGTCGGCAGCGGCGCGCGCCAGCGTGCGCACGGCGTTGATCACGCGACCGCCGCGGCCGATGATCCGCCCGGCGTCCTCGGGAGCGCACCGCACCTTGATGACCACGGCGCGGTCCTCGCGCTCGGCCTTGACCTCGAGCCGCTCAGGGTCCTGCACCAGGTTCACCAGACAGTAGTTGACCAGGTCGACGACCATGGACCCTCCGGTCCTCAGGAGCCGGCGGCGGCCTCCTGGCGCTTCTTGTAGGCGGCGCGGCGCTTGGCCTTCACGTTAGGCGTCTCGACGCCGGCCTTCTCGAGCAGGCGCAGAGCCGTGTCGGTGGGCTGGGCGCCGGTGTTAAGCCAGTGGGCGGCGCGCTCGACGTCGACCTTGAGCGACTCGCCGGTGGTCTCGCGGGGGTCGTAGTAACCGATCTGCTCGATGTAGTCACCCGCGCGCTTAGTGCGGCTGTCGACGACGACGAGCCGGTAGTGCGGGTTGTGGATCGAGCCCATGCGCATCAGGCGGATCTTGACCATGCGTGCTTGGTTCCCTTCTTGGCTGGCGTGGGCTTCTGGCCGCACGACCAGGCCGCCCTCGGGAGGGCGGCCACGGTAAGCTCCCCAGTCTACACGCGGAGCGCGCTCCTGCAACGTGCTCCGGGCCGTGCGGCGGCGGGCGACCCGGGAGACGCAGCTCGGCGGGGCGCCGCCGGCTCAGCCGCGCAGGGCGCCGCCCAGCCCGCGGCGCGGCCCGCGCTTGCCCATGCGCTTCATCAGCTTGCGCATCTCCTCGTAGTTCTTCACCAGCCTGTTGATGTCCTGCACCTGCGTGCCGGAGCCCTTGGCGATGCGGCGCCGGCGGCTGGCGTCGAGGATGCGCGGGTTGGCGCGCTCCTTCTCGGTCATGCTCGAGATGATCGCCTCGATACGGGCGATCTCCTTCTCGTCGATCTCGGCGCCGGGCGGCAGCAGCTTGCCCGCGCCGGGGATCATCTTCAGGACGTCGCCGAACGAGCCGATCTGCTTCAGCTTGCGCATCTGCACGAGCATGTCCTGGAGGGTGAAGTCCCCGAGGTCCTTCATCTCCCTGTCGTCGCCGGCCTCGAGGACCTTGGCCTTCTCGATCAGGGTGAGCACGTCGCCCATGCCGAGGATGCGGCCGGCGACGCGGTCGGGGTGGAACGGCTCGAGCCCGTCGATGCGCTCGCTCATCCCCGCGAAGTAGATCGGCTTGCCGGTGACGTGCTTCGCCGACAGGGCTGCGCCGCCACGGGCGTCGCCGTCGAGCTTCGTCATGATCAGGCCGGTGACGCCGACGCGGCCGTCGAACTCCCGGGCCACGGGCAGCGTCTGCTGGCCGGTCATGGCGTCTACGACGAGCATCTTCTCGGTAGGCCCCACCAGGTCGGACAGCTCCTTCAGCTCGTCCATCAGGGCCTCGTCCACCTGCAGGCGCCCGGCCGTGTCCACGATCACGAGGTCGCGGAAGTCCTTCCTGAGGTGCGCCTTCAGGCGCTCGGCCACCTGTGCCGGCCGCTCGCCGTCCATGACCTCGAACACCGGCACGCCGATCTGGTCGCCCAGAACCTTGAGCTGCTCGCGTGCGGCGGGACGCTGGGTGTCGGCGGCTACCAGCAGCACGCGCCGGCCCTGGCCCTTGTAGCGGTAGGCCAGCTTGCCGGCGGTGGTGGTCTTGCCCGCGCCCTGCAGGCCCATGAGGAGCCATACGTTGCCCTCGGCCCTCAGCACCGGCTGGACGCTCTTGCCGCCGAGGGTCTCGACGAGCTCCTCGTGGACGATGGCGATGACGCGCTGGTCGGGCTGCAGGGAGGTGAGCACCTCCGAGCCGACGGCCTTCTCCTGCACGCGCTTCGTGAAGTCGCGGGCGACCTCGAGGTTGACGTCGGCCTCGAGGAGCGCGACACGGACCTCCCGCAGGGCCGCCTTGACGTCGGCCTCGGAGAGGCGGCCGCGGCCGCGCAGGCCGCCGATCACTGCTTGGAGTCTGTCGCCCAGGCTCTGGAACATGGCTTCTAGGGTACGCCGCGCCGTGCCCGCTCGGTCGTCGCGGCCGCGTCGGAGGTTAGCCCCGCGGCGCCGGTGGTAGCATGAGAGCCGTGCGCAAGGTCCTCCCGCCAGCCCCCGCCGCCCGTCGAGCGGCGCGCGCGGCGGCCGCCTTGCTGGCCCTCGCCGGCCCGGTCGTCGCGCACGGCCAGCTGCTCGCCGACGTCCTCACCACCACCGCCATCGTCGCGACGTTCGACAGCGGCGTCCGCTTCCCCTCCGGCAGCCTGCGGGCCGTGGGCGCGGGGGTCGACGCCTTGGCGAGCCGCCTGCCCGGCAGCGCCGACTGGACCGACTGGGAGGCGTACGTGGCCCGCGGGCTGGCGGCGAACCTGAGGCCGGCCTTCGTGCACAACGTCGTCACCTCGCTGGCCGCTGCCGGCTACTTCGAGGACTCGCGCGAGACCTGGACCGCGACCGGGCCGACCGGCGCCGAGACCCAGACGAAGGTCACGTTCGTCGACATGACGGGCAGCGACCGCTACGTCCTCTACGTCGTCGAGGCGGGGGACGAGGTCGCGTGGCTGATCGGCCGCGCGCGCTGAGCGCCCGCTGACGACGGCCAGCCGCGGACGCCCGCGGGCGGCGGCCAGCCCAGGCTACGCGCCGCCGGCGAGGCGGAGGCGAGGATGGTGTGCGTGACGGCGATCCTGCGCAGAGCGCTGACAGCACTGACGCTCGTGGCCCTGCCCTTCGGCGCCGCCTGGGCGCAGGAGGGGGCCCAGCCCGCGCCGGCGACGCCGTCCGCGGCGGACCGGTCCCACGCGACCGAAGCCCTCGGCGCCGCTCGGGACGCCCTGCGGGCCGCGCTGGAGGGCGGCGAGACGCCGCACCCCGACCAGCCTTCGTGGCGCGGTGCGTACGACGCGGCCGAGACGGCCGTGGCGGCGGCGCGCGAGGTGGGCGACCAGGCGCTGTTGCGCGAGGCGCTGCTGGTGGCCGCACGCGGCTACGGGCTCATGGGCTGGCACGCGCGCGCCTTCGCGAGCTACGACGAGTACTTCGCCGAGGGCGGCGAGCTGCCCGGTGCGCCGCCGGCGCCCGAGGGGGTCCCGCCGGACGCCGAGCTGTTCGCCGCGGCGGCCAACGCCCTCGCCTACGCGCGCTACGAGGCGGGCGACCACGAGACGGCCACCGCCTACTACCTCACGGTGCTGGAGCTCGCTCCCGACGACCAGGAGGCGCTGCGCTGGCTCGCCCGCATCGCCTTCGAGCGCGGCGACCTCGAGGGCGCCGAGGTCTCGGCGCGGCTGTGGGAGCGCCTGCTGGAGGTAGCGCCCGACGACGCCACGGCGCGCTACTACCGCGACCGCGCCCTGCAGCGCACCCGGTTCGGCGTGGCGGCGAGCGACTCGTTCCACGCCGGCATCGCCGCGTACGAGGCCGGGGACCTGGAGGGGGCGCTGCAGAGCTTCCAGGCCGCGCTCACGGCGAACCCCGACTTCGTCGAGGCCGAGGTGTGGTCCGGCCGCGTCGCGCTGGAGCTGGGGCTGCCCCAGCTGGCGGCGGAGCACTGGCGCCGCGTGGTGGAGGCCAGGCCCGACGACGGCGGCGCCGCCTACTTCCTCGCGGTGGCCGAGACCCAGGCCGCGTACGGCGTGCGCGCCGGCAGCCTCTACTTCGAGGGCCTGTCGGCCTACGAGGCGGGCGACCTGGAGACCGCGGCCGAGCGCTTCGTCGCCGCGGCGAACGCGAACCCCGCGTTCGTGGACGCCTGGGTGTGGGCGGCGCGCAGCCTCCAGGAGGGCGGCAGGGCGGCGGAGTCGGTGCCCTACTGGGAGCGCGTCCTCGAGCTCGAGCCGGGCGACGAGCGGGCGGCCTGGTTCCTGCGCCGCGCCCGGCTGGCCACGGAGCGAGGCGACGTCGCCGGTCCCGCGTACTTCGACGCCCTCTCGGCCTACGAGGCGGGCGACGCCGAGCGGGCGCGCCGGCTCCTGGAGGAGGCCGTGGCGGCGGAGCCCGACTTCGCCGAGGCGTGGGGCTTCCTGGGCCGGGTGGCGTTCCAGCAGGGCCGCTACGAGGCGGCTTCCGAGGCCTACGGCCGCGCCGCCGCGCTGGCGCCCGGCGTCACCGAGTACGCGTTCTTCGCCGAGGAGGCGGCGCGCCTGGCGGGGGTGGGTCGAGAGGACGATGATGGGCCCGGCGCGGCCGAGACCGAGCCGCCGGCCCCCGGCCAGCCGCAGGGCGACGAGCCTCCGGAGGCCGAGCCGGACGGCGACGCTCCCGACGCCGACGGCTCCGAAGGCGCGGGTCCGGACGAGGACGAGCCGGACGACGCCCCGTCGGAGGGGGAGACCCCGGCCGAGGAGCCGGAAGACGAGCCCGAGGACGGGCCGGGCGGCGGCCCCGTGCAGCCGCTGCCGCCAGACTGAGGGCACTAGGAGGCCCGGACGGATGAAGCAGTTCGAGAGGCGCGTGGACGACCACGGCGAGCCCTACCTGGCGACGGCGCTGCCAGGTTTCATGCTCACGAGGCTGCCGCTGCTGAACAAGAGCACCGCGTTCACGCGCGAGGAGCGACGCGAGTTCGGCCTCGAGGGGCTGTTGCCGCCGCACGTGGCCACGCTGGAGGAGCAGCTGGAGCGCACCTACGGCAACTTCCAGCGCGCGACCACGAACATCGACAAGCACATCTACCTGCGCAGCCTGCAGGACCGCAACGAGGTCCTGTTCTACGCCCTCCTCGAGCGGCACCTCGAGGAGATGATGCCCATCGTCTACACGCCCACGGTCGCCGAGGCCGTGCAGCGCTTCAGCCGCATCTACCGCTACCCGCGCGGCATCACCGTGAGCACGGAGAACATCGACCGCGTGGACGAGGTGCTGGACAACGCCGCGATCCACGACGTGCGGCTGGCCGTGGTCACCGACTCCGAAGGGATCCTCGGCATCGGCGACCAGGGTTTCGGCGGGATGGGCATCTGCATCGGCAAGCTCTCCCTCTACACGGCCGGGGCCGGCATCGACCCGGCGATGACGCTGCCCATCGAGCTCGACGTGGGCACCAACCGCGCCGACCTCCTGGACGACCCGCTCTACCTGGGCGTGCGCCACGAGCGCCTCACCGGCCAGGAGTACGACGACTTCCTGGAGCGCTTCGTGGACGCCTTCAGGCGCCGCTTCCCGGACGCGCTGCTGCAGTGGGAGGACTTCAGCAAGCAGAAGGCGTTCACCGTGCTCGAGCGCTTCCAGGACGTGCTGCCCTCGTTCAACGACGACGTACAGGGCACCGGCGCGGTGACCCTCGCCGGCCTGCTCGCCGCCTCGCGGCGCACGAAGCGCCCTCTGACGGAGGAGGTGGTCCTCGTCCACGGCGCCGGCGCGGGGGGCGTGGGCGTGGCCCTGCAGGTCATCGAGGGTCTCGTCGACCAGGGGCTGAGCCGCGAGGAGGCCAAGGCGCGCGTCTACGTCGTCGACTCGCGGGGTCTCGTCGTCGCCGGCCGGCCCGGGCTGGAGGAGTACAAGCTTAGCGTGGCCCAGGACCCGGCGCGCGTGGCGGGCTGGGGCGAGGACGGCCGCCCGCCGAGCCTGCTGGAGACCGTAAGGCGCGGCAAGGTCACCGTGCTCCTCGGCCTCTCGGGGCAGGGCGGGGCGTTCGGCCGCGACGTCGTCGAGGCGACGGCCCAGAACACCCCCATGCCCATCGTGTTCGCCATGTCCAACCCGACCGAGAACAGCGAGGCCACCCCCGAGGACGTCTACCGCTGGACCGACGGCCGGGCGATCGTGGCCACGGGCAGCCCCTTCCCGCCGGTCGAGTGGGCCGGCACGACGCACCCCGTGGGGCAGGCGAACAACGCGTTCGTCTTCCCGGGCTTGGGCCTGGGCACGCTGCTCGCGCGCGCCCGGCGCGTCAGCCCCGGCATGCTGCGGGCGGCGGCCGCGGCGCTGGCCGAGTACACGGACCCTGCCCGCATCGCCCAGGGCGCCGTCTACCCGGCGATGTCCGCGCTGCGGCGCGCCAGCAGGCACGTGGCGATCGCCGTGTTCGAGCAGGCGCTCGAGGAAGGGCTGGCGCGCGTGGAGCGGCCCGACGACGTGGCCGGTCTCGTGACCGGGTCGATGTGGGAGCCGCGCTACCTGCCTGTCCGGAAGGCCTGAATGCGCACCGTCGTGCTGCGCGTGGTCGCTCTGGCGCTGCTGCTGATGCTGGCGCTCGTCGGGGTGATCACCGCGCGCACGCTATCGCGCCTGCCCGACCTGCTGGTCTACTACGCCCGCGACACGGGGCGGGCGTTCACGCTCGAGGCCGTGCCGCGCGTCGCGCGCCAGCGCGGCCTCGAGGAGCGCGTGCGGGCGCAGGTGGCGGCCCTGGCCGAGGGCCCCACCGCCGCCGAGGCCGAGGACGGCCTGGTGACCACCGTGCCCGCGGGCACGCGCGTGCTGGGCGCGGAGCTGGCGGACGGCCTGCTCACCGTGGACCTCTCCCGTGAGTTCACCTCCGGGGGCGGCACGGCCTCGATGATCGGGCGGCTGAACCAGCTCTACTACACGCTCTCGCAGCCGGGCGACGTCGACGCGGTCAGCGTCCGCGTCGAGGGGCGGCCGCTCACCGTGCTGGGCGGCGAGGGGATCATGGTCGACCCGGTGTGGGTGAGGGCCGAGCATCCGGAGGAGCCCACGTGGTGAGGCGCGGCTCGCGCGCGCGGGCGGCCGTCCTGGCGCTGGGGCTGGCGCTCGCGGCCGCCGACGCTCAGCCGGCCTCGGGCGGCGTGCCCGCGCTGCCCGGCGCCCCGGCGAGCGAGGAGCTCGCCCTGGCGCGCGTCCCCGAGGGTCGCGAGCTGCGCCGGGTCGTCTTCGAGGCCACGGTGGACCTGTTCGAGGACTACTACTGGGAGGCCACACGCCTCGACTGGCAGGACTGGGCCGACAGGTACCGGGAGGACGCGCTCGACGCCGAGACGCGGGGGCGCTTCGACGCGGTGATGCGGCGCATGGTCGCCGAGCTGGGCGACGACCACTCGCGTTGGCTGGGGCTCACGGGGCTCGAGCCGGGCGTCGTGCCGATGACGGCCCCGTTCGAGCCGGCCGGCGCGGCGTCGACGGGCGGCTCGGCCTCCCCGTGGGGCGACGACATGGCGCAGGGGGAGCCCGCGCCCAGCCTGGGGATCACGGTGCGGTGGGTGAGCGGCGCCGGCGTGGTCGTCGAAAGGGTGCTGCCCGGCACGCCCGCCGCCGAGGCCGGCGTGAAGCGGGGCGACGTGATCGTCGAGCTGCAGGGCCGGCCGCTGGCCGACGCCGGCCGCGCCGGCGTCGGGCTGGTCATGAGCGCCAGCCTGGCCGAGGAGAGCGTGGAGCTGAAGGTGCTCCGCGGCGGGCGCGAGACGGTCGTCGTGGCGTTGGAGCCCAGGTACGTGGCGCAGGCGGAGCTGCAGCGCACGCCCGCCGCCGAGCTGCTGGAGGGCGGCGTGGGCTACCTGTACGTGCCGTCCTTCACGCTCGCCGGCACGGGGACGCTAGCGCACGGGCTCCTCGCCGACCTGGTCGAGCGGGGCGCGAGCTCGTTCGTCCTCGACCTGCGCGGCAACCGCGGCGGCAGCCTCGCCGAGCTGGGCGTGCTCATGGGCGCGTTCGTCGACGGCGAGTGGGCCCGCGCGGTGGCGCGCGGCCGCGTCGCCTGGACGGCCGCGTTCGAGCGCCGGCCCGACGGCGCCGCCGGCACCGCCGTGCTCAGGGCCGTCGACGGGCGCGTGCTGCGCTCGACGGGCGTGGACCGGCCCGCGCTGGTGACCGGCCCGCTCGTGGTGCTGGTGGACGAGGCGACGAGCTCGGCGGCGGAGGTCGCCGCGGCCGTTCTGCAGGCCACGGGGCGGGCGCGGGTCGTGGGTACCAGGACGTCCGGCAACGTCGAGGTCGTGAGGTCGTACCTGCTGCCCGACCGCAGCCAGGTGCTGGTGGCGGTGGCGAACCTCGAGCTCCCCGACGGCCGACCCCTCGACCTGGGCATCGAGCCCGACGCCGCTGCCGAGGTCGACGTCCGCCAGCTGGCCCGCGGCTACGACGCCCCCGTGGCCGAGGGCCTGAGGCTCCTCGCCGGCCTGCCCTTCAGTCCGGGACGGTGGTTCTGACGGCTGCCTAGCGAGGGCGCCCGGACCGGCCGGGCGCCGCGTGTACGCGTGGGTGTTGGTGCGCCCGACAGGATTCGAACCTGTGACCTTTCGCTCCGGAGGCGAACGCTCTATCCGGCTGAGCTACGGGCGCGAGCGGAGCTCCCACGCGCCGTGGTCGGCGTCGCGGCAGCCATAGCAATATAGCATCGCCGGCGAGGTCGCCGGAGTCAGCCGGTCTGTTAGACTCCGGGGCGTGCGCCGAGCAGGGCCCCTCCGTGGTACGGCCCGCTGGGCATCCCTGGAGGACCACATCCGATGAAGATCAGCAAGAGGGCCCGGACGATCATCCTGTGGTGCGTCGCCATAGGCCTGCTCCTCGGCATGGTCATATCGTTCACGCCCACGCTCGGGCTCACTTTCGGCGGCCAGGAGGCTCTCCGCGGCACCGTCCAGCTCACCGTGAACGGGGCCGAGATCCGCGAGGCCGAGGTGCTGCAGGCGCAGCAGGGCACGATCTTCGGTGCCGTCAGCGAGGGCCCCGTGGCCCGTCAGCTCCAGCGCCTGCTCGTCGACGAGCTGGTCCGCCAGGAGGTCGTGCGCCAGGCGGCCGCGCCGATGCGCGTGACGAACGGCGAGGTCACGGCGGCGGTCAACGAGTTCCGCGAGTCGCGCGGGCTATCGGGGCGCCGCAACGACACCGCCTACCTGAACCTGCTGCGGTCGGCGGGGTTCACCGACCAGACGTTCCGCGACGCGCTGCGCGAGGACATCAAGCTGCAGAAGTGGCGCGAGTCGGTCGTGGGTGACGTGACCGTCAGCGACGCCGAGGTCGAGGCCTACTACCTCTCCCACCAGTCCGCCTACCAGAGCGAGGAGCGCGTGCGCGCCCGCCAGATCGTCGTCGCCGACCGCGAGACCGCCGAGCAGCTCCGCGCCCAGCTCGTCGACGGCGCGTCGTTCGCGGAGCTCGCCGCGGAGCACAGCCTCGAGCTGGCCGACCGCCAGGGCGCCGTGGGCGCCGCGGCCGGCGAGACCGAGCCGCGTCCCGTGGGCCGCGCCGCGTTCCCGACGGCCGTCGCGAACGCCGCCTTCGCCCTGCGCGGCGCCGGCCTCACCGAGGTCGTCGAGGCGTCCGACGGCTTCTACCTGGTGCAGGTCGTCGAGTACGTCCCGACGCAGACCCGCCCCCTCGAGGAGGTGCGCGACCAGGTCGCCGAGGACGCGCTGGCTGCGAAGCGGGCGGGGATCCTGGAGGCGGAGATCGAGCGCCTGCGGGCGTCGGCCGTGGTCACGTTCCCCGAGACCAGCACGCTCTCGTTCGCGAACGAGACCGTGGCCCAGGTGGGCGACGCCGAGATCACCGAGGTCCAGCTGGACCGCGCCACCTACACGAACACGACCATCCAGCAGGCCCTCTCGCCCGACACGGCCGAGCTGATCGTCCAGCTGTTCCGCCCGGCGATCCTGCAGCAGCTCATCGACACCGAGCTCGCCTTCCAGGGCGCCCAGGCTCTCGGTGCCGGGTTCGTGGGCACGCGCACCGGCGTCGCCCAGGCCGCCCTCAACTACGTCGCCCGCGACGTCGAGGTGACCGAGGAGCAGGTCAGGGACTACTACGAGCGCAACATCGCCGCCTTCACCGTGAGCGCCGAAGCGAACGTCACCCAGGTCGAGTTCGGTGACAGCGCGGCCGCCACGGCCTTCCGCACCGCCGTGCTCGGCGGCGCCGACCTGTCCGAGGCGGCGGCCGCGAACGGCGGCGAGGTCACCGACCACGGCCGCGTCAGGCCCGGCGACCTCGAGGCCGACGTGGACACGGCGCTCTTCGGCACCGACGCCTTCGACCCGGTGCCCGGCAGCGAGGCGGAGGTCTCCGACGTCCTCGTGCTCGAGCGACCCGACGAGGGCGAGCCCGCCGCTGGCGAGGCCGCCACGGAGGGCGACGACGAGGCCGGCGCCGAGGGCGCGGACGCCGAGGCGGGCGACGATGAGGCCGTGGCCGCCGAAGAAGCCGCAGGCGACGGCGTAGGGGCCGAGCCCGCGACGGTCGAGCGCTTCGTGGTCCTGGTGGCCGAGCGCACGCCCGAGACCGTCAGGCCGCTGGAGGACGTCAGGGCGCAGGTGGAGAACGCCGTGCGCGCCGAGGCCCGGCAGCGGGCCCAGGAGGAGTGGCTGGCCTCGCTGAGGGACGAGATCGAGGTCCGCGAGTTCGTGATCCTCGACATCGAGGACGGGGACGTCCCCTTCACCGTTCC
>CAZGXF010000066.1:0-13728 GCA_964529575.1 uncultured bacterium
GTCGTTGGGCTGGAAGGCCCGCATCGGGCTGCGGGAGGGTGTCGAGCGCACCTACCGCTGGTACGTGGAGAGCGCGCCGGCGGCCTAGGCCTCCCGCCGAGCCGCCGCTCCTCGTAGCCGGTCGGCCCCTACGGATCGATGTCGGCGGCCAGGGCCGCTGCCCCTACCAGGCCAGCGTCCGGTCCCAAAGCGGCCGTCCTCAGCTCGACGTCCACAAGCGGGTGCAGCCGCTCGCTCGCCAGCGCCGCGAAGAACCGAGGGTTGAGGCCCACGCTCCCACCCACGACGATCGTGTCCAGGTCGAGGAGCACGGCAGCGTCCCCAAGCGCGCGGCGGACGTGGCAGACCGCGGCAGCGAGGCTCGACCGAGCGCCCGTCCAACTCTCGGCAGCCGCGACCAGCGCGGCGGGTGACGACAGGCCGAGGCCGTGGGCGGCTTCATCGAGCGCCCGGCCGGAGGCCGCCTCCTCCAGGTACCTGATCCCCTCGGCAGTGGCTACCCGCGTGAAGCCGAGGTGACCGGCCAGGCCCCGAGCGCCGGTCACGAGCCGGCCGCCCAAGACGAACCCGAACCCCACGCCGGTGGACACGGTCACGAAGCCGAACCCGAGAGAGTTACCCGGGCCCAGGTTCAGGTACTCGCCCCAGGCCGCAGCATGGGCGTCGTTGACGACGAACACCGGACGGTCCAGGCGGGGTCGCAGCTCGTCCGCCAGGGAGAAGTCCTCCCAGCCTGGGAGCGTCTCCCGGTTCATCGCCGTCACGAGCCCGTCGCGCACGACGCCAGCGGAAGCCACGCCCAAGGGGACGCCGCGCAGCTGCTCGCGCCCCACCCGCTCGCACGCCCACGCCACCAGCTCCTCGATCGCGGCCGTCACCGCGGCTGGGGTGGCGGGATGAGGGGTGGGGACGACACGCCTGTGCTCGACACGGAGGCCGTCGACCACCGCGCACGCGACCTTGCTACCGCCTACGTCAACGGCGAGGACCGGTGGCCAGCCCGCGCCCTCCGGTCGCTCTTGCTCCGCGCGGCGGCACGTCATATGCGGTCAGCCGGCACCAGCGGAGCCCGCCGCCTTCATGGCCGCCACGAACCAGCCGACGACGTGCTCGGGCCGCGTGATGGCCGACCCCACGGTCACCGCGTACGCGCCCTCGCGCAGCGCCGCCGCGGCGTCGGCCGGGGTGTTGAGCCTGCCCTCGGCCATGACCCTAACGCCGGCTCGTGCCAAGGAACCCACGAGGTCGAGGTCCGGGCCGTCCCCGGCGGGACTGTGCGGCGTGTAGCCGCTCAGGGTCGTGCCCACCAGGTCGGCGCCGGCCCGCCAGGCCAATACGCCCTCCTCGAACGTGGACACGTCCGCCATCGCCAGCTTCCCGGTGTCATGGATCCTGGTGACGGCTTCGGTCGGCTCCAGCTCGGAACGCCGCGCCGTGGCCTCGAAGGCGACCACGTCGACGTCGGTGGCGAGCAGGACCTCGAGGTCGCGCACCGTCGCGGTGATCATCGCCTCGCCGGGGGCGCCCTCGCGCTTCACCAACCCGATCACAGGTAGTCCGGCCCCCTTCCCGACAGCAGCGATGTCGCGGACCCCTTCGATCCTCACCCCGCTTGCTCCCGCTCCCGCCGCGGCCTCCACGTAGCGACGCACGACGTCCGCCGAGTCCAGGGGCCCGCCCCTGACCGGTTGACATGACACGACGAGCCCGCTGCGCAGACGCTCTAGCACTCCGGCCACCTCACGTCGACTGAGGTCTGATATCCCTTGACAGATATCCTACAACTACCGTACCGTCTCAGCACCTCGAAAGGACCTGCCCACTGGTAGGCGATCACACCGACCGGAGCCCCGGTGACCGGTGACGCGCCTCGCCACCAGTCGGGGCCGAGAGGAGGGCCCTTGAGCACGTCAGGGCGCACGACCGCAGCGAGCTTGGAGCCGGTCGAGCGGAGCTCCATCTACCTACAGGCCCAGGAGAGCATCAAGGACTACATCGTCCGGAACCAGCTCATGCCCGGCGCGCCTCTGCCGCCGGAGGGCGCCTTGGCCAGGCAGCTGGGCATCAGTAGGAACTCGGTGCGTGAGGCCATCAAGGCGCTGGAGACGCTCGGTGTCGTCGTCACCAAGCGCGGAACGGGCTTGTTCGTGGGCGACTTCAACTTCGACGTCATCCTCGAGAACCTGCCCTACGGCCTCCAGAGCGACCTGAGCGAGCTCTCCGACCTCCTCGAGGTGAGGCGGTTGCTGGAGCTAGGCATGGTGGAGAAGGTCGTCGAGCTCGTCGACGACGAGCAGGTCGCCAGGCTCAGGGTCGTGCTCGACGAGATGCGCGCCAAGGCGAGCGCGGGGGAGAGCTTCCCCGAGCAGGACCGGGCGTTCCACCGCGAGCTCTACACCCGCGTCGGCAACAGGGTGTTGACCAAGCTGATCGACATCTTCTGGCTCACCCACCATCGCACCGCCGCCAACACCGACATCGAGGACCCGAACCCCTGGTCGACCTACGAGTGGCACGAAGCGATCCTCGACGCCCTGCAGCGGCGCGACGCGGCTGCCCTTAAGACGACCATCGACCGGCACTACGACGGCATCTACGAACGTCTCAGTCCTCGAGCTGGGGGGAAAGGGAGGAAGTGATGCGCACAGCACCCATGAAGGTCCTGGCCGTGGTGGCCGCCCTGCTCGCCCTGAGCAGCGCGGTCGCCCAGGAGATCACGTTCTGGCACTCGTTCACCCAGCCGGTCCGCATCCAGTACATGGAGCAGGTCGCTGCGGACTTCGAGGCGCAGACGGGCGTGAAGGTGAACCTCGAAGTGGTCCCGTGGACGCAGATGGCGGCCAAGTGGACCAGCGCCGCCGCCGCGCGTGCGCTCCCCGACGTGAGCATCGCCTTGCCCGATGTGGCCGTGGACATGTGGGAGGCAGGCATAACGCAGCCCCTGGAACCTCTGGTCGAGACGCTCGGCGGACCGGGGTTCTTCGTCTCGGAGGGCCTCCTCGACCGGTTCCACCGCTACGAGGGCCAGTTGATCAGCCTCCCCTACTACGCCCACACGCGCCTGCTCCTCTACAGGAAGGACATCCTCGACGCCGCGGGCCTAGAGGCGCCCCGCACCTGGGACGAGTACCTCGAGGTCATCAGCGCCCTCAACGACCCGCCCGAAACGTACGGCATGGTGCAGATGTGGAGCCCCACCGACTGGGGAGCCACCATCTACCTCCACCTATTCATGCGGTCCAACGGTGCCGACTTCCTCGACGCGGAGGGCAACGTCGTCTTCGACTCCCCCGAGACGATCGAGGCGGTGGAGCAGCTCGTGGCGATGTACGAGGCCGGCTCGCCCGAGGGCGCGTTCGACCTGGCGTTGCACAGCAGCATGTACGACCTCTTCACGGGGGGCCGCACGGCCATGGTCTTCGACACACTGTTCGTGGCCAGCTCGCTGAAGAACGACCGCCCGGACCTCTACGAGGCTGGCGCCCTTGGCGTGGCCGCCCCTCCGTTGAACGACCAAACGGGCTGGTTCACCGACGTCATCAGCATCGTGAAGATGAAGGGCCCGAACGAGGAGATCGCCGACGAGTTCATCCGCTTCCTCTACGAGGACGAGCGCTACGTGGAGTTCCTCCACACCATCCCTGCGGGCCAGTTCCCGGTGACCGCGGCCACGGCCGTCGAGGACGGCCCCTTCTTCGACCACCCCGACATCGAGCGCTTCCGCGAGGGCGTGGAGATCACGCTCGAAGGCATCCGCGAAGGCGGCGCCATAGGCATGACCGGCGGGCCGAACCCGTACGCGGGCCTCCTGAAGACCGGCATCTTCGAGAACATGATGCAAGAGATCGTCGTAGACGGCACTCCCGTGGCCGAGGCGGTGGCCGCGACCGCGGCCGAGCTTCAGGTCCTCATCGACCGCGAGCGCGCCCGTAGGCGCTGACGTACTTGCGACCGGGGCGTCGCAGGCCTGCGACGCCCCGCCTAGGACCAGGGGTGCAAGAGGCCATATCCACCGAACGGTCGGTCGTCCCGGCGAACCCTTTACGGCGGTTCGGCGAGCTCCTCGACCGGCACCTGGGAGCGCTCTTCCTGCTGCCTGGGATGCTCGTCCTCGCCGTCACGCTCACGTACCCGGTACTCAGCAACCTTTGGAACAGCTTCACCGACGCGCATCTCGTCTACCCGGGCGCGGAGTGGATCGGCCTCGAGAACTACGAGCTCACCTTCGCCGACCCCGCGTTCTACAGGGCGCTCGGCAACAGCGTCGTTTGGACCGTCTCCTCGATCGTCCTGCAGGTCGTGCTCGGACTGGCGGCGGCCCTGCTACTGAACGCCAAAGTGCCCGGCCAGGTCGTGTTCCGCCTGGCGATGATCGTCCCCTACGCTTTCCCGACCGTCACGATCGCGCTCGTCTGGCGCTGGATGCTGAACAGCGTCTACGGCGTAGTGAACTTCATGCTCATGGGCGTCGGGCTCATCGACCAGCCCGTCGCGTGGCTCAGCAGCCAGCAGTACTCCATGGCCGTGGCGGTCCTGGTGAACGTCTGGTTCGGGTACCCGCTCTTCGCCCTAGGGCTCCTCGCGGGCCTGCAGGCTATCCCGGCCGAGCACTTCGAGGTCGCTCGCATCGAGGGAGCCTCGCCCCTCCAGACGCTCAGACACGTGATCCTCCCGGGGATCAAGAAGATCCTCGGGATCCTCGTCGTCCTGCGGACTATCTGGGTGTTCAACGCCTTCGACCTCATCTATCTGCTCACCGGCGGAGGGCCGCGCGGCGCCACGGAGACGCTGCCCATCTACGCCTACCGCATCGGCTGGGACATCGGGTTCATCAGCCAGACCAGCGCCATCGCCGTGCTGCTACTGGTCGTGCTGATCGGTTTCGCCGCGGTCTACTTCCGCGTATCCGGCGCGGAGAGGGACGGCTGAAGTGAGGCTCACCCGGACCCAGCGGACGCTCGTATACGCCGGACTGGTGACGTTCGCTCTCTTCTCGGTCTTCCCGCTGTACTGGATGCTCGCCTCGTCGGTCCGGCCGTACGTGGAGCTGACGGCGACGCCCCCGAAGCTCTTCTCTACCTCGTTCGACCTCGGCTCCTACGCCACCGTGCTCCGCAGCAGCCCGTTCCTGCGCATGTTCCGGAACTCGCTGGTGGTCTCCACGATCACCACCGCCATCACGGTCGCGCTCGGTGCGATGGCGGGTTACAGCCTGGCGCGCATGCGGTTCCGCGGCCGGCTGCTCGTTTCCAGGAGCGTCCTGCTGGCCTACATCTTCCCGCAGATCCTCCTGGTCGTCCCCCTGTTCGTGACCATGGTCCGCATGGGCCTGGCGAACTCGTTCACGGGCCTGATCATCACGTACCTGACGTTCTCGTTCCCGTTCTGCATGTGGATGCTCACGGCCTACTTCCAGGGCGTCCCCCAGGAGCTCGAGCAGGCCGCGCTCATCGACGGCGCCAGCAACTTCGGCGTCTTCTGGCGCATCGTCCTGCCGCTGGCCCGACCTGGCCTGGCCGCGGCGGCGATCTTCACCTTCATCCACGCATGGAACGAGTTCCTCTACGCCCTCGTGCTGCTGAACTCACAGAACAACCAGACGCTGTCGATCGGGCTCTACCGCATGGTCGGCGGTGAGCTGATGCGGTGGGCGGAGCTGCTGGCGAGCACCTCGATGATGGTGCTCCCCATCCTCGCCGCCTTCCTCTTCCTGCAGCGCCACTTCGTGACCGGCTTGACCGCGGGTGCGGTCAAGGGCTGACCGGGAGGATTCCATGAGAGCCGCAGCGCACACCATGTCGACACCCCACCTCGACCTCTTCGAAGCACTGGACCTGTACGCCCGGCTGGGCTTCGACGGCGTCGAAGTGCTCTACACCGAGACCTACCTGTGCGCCCTGCACCCCAGCATGTTCGCCGAGGAGGTCCCGCGCCTCGAGCGGCGCCTCCGCGAGCTGGGGCTGGCGGTCGCGCAGGTCACGCCCTACGCCAAGGACTTCGACTCGGAGGACGCGGCCGAGCGGCGCGAGGCGGAGGCCGAGGTCTCCGCGTGCATCGCGCTCGCCGCCCGCCTGGGCTGCTCCAACGTCAGGCTGTGGGCGGGCAACGAGCCCGCGCCGGACGAGGGTGAGGCGCGGTTCGGGCGGCTCGTCAGCAGCCTGAAGCGCCTGACCGAGGAAGCGTCCGCCGCCGGCGTGAGCCTCAACGTGGAGAACCACATCGGCTCGCACGCCGTCACCTCGACCGACACGGTCCGCTTGGTGGAGGCGGTAGGCCCCGGTATGGGCATCACGTACGACCCCGCGAACCTCCTGATGCTCGGGGAAGGCGACCCCGAGGCCGCGCTCGAACGCCAGCTCCCGTACATCCGGCACGTCCACTTCAAGGACCTGAAGGTGCTGGGCGACAGGAAGCACCTCCCCAAGGTGCTGGGCGAGGGCGACGTGCCGTGGGGCAAGCTGATGCCCCTGCTCCTCGCCAGCGGGTACGACGGCTTCTTCTCCACCGAGTTCGAGAAGCGCTGGCACCCGGAGGAGCTGCCCGACTCCGAGACCGGGTTGGCCCATGAGCTGGCCGCACTGCGTTCCCTGTGGCGCGGGGTGGCCGTGTGAACCCGAGGGTCTTCCTCACGCATACGCCGGCCGACCGGAAGCACTTCTTCCCCGCGTCGTCGCTCGAGGAGCTGCGGTCGTTCGCGACGGTCACGCTCCACGACGAGCCCGAGCACCTGAGCCCCCGGGCGCTGCAGGAGGCGGCGCCAGACGCTCACTTCGTGATCACCGAGTGGGCGACCGGCGCGGACGAGGCGTACCTCGAAGCCAACCGCGACCTGATCGCGCTGTTCAGGGTCGGCGTGGAGGTGCTGAACATCGACCTGGCCGCGGCGACGCGCGCCGGCGTCATCGTAGTGAACCAGCCGGGCCTCCACCACACCTCCGTGATCGAGCTGACCCTGGCCTACATGATCGTCATGGCCCGCAAGGTGCCCATGTTCGAACGCGAGCTGAGGGCGGGCCGCATCCCCGTCAGCTACAACGTCGGCCTGGGCCGCGGCATGCTGTTCCCCGCGCCGGGCTTCGACCTACGTGACTCCGTCGTCGGCCTCGTAGGGCTCGGTTTCATCGGCGCCGGGCTGGCGCACGTCCTGAACCTCCTAGGCGCGATCGTGCTCGCCTACGACCCGTACGTCACGGAGCCCCCGGAAGGCGTCGTCACGGTTCCGCTCGACGAGCTGCTGTGGCGGAGCGACATCGTCTCGCTGCACGCCAAGCTCACGCCGGAGACGCGGCACATCGTGGGTAGGCGCGAGCTCGAGCTCATGCAGCGGCACGCGTACCTGATCAACACGGCTAGAGGGGAGCTCGTGGACAACCTGGCCCTGGCGGAGGCCCTCCACGCGGGCACCATCGCCGGTGCCGCCGTCGACGTGTTCGACAGCGAGCCGGACATCGCCGATCACCCGCTCCTGCACGCCCCCAACTGCCTGGTCACGCCGCACATGACGGGCAACACGCCCCGCACGCTGAGGCTCTTGGCGGACAGCACCGTCGCCGACCTGCGGAGGCTCGTTGCCGGCGAGCTGCCGCGCGGCATCGCCAACCCCGAGGTGGTCGAGAGCGAGGCCCTGCGGTGGCGAAAGGCGGTGCCGCGGTGACGGTCGTCGCGATCGTCGGGTGCGGCTTCATCGGCCGCGTCTACGCCGAGGTCCTCTCCGAGCTTGGAGCGCCCGTGGCCGCGGTGGTCGACCCGGACGAGGGTGCCCGCACGCACCTCGCGCAGCGTTTGGGCGCTCGTGCCTACGCCTCGTTGGAGGAGATGCTGGGCTCCGAGCCGAACGTCGAGGCTGTCGGCATCTCTTCACCGTCGCAGTTCCATCTCCCTCTGGCCTTGCGAGCCTTCGAAGCCGGCAAGCACGTCCTCTGCGAGAAGCCCCTGGCGCTCGACCTGGAGGGCGCCGAGACGATGGTCCGTACGGCAGGCCGAGCGGGTCTGAAGCTCGCCATCGGCCTGAAGATGCGCTTCGAGCCCATCTTCAGCGAGGTGAAGAGGGTCATCGACGAGGGCGTGATCGGCGAGCCCAAACGCGTGGTGATCACCCAGCACCAGCCCGTGCCGCCTCAGCCATGGGTGCTGCGTCATGGCATAGCCAACGAGCTGCTCATCCACGGGCTCGACCTGGCGAGCTGGTACCTCGGCGCGGAGCCGGTGCGGCTGCACGTGACCAACGAGGTCCGTCGCGCCACGGTCCACGTCGGATACGCGAGCGGCCAGGACGCCGTCGTGACCGGTTCTTGGGTGGATGGCTTCCCGTCCTTGGGCGGGGCGAACGACACGGTGCTCCAGGTCGTCGGGGACCGGGGCCACGTGATCGCTTGCAGACCGGCGACTCTCCTGGTCAACACAGACCGGGCGCCGCGCCACGTCGTGCTGCCGCCCAGCACGTACGCCGAGCCCTTCGCGCACGAGTGGGCAGCCTTCCTGCGTTGGATCGAGGGCGGCGAGCCAGGAGAGTTGGCAGTAGGCGTGGACGCGCTGCGCGTCCACAGGACGCTTCAGGAGATCGACGCCGGGCGAACGGTGAGAGAGGACGCCTTGTGAGAGAAGTGGTTGGGTACGGGATCACGGGCTGCGGATACATCGGCGCGGCCCAGGCTCGCGTCATCGATTCGCTGGACGGCGCGAGGCTGGTGGCGGTCCACAGCGCCACCGGAGCCGGGGCGGAGCGCGTGTCCGCCGCCCTTGGCTGCGACGTGGCGGCTTCCATCGACGACCTCGTGGCGCGTTCCGACGTGGACGCGGTCATCGTGGCGTCGCCGAACGACGCTCACCGCGAGCCCGTGACGAAGGCGGCGGGCGCCGGGAAGCACGTCTTCTGCGAGAAGCCGTTCGCCCTTTCCCTGGCGGACACCGACGCGATGCTCGCCGCGTGCAGGTCGGCTGGCGTGACGCTCATGGTCGGCCACATGATGCACTTCTACGACGGCGTCCTCCTCATGAAGCGCTGGATCGACGAGGGCGCGATCGGCCGACCGCTCGTGGCGCACGTGGAGCGCACCGGCTGGGAGGACCCCCAACCGCAGGTGTCGTGGAAGAAGCGCCAGGAGCGCTCCGGAGGCCATCTCTTCCACCACATCCACGAGATCGACCTCCTGCAGTGGCTCGTCGGCCCGGCCACCCGCGTGTACGCGGCGGGGGGCAACCTCGCGCACCAGGGCAGCGGGTTCGGGGACGAGGACGACGTCATCCTCCTGACGCTCGAGTTCGAGCGGGGCGCGCTTGGAACCATGCAGTACGGCAGCGCGTTCCACCTGGGCGAGCACTTCCTGAAGATCGGCGGAACGGAAGGCGCAATCGTCATGAGCCACAAGGAGGCGTACGTCGAGCTGGTCCGCCCGGGGCGGGAGCGCAAGCGCTTCCCGCTGTTCGACGACCCGGACAGCCAGGACTCGCTGCTAGCGCTGTTCCGCCGCACCCACGGCGGGAGCACGTACGGCCGCCCGACGGACGTACCGCCTCTCTACCTCCACCGCGCACTCGTTGCCGAGCTCACCTACTTCAACGACGTCCTGAGAGGAGCCGAGGTGTCGCCGCTAAGACGCCCCCTGTTCGACGGCAGCGCCGCTCGCGCCGCGATCGCGGTCGCAGAGACCGGCCTGCGCTCGCTGCGCCGAGGCGTCCCCCTGGACGTGCCTCAGCTGGTCGGTTCCGACGCGTCCGGGTCACCCGAGGCCCACGGGGTGGTCAGCTAGTGACGGGTAGCCAGCCGGCGCTAGGCAAGTACGCGCGTCTCGTGGCTGCCACCTTCACCCCCATGAAGGAGAGCGGCGAGGTGGACCTGTCGCTCATCGCGCCGATGACCGAGGCGCTGCTGAGCCGCGGGGTGCAAGGCCTCTACGTATGCGGGAGCACGGGCGAGGGGTTCTCGCTCAGCTCGGCCGAACGCAAGGCGGTCGCCGCCGAGTTCGTGCGCGCCGCCGCGGGACGCGTTCCCGTCATCGTCCAGGTGGGCCACGAGAGCCTGGCCGAGGCCCGCGACCTCGCACATCACGCCGCCTCGGTGGGGGCCGACGCGATCTCGGCGATACCGCCGACCTACTTCCGACCCACGGACGTGAGCACGATCGTAGAGTGCGCGCGCACCGTGGCCTCGGCAGCCCCGGAGACGGACTTCTTCTACTACCACATACCGGCCAAGACCTCGGTCGAGGTCAGCCTCACGGCACTGGTGGAGCTCTGCCTGGAGTCCGTACCTACGTTCTGCGGCGTCAAGTTCTCCGACACGAGGGTCTACGACCTGAGCCTGTGCGCGTCTAGGTACGGCCCCGACGTGACGCTCCTGTACGGCGTCGACGAGATGCTCCTCAGCGGGCTCTCCGCGGGCGCCAACGGGGCGGTCGGCAGCACCTACAACTTCCTCACCGCCGAGGCCCTGGAGGTCCTGACGGCCTTCCGGGCAGGCGAGCTGGGCCGGGCCCAGGAGGTCCAGCAGCGGCTATCGGAGCTCATCAACGCCGTCGTCTCGCGAGGTGGCCTCCCCGCCCTGAAGGCCGCCATGAACGCCTCCGGCGTGCGTTGCGGGCCGACGCGCCTCCCGCTGCGAGAGGCGCCGGCCGAGGTCGTGGCGGAGCTCACGGCGTTGATGAGATCGGCGGTCGCCGCCTCGAGCCCGAACTGACCGAGGCGACGATCGCGTACGCGTCGGTCCGAAGCGCCCCGCCCGAAGGACCTGCCCAGCCATCATCACGGAGCAGCGGACGCCCTATCGGGCCTCATCACCCGCTCGCTGCGGTCGACCTACCTGGCGCCCTTCCCGAACAGCACCGCCCACGGCGTCCGGGCCAGGATGTAGACGTCCATCCACAGCGACCAGTTGCGGATGTAGTAGCTGTCGAGCTGCTCCTGGGCTTCCAGGTCGGCGTCGCTGCGGTCGGTGACCTGCCAGTAGCCGGTGAGGCCAGGCATCACCGAAGCGCGCAGGTGCCGGAACTCGGGACCGAAACCCGCGAGGTGGTAGTAGGGGAACGGCCTGGGTCCCACGAAGCTCATCTCACGCTTGACGATGTTCCAGAGCTGGGGCAGCTCGTCGAGGCTGGTGCGGCGGAAGAGGTGGCCGACGACCGGCAGGATGCGCGGGTCGTGGGTCAGCTTGTAGTGCTTCTCCCACTCGGCCTTCGCCTCGGGGTTCTCGGCCAGGTAGCGCTGCAGGAACGCGTCGGCGTCGCGGCGCATGGTGCGCAGCTTCAGCACGTGGATCGGCTTGCCGCCCATCCCCTCGCGTTCCTGCGTGTAGAAGGGGTTGCCCCGGTCCACCAGGTACACGGCCAAGGCGCATAGAGCGATGATCGGCAGCGCCACGAGCCCGAGGGGGATCATCAGGGCGACGTCGATCAGGTGCTTCAGCGCGCGGTTGTGCGGCATGAGGAGGTTCTGCTTGTTGTAGAGGGCCACCACGCCGCCGAAGTCGCGCGTTCCCACGCCCACGCTGCTCATGCCGAACGTGTTGGGCACCACGACCACGTGAGGGAAGACGCTGGCGTGGGCCTGCAGCACGTGGGCGAGTTGGCTCGGCTCCACGCCAGGCATCGCGACTATGGCGTAGGCGGCGTTCACGCGCCGCTGCAGCGCGGCGGCGTCGGACACCCGCCCGACCACGGGCACGCCCTCCACATGGGACCCCAGCTTCGTAGGGTCGTCGTCCAAGCAGGCGAGGACCTTCAGGTCCAGGCCGGGGTTAGCCAGCACGCGGTTCACCACGAGCTCCGCGGTCTTCCCGGCCCCCAGCACCACGGCGGGCAGCCCCCACCAGGTGCGCCGCGCGCAGAGGTGGCGCGTGACCGCACGGCTCAACGGCACCGCGGCGACCGTGAACGGCCACGCCAGCCCGAAGAAGCCGCGAGAGGCGACCGCCAGGTCGCCGGTGAGGAACAGGACGGCGACGACGGTGCCGAACATCGCGGTGACGAAGAGCGAGGATCGGCGGAACTCTTGGACCACGTTCACGCCGGCAGCGGGGTAGAGCCCCATGAACGTGAAACCGACCGGAACGCTGAGCAGGAGGGGCCAGAAATGCAGGTACGACCTCAGGTCGGCGGCCGGCTGAACCAGGTGCCACAGGGCACCCGCCAGGTACAGGGCGAGGAACGCGCTCACCAGGTCCGAGGCGGCGAGCATCGTGCGCGTCAGCCACGGCGACGGCCTGTCGAGCTTGGCCCTCGTCGGCCAGCTCGAGCCCGCGCCGACCTTCCTCGTCGACACGGCGCCGACGCCGGCGAACGCTGCCGCGCCCTCCGAGGGAGCAGCGAACGCGATCGGTACTGTGGCCCCCATCCTTGACAGGCTGACTGACTGTGGAGGCACCGGCTCTGACGAACCGGGCCGGTAGCTCGATGAGGTATCCAAGGCTCCCCCGAGTCTGTATTCCCGGTGGCAGCGCGGCCCGCTGCCATCCGCCCCTGGCCCGAGATGGGCCGACCGCATGAACGTATAACGGTTCAGCGGATGATTACGAGGGGGCGAGACACCTTCCCGGCTCCTCCTGACCCCGATTCAGCCCGTTGTTAGATTGCTCACATGCGTTACCCGGCCCTCCTCACCTTCCTCGCCGCGGCCCTCGTCATCGGGCTGCTCGCGTGGGGTAGGCGCGAGGTCCAGGTCGCGGCCCCCTCGCTCCTGGCACTGACGGCTCCGGAGAGCGTCGTCGCCGACGAGAGGGTCACGGTCTACGGCGGCGTGCTGGTGCCGGAGGGTCGCTACGAACTGGGCACCTACTCCTGCCAGGCCGGTCGCTGCTCGCGGTCGCTGTGGCTCACGCTCGAGGGGCCCCAGGAGGTGTGGCGCTCGCTGGGGTCGGTCAGCTTCGCCCGCTCCGGCGAGCCTGCGACGGTCGAGCTGCGCGCTTTCCGGGCCGACGACCCGTCGGGCGCCGTGGTCGCCGTGTGGACGCGACCCGTGTCCGTGCTGCCGGCGCCCAGCGAGGCCGAGTGAGCAGAGGCGAGCTTCGGACCAGCGGCGGGCGCCCGAGCCGGCGGCTCTCGGTCGCCGGCGCGCTGGTCGCCGCGGCGGTCGTGCTGGCCTCGCTGTGGCTCGACGGCCGGCCCGCCGAGGTACCTGAACTCCAGGCAGCGGCCGCGCCGAGCCCTTGCCTCCCCACGGGCTTCTTGAGCGCGAACGGCGAGCCGGTCCCCTCGCTCGAGCAGGTGAGGATGAACTCGAACTCGTTCCTGCGGGCGCTGGTCTGCGAGCCGTCCGTCCTCTCCCTGGCAGCCGAGGGAACGGCGGCGCGGGGCGTCGGGGCGCGGCTGTCGGTGCACCTGGGGTCGGAACCGCTCTTCGACGAGCCGGTCGACGGGACCGTGACGCTGTCGCTGCCCGTCGAGCGGCCCGGCTGGCTCGTGATCGCCTTCAACAACGACCTGTACGAGCCGCCACAGGACCGCAACCTCGTGCTGCGCGACGTGCGCCTAGAGCCGCTGTCCGCGGAGACGCCGTGACGGCCGGAGCCGCCCTTCGCGCGGCCGCGCTGGCGCTCCTGCCCGGTGCCGTCCATGCGTCACCGCTGGCGGGGGCTGCCCTGGCGGCCGCGCTCGCGCTGCTCACCAGGGAGCGCCGCGCCGCCCGCCTTACCCTGCCCGTGGTCGGCTTCCTGGCGGCGGGCGGGCTGTCGGTGCTCGTCGACCCGTCCACGACGGCGCTATCAGCCTGGGCCTACTGGCTCCTCGGCGCGGGCGT
>CAZGXF010000067.1:0-13544 GCA_964529575.1 uncultured bacterium
GACGATCGCCACGCGGACCACGCTCTCCACGGCAGCCTCCTCACGGCCACACGAACGTGCCGAACGCCAGCTCGCCCCCGCCCAGCGCCGCGCCGGCCTCGTCCAGCACGCGCCACGAGAGCGTCGCCTCGTGGCGCCAGTAGTCGTTCGCCTGCATCTCGCCCGACACGACCCTCGTCTCGCCGGGGGCCAGGCCGGTGACCACGAACACGTAGGCCGCGGGCTCGATGGCGTCGGGCGCGGGCGTGAAGCTCACGTCGGAGAACGCCTCCACGTAGCCGCGTGAGAGCCGCAGCTCCACGGCGGGCAGCGCGGCGCCCGAAGCGTTCGTCACGAGGAGCACGAGGGGGCGGCGGACCTTCAGGCGGTGGACCGTGGGGTGCTGGGCCCGTACGGTCACGAGCTCGCCTCGCGCCTCGACGTTCCCGACGCCCAGCCCGAAGAGGCCGAAGAAGGAGAGCAAGGGCATGAGGCCGACCATCACGAGCCCGGCCACCTGCGTCGGGACCAGGCGGACGCGCCTCTCGACCTCCGGAGGCTCAGGCAGGGGCGGCGGCTCCTCGCGCGACGCCCGCACGCCGGCGGTGCCGGTGGGGGCCTCGCCGTCATCGTTCGCTGCCACAGCCGACCTCCTTCGCCACGCCAGGGGCGCGCTCGCCCGACTATGCGCCGCTCCCGGGCGGGCCGCGTTAGAGGCCAGTGAGCGGCTGCGCCGCTCCCCGATAGGCCCGTTCACATCGCACCGCTCTCAGGTGAGGCTGACGTTTCCCATCTCCGCGCTCCCTAGCATCGCCGGCGAGAGGAGTCCCGACCATGGCTGCATTCGACGAGTCGATCGACGTGCACGTGCCCGTCAGAGAGGCCTACGCCCTGTTCCGGCAGTTCGAACGCTTCCCCGCCTTCATGGAGGGCGTGGAGGAGGTACGTCGCGAGGGCGCCGACCGCCTCTACTGGCGCGCGAACATCGCCGGGCGTGACGAGGAGTGGGAGGCTCGCGTCGTGGCCGACGAGCCCGACACCCGCATCGCCTGGGAGAGCGTCGTGGGCGCGAGGAACGCGGGTGAGGTGCGCTTCGACAAGGTGGACGAGAACACCACGCGCATCCACCTGCACGTGGAGTACGAGCCGGAGGGCTTCGTCGAGAACGTGGGCACCGCCCTCGGGCTCGTGAACGGCCGCATGCGCGGCGACCTCCAGCGCTTCAAGGAGATGGCCGAGGGCGGCGCGGTGACGTCGGGCTGGCACGACCCGGCCGACCGCTCCGTCGCCGATGCCGAGCGCGACCGCATGCGCGGCGAGGCCGAGCGCGCGGCCGACCGTCAGGGCCCTGCCACGACGGTGAGGACCGAGACCGACCGCATCGAGCCGGGCGGGCCCACCGACAGGGACCGCTACTGACCGGCCGTTCGCGCGGGTAGCCGTCAGGCGGCCCGGAAGCAGACAGGCGCCCGCGCGGGTCTCGTGCGGGCGCCGTCTTCGTTCCCGCCCCGCCGTTCGCCGCGCCCGCTCCGTGCCGCACGCGTCGCGTCGCCCGCTCCGTGCCGCACGCGTCGCGTCGGCCGCGCCCCGGCGGCACCGCGGCCGTGCTAAGTGTTGTCCGTGCCCGGACATGACGTCA
Organism: uncultured bacterium; assembly: GCA_964529575.1. Classification (GTDB taxonomy): domain Bacteria; phylum Deinococcota; class Deinococci; order Deinococcales; family Trueperaceae; genus DASRWD01. The sequence goes on from CAZGXF010000067.1 coordinate 1,619, forward strand.
TCGTCGTCGGCGGCGGCTTCGCCGGCGCCTCCCTCGCCCTGGCCCTCGCGCGCGGTGGCGTGGCCGTGCTGGTCCTGGAGCGCGAGCGCGAGTTCCGCGACCGCGTGAGGGGCGAGCTCGTCTACCCCTGGGGCGTGGCCGAGGGGAGGCGGCTGGGGCTGCTGGAGCACGTCGCCCCCGCCGTGACCCGGGTGGAGGCCTGGACCACGACGATCGCGCCCCTGCCCGCCCGACGCAGGGAGCTGCGCGCGTCCACGCCGTCGGGCGAGCCGGTGCTGAGCTTCCACCACCCCGAGGTGCAGGAGCTCCTGTTGTCGGCGGCCGCGGCCGCCGGGGCGGAGGTCCTCCGGGGCGCTACGGTGACGTCTATGGAGCCCGGCCCCGAGCCCGTCGTCGTGGCGCGCGAGGGCCAGGCCCGGCGCGAGCGCCGTCATGAGGCGCGGCTGGTCGTCGGCGCCGACGGCCGCGACTCGGTCGTCAGGCGCGCGGCGGGCTTCGCCGTCGAGCGGGAGCGGGAGGCGCTGGTGTTGGCCGGGGCGTTGCTTGAGGGCGCCGGCGTTCCGGCCGACTCGGCGTACGTGTTCATGCGGCCCACGGGCGGCGAGCTGGGGATGGCGGTGCCGGTGGGGCGCGGGCGACACCGTGTCTACGCCGGCTACCACGTGGCGGCCGGACGCCGGAACCTCAGCGGCAGCGCCGCCCTGGAGCAGTTCGTGGCCACGGCCGTGGCCGCGGGGACCCCGGCCGGGTGGTTCGACGGCGCGCGGCTGGCGGGCCCGCTCGCCGAGTTCCCCGGCGCCGACGTCTGGGCTCCGTCCCCGTACCGCGACGGCGTGACGCTCGTCGGCGACGCCGCGGCCACCAGCGACCCGAACTGGGGCTGCGGGCTGGCGCTGGCCTGGCGCGACGCGAGGACTCTCGCAGAGGCGGTGCTGGGCGGCGACGACCCGGTGACGGCGGCGCGCGCGTACGCCCGGCGGCACGACGGCTACTACGGCTCGCTGCGGCGCCAGACCGGTTGGCTGACCACGCTGTTCAGGACGCCCGGGCCGGAGGCCGACGCGCTGCGCGAGCGCGCGCTGCCGCTCTTCGTCGCCGACCCCACGCGCGCGCCGGACGTGGTGGGCCTGGGTCCCGACGGTCCCAGCGACGAGCGGGCCCGGCGGCGCTTCTTCGGCGAGGAGTAGGCCCACGCGCGGCACGGCCGCCGGGAGCGCCACGAGCCAGACGCCAGGTCGTCCTTCGGGCGGGCCGCTCCGCTAGTCCCGGTGCCTCTCCAACACGACCCGCGTGGTCACGAGCAGCTGGCCGCAGTGGCGCTGGGCGTGCTCGGCGGCGTGGAACAGCATGCCGGCCACGGTGGAGGGGAGCTTCTTCGAACCCACGGGCCTGTGGTCGTAGAGCGTGGACGGCTCGGTGCGCCTGAGCTGGTCCAGGGCGCGGCCCACCGTCTCGTGCACGGCCCGCACCAGCTGGGCGGTCGTCGCGCCGGCCGGCTGGCCGTGCGCGCGTTCGACCTCGAGGTCGCGGCGCATCTCGTCGGTCACGGTGCCGAGCTCGGCCTGGAGGAAGAGCCGGTCGATCACGCCGGCGATGTGCTTCAGGTGGTAGCCCACGGGGGCCAGACCCGCGACCCCCTCCCACAGCAGGTCGTCGGGGAAGCCGGCGGTGAACTCGTCGACCTCCTCGCGCGTCTGGACGAGGGCGTGCGCCACGGGCTGCAGCTCACGCGGGACGCCGTCGACAGGACCCCTGAGCCAAGGGTGCGGTTGCTGCTCGGCCATACGGTCACCTCGCCATGCTGGACGCTGACGAGGTCACCGTATCAGGTGTCCGAGTCCTCCGGGGGCTCGCCGAGACGCTCGGAGAGGTCCTCCAGCGTCTCGAGGATGTCCCGGGCCTCCTCGGAGCCGTCCTCCTCGGCCCACTCCTGCACCTCCACCAGCAGCTCGTCGAGACGGCGGGCGAGGTCGTCGCGGCGCGCCATCGCCTCGTAGACACCGCGCATGTGCGGCTGGAACGTGACGCTCCCCGAGGGGTCGAGGTCGTCGTCGTCGGAGAGGCGCTGCATGTCCACGTCGGAGCGCGGGGAGGCGAGGTTGCTCATGTCCTCGTTCGGCGAGTCGGGCAGGTCGTCGGGGGTGAGGCCCACCAGGCCGTCGGTCGCCTCGTCGGAGTCGGGGTGGAGCGGGTCGGCGGCGTCCAGGCTCGTCTCCTCGAGGAGGTCCTCCTCGAGCTCCTCGCTCAGGTCGTCGTCGAAGCGCTCCTCGTCGAGCGTGCCCTCGGCGTAGGCGGTGCGGCGGTCTTCCGCGGCGGTGTCGTTCATGGTCGCCTCCCTCCGTGCCGGCACGCTAGGCGCCGGCATGTGAAGGCGGGCCATGTCCTGGTGAGAACGGGCGGGACGGCCGTCGCTCCCTACAGTGGACGCTCCGGACGAGTCCGGGGATGGAGGGTGACCATGGCGTACAGGACCTGGATCATCGACCCCAGCCACTCGACGATCGAGTTCTCGACCAAGCACATGATGTTCACCACGGTGCGCGGCCGGTTCAAGGAGTTCGAGGGCACCCTCCACCTGGACCGGGAGGACCCCGACCGCTCCTGGTGCGAGGTGACGATCCAGGCCGGGAGCCTCGACACCGGCGCGGCGGACAGGGACGGCCACCTCCGCGGCCCCGACTTCTTCGACGTCGAGCGGCACCCGGTCATCGCCTTCCGCACCAAGCAGGTCATGGGGGCCGTGCCCGAGGAGGGCGCGCGTTTCCGGATGGTGGGCGACCTCACGATCGCCGACACGGTGCAAGAGGTCGTCCTCGACGTCCTGTTCCAGGGGCGCGGGCAGGACCCGTGGGGCAACGAGCGCGTGGGCTTCATGGCGTCCACCGAGATCGACAGGCGCGACTGGGGCCTGAAGTGGAACCAGGTGCTCGAGACGGGCGGCGTGTTGGTGGCGAACAAGGTGCGCGTGGAGGCGGAGGTGCAGGCGGTGCTGCAGGCAGAGCCGGAGGCCGCCGGCGCGACCTGAGACGGGGTGGCTTCATACTGGGGCATGGCAGAGAAGAAGAACGCCGAGCTCAAGCTCGTGCCCACCGACAAGCCCATCGAGGAGTTCCTCGAGGGCATCGAGAACCCCCGGCGCCGCGCCGACGCCGAGGAGTTGGTCCGCCTGCTCCGCGAGGTGACGGGGGAGGCGCCGGTCGTCTGGACGTACGGGATCGTCGGCTTCGGCGACCACCACTACCGGCACGCCTCGGGCCGCGAGGGCGACGTGGGCAGGATCGGCTTCGCGCCGCGCAAGGCGAACCTCGTGCTCTACGGCTTCAACTCGGCGCCGGGGTCGCAGGAGCTGCTGGGGCGCCTGGGCAAGCACAAGCAGGGCGCCTCGTGCCTGTACGTGAACAAGCTCGCCGACGTCGACATGGACGTGCTGCGGGAGCTGGCGCGCATGGGGTACGAGCACATGAGCTCGACGACCTACAGCTTCGTACCGCGCTAGCCGGCCAGGGCCTCGCCGGCGCTCACGGTGCGCCTCTCCTCCCTGTCGAGCCTGAGGTAGAGGAGCGCGGTCGCCGCCACCAGCGCGCCGCCCACGCCCCAAGCCGTGCCCACCGAGGTGGCGTCGGCCACCGCCCCCAGCGCCACGCTGCCCGCGAAGGCGCCCAGGAACGACGCCAGGGACTGGACCGAGAGCATCACCGAGCGCTCGCGAGCGCCGACCTGACGGTTGTAGAGCGCCATGTGTGGCGAGCCCCAGCCGGAGCGCGCCAGGTACGTGGCCCAGAACAGCGCCGCGGCCGGGAGGAACCCTCCCACGAGCGCCAGTAGCACGAAGGCGCCGCCGTGGAACACCTGGAACACCGCGGCCACGAGGGCGTGACGCCGGCCCATGGCCGCGGAGAGGCGGGTGGCCACGACGTTGCCAAGGATGCCGACGCCGAAGGAGCCGGCCAGGAGCACGCCGAGGACCACCGTGCCGTCGCCGGCCGCCAGGGCCGCGCCGCCGCCGGGCAGGCGGTCGGCGAAGAAGGGCTGCCACAGGTTCTCCGAGGCGGCCAGCACGGCCCCGACGGCGACGTCGGCGACGAGCAGCAGCCGCAGGCGCGGCGCCCGCGCGACAGCGGCGAACGCCCGCCCCACGTGCGCTACCAAGGCGCGCGGCCCCATGGCCTCACGCATGGACGCCGCGCCGGCCTGGCGGCGCTCGACGATCACGGCCGCCGCCACGACCAACACGAGCACCTGCAGCGCCGTCGAGGCCACGAGCGGCACGGACAGCGGCGAGAGGAGCCCCTCGGCGGGCAGCCAGGCGAACAGGGTGGGTAGCGCGCCGCCCGCCAGCGTGCCCAGGGCCAGGGCGGCCAGCTGGTAGCTGCCGGCGGCGGCCAGCGCGGGCTGAAGGTCCACGTCGGCGTCCTCCTCCTGGAGGGCGTCGACGAACCAGGCCTCCAGGGCCCCGGAGGTGAGCGCCCGCGAGGCGCCGAGCAGCAGGGCGAACGCCATGAACCCCGGCAGGTCGAAGGCCAGCAGGGCGGCGACGCGCGCGACGGCGGCCACCGCCCCGCCGAGCAGGTAGGTGCGCTTGCGGCCCAGGGAGTCGGCCAACGCGCCGGAGGGGACCTCGAGGACGGCGACGACCACCGAGTAGACGCCCATGAACAGCCCGACCTCCGCGAGTGACATGCCCCGGGCCTGCGCCAGCAGCACCATCACGGTCATGGGCAGCACGGCGCCGAACCAGTTGAGCGACGTGACCAGGTAGTAGGCGGGGCGGACGGGCAGCCTCTTCATCGCGAGGCGAGGATGGCGGGTACGCTACCGTGAATGGCAGGCGACGGTTCAGGTAGGTCGGAAGGCCCGGCGGGTCACGGGCCGCTAGGCCCCGGGGTCGAGGGGCCGAGGCGGCCGGCGCCGGCGCCACCGGAGGGCGTCGCGTTCACCACGGTGACCGACCCGGAGCAGGCGCGGCTCCTCACCGACGCCGCCAGCCAGCGGCTCTTCCGGCCGTTCCTGGCGCGCGACCTCACCGTCACCGCGGCGGCGCGCGAGACCGGCGTCGACACGAACGCCGTCCTCTACCGAGTCAGGCAGTTCCTGCGCGCGGGCCTGCTGAAGGTCGTGCGCGAGGTCAAGCGTCCCGGCAGGCCCATCAAGGTGTACCGCTCGGCGCACGACGCCTACTTCGTGCCCTACGAGCTCACGCCCTTCGCGAGCCTCGAGGAGCGGATGCTGGCGCAGCTGCGTCCGCACCTCGAGGAGCGGGTGAGGACCATGGCCAGGCGGCTGCGTGAGCACGGCTGGTCGGGGCAGCTCCTCTTCCGCGACGACCAGGGCGAGACGTGGATGGCGAGCGCCGCCGACCCGGTCGCCAGGCTCGATTGGCTGGACTCGCGGCTCGGCGTGGGCATCGACTACATCGTCGACCTGGAGCTCACCGAAGACGAGGCGGCCGAGCTGCACCGGCTGCTCTACGCCGTGCTCGACCGGTACGAGCGCGGCGCGGGCTCGGGCCGCCCCGCGGCGCGGGGCTACACGCTCAGCGTCGCGCTCTACCGGCGCGAGGAGCCGTAGGGCGCGTCCCGGCCGAGGCATGGCCGGGTCCCGGCCCGGCGCCGGTCACCGCTTGCGCAGCTTCCAGACGTGCTCGGCGGGGAAGCGCTTGGCCCACTCGGCCGGCACCGCGAACGCGGTGCCCGTGGCGCCGTCTGGCGCGCGAGGCTCCAGCAGCTCCTCGACCACGAACCCCACGCGCGCGAAGAGCGCGAGCCAGGCCGAGAAGGTCAGGTTGAACTCCACGCCCCCTGGCTCGGCAGCGTCGCGGAAGTCGAGCCGGCGGAGGGAGAAGTAATCGCGCTCCAGGCCGTAGCCGACGTCGCCGCCGTCGAGCGGCGTACAGACCGACGCGAACGGGTGGTTGCCGAGGAAGACCAGCCGTCCGCCCGGCCTGAGGATGCGGTGCGCCTCCGGCACCCACTCGTAGGGATCGCACCAGATGGCCGCGCCGTACTCGCTGATCGCGAAGTCGAAGCTCTCGTCCTCGAACGGCGTCGCCTCGGCGTTCCCGTGCACGAGCGTGAGGTCGAGCCCGTGGCGAGCGGCCAGGCGCCGCGCCGTCTCGAGCTGCTTGGCGGAGTTGTCGATGCCGGCCACACGCGCGCCGCGGCGCGCCATCCACGCCGAGACGTAGGCGGTCCCGCACCCCAGCTCCACCGCGTCCAGGCCGGTCATGTCGTCCGGCAACAGGCGCAGCTCGCTCTCCGCCAGCCCCCAGATGCCCCAGACCGGCTCGGCGCGCTCCCAGTCGCGTTCGCCGCGCTCGGCCCACCAGTAGGCGTTCGCGTCCCAGTACTCGCGGTTGTGCGCCACGTGCTCGGGCAGGGCGTCGCTGGCGCTCCTGTCGTCCATGCCTCGATGCTACGCGAGGCGGGCGGCGGGAGCGCCAGGTCGCCGGGGGAGGCTAGGCCCGCGTCAGGGTGCCAGCGGTCGTAGGACTGTGAGCGGCCGGAAGCGCCGTGTCGACCGGGGCCACCCCCAACGTGGTCCGTTGCGGCGCTTAAGGACTGTATCCCGTCGTCGAGCTACTGGCTCCGGCGGGTGGAGGCCGAGGGAGTCGCGTCCTGTACGGCGGTCGCTGGCCGCGGTGACCGCTTGCGCAGTAGCTCGGTATCGGTCTACTGACCTTAAGGGACTGGAAGGTAGAGGGTGGGCTCGCCGCCTCCACGGAGGCGGCGAGCCCCGTCGCGCGCGCGGGCGCGCCTAGCGCGGTGGTGTTCCTCAGGCCGGCCCGGCGACGGTGCCGTGCCAGTCGTCGGGCATCTGGAACGGCTTGAGCTCGACGACGCGGATGTGGTTGCCGAAGGGGTCGCGGATCGCGAAGTCCACGCCGTAGGGGCGGTCCTCCGGCTCCTCGCGGATCGTGACGCCCTTGGCCCTCAGATCCTCGCAGGCGGCGCGAGCGTCGTCGGTCACGAAGCCGACGGCGAAGCCCGACGCGCCCTTCGCCACCAGCTGGCGGACCTTCTCGGCCGCGTCGGGGTCGACGCTGGGAGGAGCGACGAGCTCGAGGAGTATCTCGCGGTCGGGCTGGCCCTTGGGACGGACCGTCAGCCAGCGCATCGGGCCGAGGTCGACGTCGGCGGACACCTCCAGGCCCAGCTTGCCGACGTAGAAGTCGAGCGCTTCGTCCTGGTCGAAGACCCACACGTGCGAGATGTTGATGCCCTTGATCATGGGATCGCCTCCGTGGCCTCGGGGCTCTCGGCTCCGTCCCGTGCGGCCGTGGGGTCAGTGTAGGTAGGTCCGGCCGAGCGCGCTTCTCCGAAACTGCTGGGCCGCGTCCACGAGCTGATGAAGCACGTCGGCACCGGCGCCGCCGCGCGACCGTGGCGGTAGTCGGCGGGCGTGACGCCGACGACCTCCTTGAACGTGCGGCTGAACGTGCCCAGGCTGTTGAAGCCCACCTCGAAGCAGGCGTCGGTGACGCTCAGCTTCCGCTCGCGCAGCAGGTACATCGCGCGCTCGACGCGCCGGCGCTGGAGGTAGCGGTGCGGCGTCTCGGCGAAGACCTCCTTGAACGTCCTTATGAAGTGGGCCTCCGACATGCCCGCCAGCGCCGCCAGGCGCTTGACGTCCAGCTCCTCGCGGTAGAGACGGTCCATCTCGTCCCGTGCCCGCAGCAGCCGGCGGTTCCGCTCCACCGTCGGGCTCGGGCTCGCGCTCACGCGACCCCCGCGGTCGCGGCCTCGCGCGCCAGGGCCGGGGCGAGGGTCCCCTTCGGCATCACCACCACCGACGAGAGCTCCAGCCACTCGGCCATCAGGCGCAGCTCACGCGCCAGCGCCGCCGCCACCTCGTTCTCGGAGCGCCGGCGCGCCCCGGGCGCCGGCCTCGGCTCGGCCCAAGCGGCCAGGACCTGCAGCTCGCGCGCCTTGCGCTCGGCCTTCAGGTCGACGCGCGCGACCATCTGGTCTCCCAGCAGGAAGGGCAGCGTGTAGTAGCCGTACACGCGCTTGTGGGCGGGCGTGTAGATCTCGATGCGGTAGTCCATGCCGAACTGCCGCTGCAGGCGGTCGCGGTACCAGCAGGCGGGGTCGAAGGGCGACAGCAGGGCGGCGCCCGTGGCGCGGCCCGGGTCCTCGGCCCCTTCGTAGAGCAGGGCCGGCTCCTTCCAGCCCTCCACCCGCACCCAGCGGGCCAGGCCGCGCTCGACGGCGGACTCGGCCAGGGGCTTGGCCTCGGTGACCTTGATGCGGAAGTGGTCGCCCAGGTCGCCGGCGGTGCCGATCCAGTTCGCGGCCAGCGCCCTGTCGAACAGCTCCTGCTGCGCCTCCCGCCTGGGCTTGGCGGGCAGGCAGGCGTGCTCGCCCCACACCCGCAGCGGGGCGTCGTAGAGGCGCTGGAAGTTCGGTCTCCCCGCCACGGCGGCGCGGCCGGTGAAGAACAGGAACTCGAGCGCCTCCTTGGTGAAGCTCCAGTCCCACCAGCTCCCACGGCGGCGGCCCCGCTCCTCCTCGAGGTGCTCGAGGTCCTTCGCCGTCACGGGCCCCAGCTCGTGCACCGCGCGCTCCACGGCGTCGAGGAGCTCGGGCCGGTAGCGGTCGCGGCGCTTGTCGAACCAGCTCATCCACCGCTCGCGGTGGTCCTCCATGCGGAAACGCAGCGCGGGCAGCAGCTCGCGCGGCATGACCGAGGCCTCGTGGCCCCAGTGCTCGAACGTCTCGCCCGACGACCAGAGGTAGCGGTCGAGGGCCTGCCTGTCGTAGGGGCCGAAGCGCGAGAAGAGGGGCACGTAGTGCGCCCTGGCCAGGACGTTGACGCTGTCGAGCTGCAGCACGCCCTGGCGCTGCAGGTACTCGCGGAAGCGGCGCTCGCCGACCGCGCCGGTGGGGCGCCTCCTGGCCAGGCCCTGGGCGTGCAGGAACACCCGCCTGGCCTCTGCCGCCGTCAGCTTCTCCATCCGGCCAGGCTAACGCAGGTGTGAAACGCGGGGCGCGGCGGCTGGTAACGTGGCGCCGCCCTCAGCACCATGGGCCTAGGAGACCACATGCCCGCTGCGTCGCCCGACCTCCGTCAGCTGCTCGGCATCGTGCCGATGTTCGCCGGCCTCGCCCCGGCCGACCTCGACGCGTTGGCCGAGCTGTTCGAGCCGGTCGAGCTGGGGCCAGGCGAGCACCTGATGCGGCGCGGCGAGGTCGGGGACGCCATGTTCGTGCTCGCGGCCGGCGAGCTGGTCGTGGAGGTGAGCGGCGCCCGCGTCGACCGGCTCGAGCCCGGCGCCGTGGTCGGCGAGCTGGCCCTGTTGAGCGTCCCCGAGCGCACCGCCGACGTCTCGGCCGGCTCTGGCGGGGCGCTGGTGTGGCGTCTGGACCGCGCGCACTTCGAGCGCCAGGCCGCCGCGCACCCCTCGCTTCTCGCGGCCGTGCAGGCGGTCGCGCGCCCGCGCCTGGAGCGGGCGCAGCTGGCGCCGCTGCTGGCCGACCGCTTCGGGGCGGTCAGCGACGCCGAGGTGGCCGAGTGGCACGCGCGGTCGACCTGGCGCCGCCTCGCCAGGGGCGAGGCGCTCTCCCGGCGCGGCGACGTCGCTGACGAGGTCTACCTGGTCGTCTCCGGCCGGCTCGAGGTGAGGGACGCGACCGGCGAGCGCGTACGTGTGGCCGGGCGCGGCGCCGTGGTCGGCGAGTCCGCGATCGTGGGCGACGGCGTGCGGCGCCACGACGTCGTCGCGGCCCGCGAGACCGACGTGGTGGCGCTGCCCGCGGAGGCGGCCGCGTCCAGCCCACGGTTCGTGACCCGCCTGGCCGCCGACCTCCTGGACGGGTCGGTCCACGCCGGCGTGGACGGCAGCGTGGGCGCGCGGGTCGCGTTCCTGCCCGCCTCGGAGGGCGCCCCCTTCGCCGCGGTAGCGGGCGCGGTGGCGGAACGTCTACGGGGTTGGGGGCGGACGCTCGTCCTCTCGAGCCGGGCCGTGGACGAGCGGTTCGGCCGCGACGGCGTCGCGCAGGCGGGGCCGGCGGAGCCCATCGCCCCCGCCCTGGCGATGTGGCTGGACGAGCAGCTCAGGGCGCACGAGCACGTGGTCCTGCTGGCCGACGAGGGCCCGACGCCCTGGACCGCGCGCTGCCTCCGCCTCGTCGAGACGGCGGTGCTGGTGGCGTCCGCCGCCGCCCCCGTGGAGCCCTCCGGGCTAGCGGCGGTGCGGGCCAGCCTCGGCCTGGCGTCGGTGCAGGCGAGCCCCGACCTCCCCACCGAGCTGGTCCTCGTCCAACCCGACGGCGCGACGCTCCCGAGCGGCACCGCCCGGTGGCTCGAGACCCTGGCGCCGCGCGCCCACCACCACGTGCGGCTGGGCGAGCCTCGCGACCTGGACCGGCTGGCGCGGCGGCTGGCCGGGCGTGCGGTCGGCCTGGCGCTCTCGGGCGGCGGCGCGCGCGGGTACGTGCACATCGGCCTGCTGCGGGCGCTGGAGGAGCGCGGCGTGCCCATCGACGTCGTGTTCGGCACCTCGATGGGGGCGGTCATCGGCGGCGCCTACGCCCTCGCCGGGAACGCCGACGAGTGCGAGCGCCTCGCGTCTCGCTTCGGCGACCGCAAGCAGCTCCTCGACAGGACCCTGCCGCTCGTGGCGCTCACCCGCTCGCGCCGCGTGAACGAGACCCTGCGGTCGCTGTACGGGGCGGAGACGCGCGTCGAGGACCTCTGGCTGCCCTTCGTCTGCGTGTCGGCCAGCCTCACCCACGCCGAGCTGCGCGTCCACGACCGCGGCGCCATGTGGCGCGCCGTCCGGGCCTCGGCGGCGATCCCCGGGGTGTTCACGCCCGTGATGGCCGAGGGCGCGAACGACGTCCTCGTCGACGGCGGGGTCATGAACAACCTGCCGGCCGACCTGCTGCGCGCCTACCTGGGACCCAGCACGGTGATCGCGTCGAACGCCTACGGCGGCAAGGCGGACGGCGAGCCCCTGTCGTTCGGCGACGACGTCTCGGGTTGGGCCGTCCTGCGGTCGAAGCTCCTGCCCGTCGGGCCGCGGGTGAAGGCGCCGAGCCTGTTGGGCACGTTGATGCGCGCCACCTCGCTCGCCAGCAAGCGCCTGCTGGACGAAGCTGGGCGGTACGCGGACCTCGTCGTCACGTACCCCTCCAGCGCGGTGCGGTCGCTGGAGTTCGACCTGCACGAGGAGACGATCGCCGCCGGCTACCGGGACGCCGTCGAGCGCGTGGCGGAGTGGCTGGAGAGGCCGGGCGCCGCGAGCTGGCGACCGGCGGAGGCCGAGGAGCGGGGCGCGCCCGCGGCGGCGTAGAGGGGCGGCCCTCACCGTCGCTGAGAGCCGCTCCACCCTCCTCATCCCGGCAGCCCCTAGCTTCGCGCCCACGGAGGTGGGACATGGCGTACGACCTGAGGGGCAAGAAGGTGGCCTTCCTGATCGCGGACAAGGGGACCGAGGACGTCGAGCTGGTCGAGCCGCTGCGGGCGGTGCTGGAGGCCGGCGCGGAGACGGTGATCGTGGGGCCGAAGGACGGCAAGGCCACGACCCGCAACCACGACCTCGAGCCGGGCAGCGACTACGACGTGGACGTCGCGTACGAGGACGCCAAGGAGGCCGACTACGACGCGGTGGTCATCCCCGGCGGCACGGTGGGCGCCGACAGGCTGCGCATGAACGAGGCGGTAGTGCGCTTCGTGCGCTCGTTCTTCGAGGCCGGCAAGCCGGTCGCGGCCATCTGTCACGGGCCGTGGGTGCTGGTCGAGGCCGGGGTGGTGGAGGGCAGGCAGCTCACGTCCTACCCGAGCCTGAGGACCGACATCACCAACGCCGGCGGCGAGTGGCTCGACCAGGAGGTCGTCGTCGACCAAGGCCTGGTCACCAGCCGCAAGCCCGCCGACCTGCCGGCCTTCACGCGCAAGCTGGTGGAGGAGGTCGCCGAGGGGGTGC
>CAZGXF010000068.1:0-13530 GCA_964529575.1 uncultured bacterium
GGCGGCAACCTGGGCAAGGGCCACGACGAGATGAACCAGGTGCTCGACTGGACCGAGCCGCTGCTACCGCCGGAGAAGCCCCGGCACCTGCTCGGCATCGGCGACGTCGCCGGCGTGTTCGCCGCCGTGGAGAGGGGCATGGACACCTTCGACTGCGTCATGCCCACGCGCAGCGCGCGCTCGGGCGCCCTGCTCACGCTGGCCGGCGACGGCGGCGAGGCGAGCGCGAAGCGCGGCGTGAACGCCCGGCACCGCATCAACATCTACAACGCCCGCTTCGCGCGCGACCTGCGGCCCGTTGAGGAGGGCTGCGACTGCTACACCTGCGCGCACTACACTCGGGCCTACCTCCGGCACCTGTTCAAGGCCGACGAGCAGCTCGGCCAGCAGCTCGCCACCGTCCACAACCTGCGCTTCATGGCCCGGCTGCTGGAGCGGATCAGGGAGGCCCTGGCCGAGGACCGGTTCGCCGAGCTCAAGCGCGAGGTGTTGGGGGCCTGAGCCCGCGAGCCTCAGAAGCTCTTCTCGATCAGGTCGATGACCGTGCCGTCCTGGGTCTCGAACCTGACGATGCCGACGGTGGGCACGAAGTAGATGTCTAGCACGGTGCGGCCGCCGTTGCTGGTGAGCGTCGTCTGCCTGATGTGGAAGGCGTTGAAGCGCCCCGCGGGCGTGGCCACGCCGCGCAGCCCCAGCACCTCGGCGCTCAGCGTCAGGTCGAAGCCCGGCAGCGCGGTCGTGCCGGTCCACGTCATGCCCGCCTCCAGGGGGGACGGCGGGTACACGACCAGAGCGGGACGGTACTGGAACACCTGTCCGCCGGCGGCCGACCCGTGGCTGAAGACGCCCTGGTCGGTGTACTCCAGGTAGTCCTCCGAGATGGGCACGCCCTCGAAGTAGTGGGTCAGCACGAGGAGCTGGCGGCCCTCCACCTCGCGCGGGCCCGACAGCGTCTGGGTCTCGCCCGACGAGTACGTCCAGCTCATGCCCGGCTCGTTCGGGTAGTAGCCCTGCGCCCACGCGACGCCCAGCAGCAAGGCGGCGCAGGCCGTCAGCGCCCTGGCGGCGGCGAGGACCGCTCTCGAAGTCATGTCTCCTCCTGGCTCAGCTCGCCGGCGCGCTTCGTGGCCTCCTCGACGGCGTCGATGAGCGCGAAGCGCAGCCGATGCCGCTCGAGCGTGCGTACGCCGGCGATGGCCGTGCCGCCCGCCGAGGACACCTCGTCCTTCAGCTCGCTGGGGTGGCGGGTCTCGAGCAGCCGCGCCGCGGCCAGCAGCACCTGGCGGGCCAGGTCGCGCGCCAACGTGCGGTCGAGGCCGACGCGCACGCCGCCGTCGGCCAGGGCCTCGGCGACCACCGCCGCGTAGGCCGGGCCCGAGCCCGCCATGCCGGTGAAGGCGTCGAACTGCTCCTCGCGCACGTCGTACACGCTGCCCACGGCCCCGAACAGGCTGCGGGCCACGTTCACGTCCTCGGGCAGCGCCTCGGGCAGGGCCGTGAGCGCCGTGGCGCTGACGCCCAGGCTGGCTCCCAGGTTCGGCATCGCCCTGATGACGCGGCGGCTGCCGACGCGGTCGGCGATGCGCCGGGCCGACACTCCGGCCATCAGCGAGACGAAGCAGGCGTCCCTCCGGGCGACCAGGGGCGCCACCCGCTGGAACGACTGCGGCTTGACGGCCAGGAGCACGTAGGCGGCGCGCTTCACGCCCTCGTCGCCCACGTAGGACACGCCGTGGCGTTCGGCCAGCTCGGCGCCCCGCCGCTCGTTGGGGTGGTAGATCGCCACGTCCTGGGCGTCGAGCACGCCGGCGCGGAGGGCGCCCTGGAGCACCGCGCCGCCCATGCGGCCGGCGCCGACGATGACGAGCTTGAGGTCGGGGTCGTGGCCGCTCGAGGTCACGACGGACATGGTACCCGCCACCTCGGCCGCGGCCCGAGGGGATAACGCACAACGCGGCCCGCTCGCGCCCTGGCCCCGGGCCGCGCCCTCGCGCCGCGCGGGGCCGAGGCCCCGGGCCCGCCCTCAGGCGCTCCGCCGCTGGCCCAGCGGGTACCCGACGAGCCAGGCGCCTACCACCGCCCCCACCGCGTCGGCCAGGAGGTCGAGGAGGTCGGGGTAGCGGCCCGGCACGAACGCCTGGTGCACCTCGTCGGTGGCGCCGTAGAGGGTGGCCAGCGCCGCCGCCAGCACAGGCCGGCCGGTGGCGAGCGTCAGCAGGCCCGCGAGGACGAGGAACGCTCCCCCGTGGGCCACCTTGTCGGAGCCCGGCGGCAGCAGGTCGAGCATCCCGCCGGCGTCGGGCGTGCCCGACTGCCAGAAGATGAACGCGGCCCACAGCACGGCCAGGGCCCAGCCGACCGCCCGCCGGCCGCCGGGGACCCTGGGCGGGGGGACGGCGCCGCGACGCTCCTCGTCGGGAGCGTCGCCGCCGCCGCCGGTGCCGTGCACGGCGGCGCTCACGCTGTCAGCTCCCCGCGCAGGTCGCGGGCCGCCAGCTCGCGCACGCGCTCCGGCTCGAGGCCCTGGCCCAGCAGCCAGATGAGCTTCGCGAGCGCGGCCTCGGGGGTCATGTCGGCGCCCGAGACCACGCCGGCGCGGCGCAGCGCCGACCCCGTGGCGTAGCCGTCCATGTCGACGCCGCCGCGCAGGCACTGGGTCGTGTTCACCACCACCACGCCCCGCTCCACCGCCGTGGCGATCGCCTCGAGGAGCCTCGGGTCGCGGCTCGGCGCGTTGCCGGCACCGTAGGTCTCGAGCACCAGGCCCGCCAGCGGCGGGCGGAGCACGTTCGCGACGAGCTCGGGCGTGATGCCGGGGAAGAGCCGCAGCGCCGCCACGCTGACCGGGGCCAGGTCGGCCACGCGCAGCGGCCCGGCCTGCGCCGGGCGGGGGGCGGCGGGCCCGAGCTCCATCGTCACGCCCAGCCGGGCGAGCGGCGGGTGGTTGGGCGAGTCGAACGCGTCGAAGCCCGTGGAGGAGACCTTCGTCACGCGGTTGCCGCGCAGGACGAGGCCGCCGAAGCAGACGGACACCTCGCGCACCGCGCCGGCCGCCGCCACCAACAGCGCGCCGATGAGGTTCTCGCGCGCGTCGCTCCTGACCTCGCCGAGCGGCACCTGGGAGCCCGTGACGACGACGGGCTTGCCCAGGCCCTCGAGCAGGAACGACAGCGCCGCCGAGGTGTAGGCCAAGGTGTCGGTGCCGTGCAGGACCACGAACCCGTCGAACTCCGCGTAGCGCCCCTCTATCAGGCGCGCGACGCGCAGCCAGTCGCTGGGCGCCATGTCGGCGGAGTCGAGCAGCGGGTCGAACTCCACCAGCTCGGTCTCGGGCAGCTCAGGGGAGGCCAGCTCCGGCATGGCGGCCAAGAGGCTCGCCAGGTGGCCGGCCGCGGGCTCGTAGCCGCGCGGACCGCGACGCATGCCGATCGTGCCTCCCGTGTGCGCCAGCAGCACGCGCTTGCGGCTCATGGGCACGAGTATCGCCCAGGCCCGCGGGCCGCCGACGTCAGCGGATGCCGGGCGGGACCTGGGCGGGCGGCGGCTCGGGCAGGTTCGCCGGCATGGGCACGCCTTCGAGCCGCTTGACCACGCCGTTCTCGTTGCAGCCCACGTAGAACGGGCAGCGCAGGCACTCCGACCACACGCGCGGGTGCAGGTCCTTCGTCTTGTCGATGAGCGTGAAGCCGCAGCGCTCGAAGAACTCGACCTCGTACGTCCAGGCGAACAGCACGGGTATGCCCACGCGCCGCGCCTCCTGCTCGCAGGCCGCCACCAGCGCCCGGCCGACGCCCTTGGCGCGCACGTCGGGCGCCACGGCCAGGCCCCGCACCTCGGCGATGTCGCCCCACAGGACGTGCAGGGCGCCGTTGCCGGCGAAGCGCTTGCCTTCGGGGGTCTCGACCTCGGCGACGAAGAAGTCGCGCAGGTTCTCGAAGATGTTCTGCATGGGCCGCACGAGCATGCGCCCCTGGCTCGCCCAGTAGCCGATGTTCTCGAAGATCAGCGGCACGTCCTCGGCGCGCGCGTGCCTCACGGTCACGTGCGCGCCGGCCGTCGCCGCGGCCGGCTTCACCGCTTCAAGCGCCACGAGCCAGCTCCTCCTTGGCGGCGGCGATCGCCTCGCGGACGCGCGCCGTCGCCGTGCCGCCGAAGCTGGCGCGCGCGTTCACCACGCTCTCGAGGCTGAGGGCCTCGAAGACGTCCTCGCCGATGCGCTCGTCGACCGCGCGCATCGCCGCCAGGGGCAGGTCGAGCAGGCCGACGCCACGGCCCAGCGCCTCGGCCACCAGCCGGCCCACGACGTGGTGGGCCTCCCGGAACGGCACGCCCCGGCGGACCAGGTAGTCGGCCAGGTCGGTGGCGTTCGAGAAGCCGGCCTCGGCGGCCTGGCGCATGCGCCGCTCGTGGAACGTCACCCGCGGCAGCATGCCCACGTACAGCCGCAGCGAGTCCTCGGCCGTGTCGAGAGCGTCGAAGAGCCCCTCCTTGTCCTCCTGGAGGTCCTTGTTGTACGAGAGCGGCAGGCCCTTCATGACCGTGAGGATGCCCATCAGCGCTCCGTAGACGCGCCCGGTCTTGCCCCTCACGAGCTCGCAGACGTCGGGGTTCTTCTTCTGCGGCATCATCGAGCTGCCGGTCGTGTAGGCGTCGGGGAGCGTGGCGAAGCCGAACTCCTGGCTCGACCACACGATGAGCTCCTCGCTGAGGCGCGAGAGGTGCATCATCAGCACCGCCAGCGCCGACACGGTCTCGATCACGAAGTCGCGGTCCGAGACGGCGTCGAGCGAGTTCCTGGCCACCCGCGCGAAGCCGAGCAGCTCGGCGGTGCGGTGCCTGTCGATGGGGAAGGTCGTGCCGGCCAGCGCGCCGGCGCCCAGCGGCGACTCGTCGGCGCGGGCGATCGCGTCCCGCAGCCGGCCCTCGTCGCGCCCGAGCATCTCGAAGTAGGCCAGCAGGTGGTGCGAGAGCAGCACGGGCTGCGCCACCTGCAGGTGCGTGTAGCCCGGCAGGACGACGCCCAGGTGCCTCTCGGCGAGGTCGACGAGCACGCCGCGCAGCTCGTCGATCAGGGCGACGACCTTGCCGCCGCGGCGCTTCAGGTGCAGCCGCATGTCGGTCGCCACCTGGTCGTTGCGGCTGCGCGCCGTGTGCAGCTTGCCGCCCACGGCGCCGATGCGGGCCGTGAGGTGGTGCTCGACGTTCATGTGGACGTCCTCGTGCTCCTCGCTGAGCTCGAGCCGCCCCGCCTTGACGTCCTCGAGGACGGCCCGCAGGCCCGCCTCGATCGCCTCGCCCTCCTCGGGCGCCAGGATCCCCTGCTCCGTGAGCATGCGGGCGTGGGCGATCGAGCCCTCCACGTCCTCCTCGGCCATGGCGGCGTCGACGCTGATCGAGGCGTTCACGCGCTTCACGAGCTCGTCCATCGGCTCGGCGAAGCGCCCGCCCCACGTGGCGGAGCCCTTCCTGGTCGTCATGGGCAGACCCGCGGGCTCCCGAGCCCGGACACGGTCACGGCGCGACCTGCCGTTGCCATACGCCGCCCACGCGCTTGCTGAGGCGCAGCGGCGAGTCGCCGTCGGGCCGGTAGCCCATGCGCATGTAGTAGGGGAGGAGGTCCTCGGCGTCGACCTGCAGGTCGAGCAAGGGGACGTTGCCCCTTATCGCCAGCGCCTCCAGCTTGGTCATCAGCCAGCGGCCGAAGCCGTTGCCCCGCTCCGCGGGCCGGGTGGTCACGCGCTCCACGGCCCAGCCCGTCTCGGAGGGCAGCCAGCGCACGGCCGCGAGGACCTGCCCGCCCTCGCGCTCCACGAGCAGCGACCCGCCCTTGGCGAGCCAGGCCCTGACGGCGGCGGCGTCGACGTGCGGCGCTCCGCAGGCGGCGTACAGCTCGGCGAGGCGCTCGGCGTCGGCGGGCGTGGCCTCGCGCAGCCTCACCCTCGGACGAGCGGCGCCGGCCTCACGGGGCCAGAGCGCGGCTGCGGCCAACTCAGTGGACCTCCGCGACCGGCGCGGCGTCGTCGGCCTGCGCGGCGGCCTCGGCGACCTCACGCGCCTGCGCGAGCTGCGTGCGGATGCGCAGGCGCAGGGCGTTGAGCTTGATGAAACCGTCGGCGTCGGCCTGGTCGTAGACGTCGTCCTCCTCGAAGGTGACGACGTCCTGCCGGTAGAGCGAGTTCGGCGAGCGGCGCCCGGTGACGGTCACGGAGCCCTTGTAGAGCTGTAGGCGGGCCTCGCCGGTCACCGGTGCCTGGATGTCGTCCATCAGCCGCTGCAGGGCCTCGCGCTCCGGCGAGTGCCAGAAGCCGTTGTAGACGGCGGCGGCGTACCTCGGCGCCAGCTCGTCGCGCAGCTGGAGGACCTGCCTGTCGAGCGTGAGGGACTCCACGGCCTTGTGGGCGTGGAAGAGGAGCGTGCCGCCGGGCGTCTCGTAGCAGCCGCGCGACTTCATGCCCACGAACCTGTTCTCCACGATGTCCACGCGCCCGACGCCGTGGCGGCCGGCGAGCTCGTTGGCCTTGGCCAGCAGGGCGTAGGGGGCGAGGCGCTCGCCGTTCAGGGCCACGGGCGTGCCGCGCTCGAACGCGACCACGACCTCCTCGGGCTCGTCGGGAGCGTCCTCGGGGTCGACCGTGAGGCGCCACATGCCCTTGGGCGGCGCGGCCCACGGGTCCTCCAGGACGCCGCCCTCGTAGCTGATGTGGTAGGCGTTCGCGTCCATCGAGTACGGCTTCTCCTTCGTGACGGGCACGGCGATGCCGTGCTCCTGCGCGTAGGCGATGCAGTCCTCGCGGCCCTTGAGGCCCCACTCGCGCCACGGCGCGATGACCTTGACGTCGGGCTTCAGGGCGTACGCGGTGAGCTCGAAGCGCACCTGGTCGTTGCCCTTGCCCGTGGCGCCGTGGGCGACGGCGTCGGCGCCCTCGGCCTCGGCGATCTCGATCATGCGCTTGGCGATCAGCGGCCTGGCGAACGACGTGCCGAGGAGGTAGTACCCCTCGTAGACCGCCCCTGCGCGCAGGACGGGGAAGACGTAGTCGCTGACGAACTCCTCGCGGAGGTCGTCGGCGTAGGCGGCGACCGCGCCGGTGCGCAGCGCCTTCTCCTTGGCCTCCTGCACCTCGTCGCCCTGCCCGATGTCGGCCGTGAAGGCGACGACCTCCGCGCCGTAGGTGGCCTTGAGCCAGTGGAGGATGACCGAGGTGTCGAGCCCGCCCGAGTAGGCGAGCACCACCTTGCCGACCTGCTTGCCGCCCTGCTTCATCCTGGTGATCATCCCTCTACGCGGGCCGGTATCTATGCACCGACCGTGAATAAGGATGCAAGACTATCACCGGGCCCGGCGGCGGGCAAGGGCTCGTGAGGCGTCGCCCAGCGACGCCAGCGTGGCCGCGGCGAGCACCAGCGCCCCGCCCAGCACGCCCAGCGCGCCGAGCCGCTCGCCGAACAGCACGGCGGCCAGGGCGGCGGCCAGCACGGGCTCCAGGGTCGCCACCAGCACGGCGCGCGAGGCCTCCACGGTCCTCAAGCCCGTGTAGTAGACGAAGTAGGCCGCGTACGTGGAGAACACGGCCATCGAGGCCAGGTCGAGCCAGGCGCCGCCACCTGTCGCCAGCGCCTCGAAGCGCACCGAGGGCAGGAGGCCGAGCGCGCCGATCGGCATCACGTAAGCGAAGACCGTGACGGGCGGGTAGCGCCGCAGCACCCACTTGCCGAAGAGGTAGTAGCTCGAGTACGAGAGGCCCGCGGTGAGCCCCCAGGCCACCGCCGCCGGCGTGGGCCGCACGCCCTCGCCGCCCGCGACGCTCACCAGCGCGACACCCACGACCGACAGGACCACGAGCGCGCCCTTGGCGCGCGTCAGGCGCTCGCCCAGGAGCGCCGCCGCCAAGAGCGCCACGAAGGCCGGAGCGGTGTAGAGCAGCACGAACGCCAGGCTCACGCCGCCCGCGTCTATGGCCAGGTTCAGGCTGGCGTAGAAGAGGGTGACCCCCACGAGGGCGAAGCCCGCCAGGGCCGGCACGTCGCGGGCACGCACGCGCAGCGCCCCGGCGCGCGCGGCGTGGGCGAGGAACAGGGGCGCCGAGAGAGCCGCCCGCCAGAACGCGATCTCGGTGGCCGGCACGCCCGCGCCCAGCAGCCGCTGGGAGAAGACGCCCAGCAGCGCCCACAACACCGCGGCCAGGGCGACGAGCCAGTAGCCGCCGCCCGCGTGCGCGCCGGGCGCCGCGGCGGCGGGGGAGGCGGCGCTCAGGGCCGCAGGCCGTACGCCGCCGCGAGCTCGGGGTGCTCGGTCGCCAGGTCGCGCATGCGGCGACGGTACGAGGAGAACTCGACGGCGAAGGCGACCGTGTTCACGACGTAGATGGCCACCAACGCGATGAGGTCGGTGTCGTAAGCGAGCGCGGGCGCGCCGGGCAGGTAGCCCAGGTGCCTGAGCAGGTCGGTGCCGAAGATCGCCCACGGCACCAGCAGGAGGACGCCCCACAGCTCGTCGGCCAGGCCGCTGCCGGGCAGCAGCAGGGCGAGGAGGTGGTAGACGAACGTGCGCGGGGCGTTGCGCGCCGCCTGCGGCCGCGGGAAGAAGAGCGACAGGACCGTCCAGGCGACCCAGGCGAGGAAGAGGACGACCACGGCCGTCCACAGCCACCTCGTCTCGAACGGCCGCAGGTCGTCGAGCGCGGTGAACGGGTTCGTGAAGGCCGCCCCCAGCGCGGCCCAGGGGCTGCCGCCGAACGCGCGCGTCAGGCGGCCCTGGTCGGGCGCGGCGAGCAGCGGCGCGTCCGGCTGGAACGACTGCATGAGCCGCGAGGGGTTCGCGGCCTCGCCCAGGTTGAACGAGGCCTCCGGGTGCCGGGGCTCGATGTCCAGCGCCAGGCGGAACAGCTCCGGGTCGCCGCGCAGGACGCCCAGGTTGTTCATCGCGTCGGCGTCGTTCAGGAGCTCGCGGTAGAGGGCCGTGGCGGTCTCGTCGTCGCCCGCGCTCTGGGCGGCGAACGCCAGCGCGAACGCGCGGTCGGGGTTGTCCGCGGCCCGCTGCAGCAGGGCCACGCTGGTCGGCGTCGCCAGGCTGCCGGACCCGAGCTCGGCGGGGAGGCCGTCGGTGGCGTCGACCCAGCCGGACAGGGCTGCCACCGCCACCATCGCGGCGAAGAGCAGGAGGACGACGAGCTTCTCGGTGAAGGTGGCGTAGCGCAGGGTGAACGCGCGCGAGACGGGGCTGGTGGCGCGCCCCGACTCCCGCCGCTGCCGCAGGGTGAGCGTCTGCGCGCGCCAGTACTTGGCGACCAACGTCAGGTGCAGGGCCAGCACCGCCACCAGCAGGGCGGTCACGCCGTACCAGCCCGTGCTGCCGACCGCGGCGGCGGCCCGCTCCAGGGTCGTCATGGGGTCGGCGCCGCCGGCGGCGGCCGCGCGCTCTCGCCACACGGACGCGGCCTCGGCGTCGCCGGCGTCCTGCAAGGCGGCGGCGTACTCGCCGAGGAGCGCGCCCGCGTCGGGCAGGCCGTCCCCGGCGAGCTGGTGCACCCAGCCGGCCCAGAAGTCGGCGGCCTCGCGGTCGCCGGAGGTGAGGGCCTGGCGGAGGCCGACCTGGGGGAAGCCGTAGGCGTCGACGAGGTCGGGCTCGAGGAGCAGGGAGGCGCGGTACCCGCGCGCGGTGAAGTCGCGCAGCGCCTCGAGCATCGCCTCCGTGGCGAGGTCGGCGTCGCGCTGCGGGCCGGCCATGAGCTCCTGCGCCAGCTGCGCGAGCTCGTAGAAGGTCCTGGCCTGGCCCAGGGCGCTGCGCCGCAGCGTGTCGGCGCTGTCCGGCCTCTGCCGCGCGGCGGCGACGTAGAGCCACGGGTTCGTGGGGTCGCGCGAGAGCTGCGCGGCCGGGTCGGGGACGCCGGCCTCGGCGCGGAGCCAGCTGTAGAGGGCGGGGTCGGGGTCGAACGCGAGCGGGCGCTGCGGCGGCCAGGGGAGGGCGACCTCCTCGCCGCGCGAGTACCGCACCGTCACGACCAGGCCCTCCTCGCCCTCGGAGACGTCGGTCACCTGCGCGGGCAGGCGCTCGCGCCGCAGCACCGCGCCGGTGAGCCTGTCGACCTGCAGTAGGTGGTTCCCGTGCCCCACCAGGGCGGTCTCGTCGCGCACCAGCAGGCCGGCGGTCTCGCCGCTGTTCGCGCCGAACGTCAGGCGCCACGCCTCGACGCCGCTGCGGCGGCCCACCACGTCACCGCGGTCGATGGCGACCTCGATCGCCGCCCGTGCCTGCGCGGGCGGCGGCACCGACTCGCCGGGCAGGCCGTCCCTCTGCCCACCGGGCGCTTCGCTGCCCGGCAGCTCCTCGTCCCCCTGGCCGGGGGCGGCGTCCTCGGGCTCTCCTCGCGGCTCCGCGGCGCCGGCCTCGCCCTCCTGCTCGGCCGCGCCGGGCTCGCCCGCCTGCTCCGCGGCGCCGGGCTCGCCTTCCTGCTCCGCGGCGCCCGCCCCGCCCTCCGGCGCCCGCTCCTCCGGCTCGGCCTCGGCCTCAGGGGTCCGGCCCTCCTCCGGCTCGCCGTCGTCCTCCGGCGCCGGGCCCTCGGCGGACGCGCCCACGACCCTCACGCCCAGCCGCGCCGTGACGCGCGGGCCGGAGAGGGCCACCGTCCACGCCCCGGCCTCGTCGAGGACGGTGCGCGACGTCAGCGTGCCCGTCTGCGTGGCGGCCACCGTCGTCTCGGTGGCCTCGCCGGCGGGCGAGGTGAGCGTGACGACGTAGTCGGCGCCCGGCTCGAGCCCGCTGCCCCTCACCGTCAGGGTGTCGCCCAGTCCGTACTCGAAGGCGTCGACCATCACCATCGGCGTGCCCTGGGCGGGCGGCGGAGCCGCCGTGGCGGCGCCCACGGAAGCGAGCGCCAGCAGCCAGACGAGCAAGGTCGAGAGGGACGGTGCCTTCACGCCCGAGGCGGCTCCGGATGGGGACATGGGACTACCTTACAGCACGCTCCCGAGGGCTCATCTCGGCGTGGAGGATGCCTCGTCGGGCGCGATGGGGACGCTGTTATCATGTGCCGATGCCGCGCCCCGTCTGGGCCCGCCTCTCCGCGCCGTTCCCGCCCTCGGCCCGCGCTTGGGCGCTCCAGCAGCTCTCGCCGGACCGGCAGCGCGCGCTCGTCGCCCCGCGCCTCGCGGCAGCGGCGGTGCGCGCTCGCCTGGACGAGGCAGCCACGCCCGCCGGCTGGTCGTGCCAGCTCCTGCCCCTAAGCGCCGCCGCCATGGTCTGCAACCTCACCGTGGAAGGCGTGACGCGCGCGGCGGTGGCGGAGCTGCCCGCCGGCGCCGTCGCCGGCTCCGAGCTCGGATCGGCGACCGCCCTGGCCGACGCCGCGCTCTACCTGTGCGCGGCGCAGTTCGGGATGGTAGCGGGCGGGGCGCCCGGCTGGGCGCCGCACGACCCCGACACGGGCGAGGTGCTCGTCGAGGAGCTGGAGGAGGACGGCGCGGCGCCCGAGGGGCGCGTGGCGCCGCCGGAGGACGCCGGGGCGGACCCTGGCGCCCCGGCCCACCCGCCCGCCGCGGCAGGCGCTACCGCGCCGGCGGGCGAAGCGGCCGCGGGGCCTGCCGAGGCGCCGCCTGCGGAGGAGCGCCCCGAGGCGCACCAGGTCATAGACAGGCTGGTCGAGAGGCTGAGGGCCGAAGGGCTGGGCGCCCAAGCCGCCAGGCTGGTCGTCAGGTACGGCGGCTACGGCCGCACGCCGGAGGAGTCCCGCGAGCTGTACGGCAAGCTGCGCACGCTGCTCGTGGGCAAGGTGGCGGTGGGGCCGTGAACCGGCGGGTGCTCCCGTGATCAAGGTCATCGCCGTCGGCGACGTGCACGGACAGTGGCCCGAGCTGTGGCGCGTCCTCAAGGCCGCCGCCGCCTGCACCCCCACCCTCGAGCCCACCACCCCGGTCATCGAGGGCCGCTACCAGGTGGTGTGCGTGGGCGACCTGGTCCACTACAAGGACGAGCGCGCCTACGCGAACGCCGTCGGGGAGGAGCCCTACGACCCGGCGAACCCCGACCACCTACGCCGGGCGGCGAAGGCGCAGATCCGCGAGCTGTACCGGTTCAAGCGCTTCGTGGACGCCTCCGGCGGCAACGTGACGGTGATCCTCGGCAACCACGACGAGAGCGCCGTGGACCACCGCTACGAGCTGTCCACGCGCGGCGGGCTGAAGCACATCGAGTTCGACGAGTCGCAGGGCGGGATGGCCATGCCCGACGACCTGGTCGCCTGGTTCAAGGAGATGCCGCGCGAGCAGGTGTTCCACGGCGTGCAGTTCGCCCACGCCGGCCCGCTGCCGGGCATGCAGGTCTTCGACGACTTCTTCTATCACGACCCCGACACGAAGACCTGGTGGTACAAGAAGCCCGAGCTGGTCAAGCAGGCGGGCCACAGGTTCGGGGTCTACGGCCACACCGTGATGAAGGAGGGCGTCTACGTGGACCGCGACAACTGCTTCGCGATGATCGACGCCCTGGGCAGGCTCCAGTTCCTGGAGCTCCTGCTGGACGAGGACAGGCTCGACTACAGCGTCATGCAGCTCTGAGGCCCACCGAGGCGCCCGGGCTGGCGAGGCCGACCGGCGACGGCGGCCGGAGGTGCGACCGCATGGGTGGCGAGGTATTCACCGCGACCTTCACGAAGGACGGACGCGTGCGCGTGTTCTGGGAGGGGCGCTGCGTGCTGACGCTCGGCGGCGAGCGCGCCGCGCGGCTCAGGGCCCAGCTGGAGGGCGCCGGCTTCGAGGCCCAGCAGGACGCCCTGAGGCGGGCCACCGGCAACTTCAAGCGCGGCAACGAGAGGCTGTTCAGGCGGCGGTGAGCGCGAGCGGCCGCCTCGTACCCGAGCGCGTCCGGCGCCTCGCCCAGCGGGACCCGCAGGGGGTGGCGTGGCTCGACGCGCTGCCCGGCCTGGTGGCGGAGCTGGCGACGCGGTGGCGCCTGCGCCTCGGTGAGCCCCTCCAGCACGAGGGCTACACCGCCGTCGTGGTCCCCGCCGACCTCGAGGACGGGACGCGAGCGGTACTGAAGCTCGCCTTCCCGCACATGGAGGGGCGGGACGAGGCCGCCGGCCTGCGCTTCTGGGACGGCGACCCGACGGTGAGGCTCCTCGCTCACGACGAACCCAGCGGGGCGATGCTCCTCGAGCGCTGCCTACCCGGCCACTCGCTGCACGCGCTCCCTGACGAGCGGCGCGACGAGGTCCTGGCGAGCCTCGTCAGGCGGCTGTGGCGCCGGCCGCAGCCCGGTAGCGGGTTCAGGCACCTCCAGGAGATGATCGCCTACTGGGCCGCGGAGACGCGCGGCGACGAGGAGAGGTGGCCCGACCCGGCGCTGGTGCGCGAGGGCCTGGCGGCGTGGGAGGAGCTGGCCAGGCCGTCTGCCCGCGACGTGCTGCTGGGCACCGACGTGCACGCCGGCAACGTCCTGGCCGCCGAGCGAGAGCCGTGGCTGGTGATCGACCCGAAGCCGTTCGTGGGCGACCCGGCCTACGACGCCACGCAGCACCTGTTCGACGAGCGCGA
>CAZGXF010000069.1:0-13177 GCA_964529575.1 uncultured bacterium
CGGGGCGGCTGAGAGCGCCAGGCCGCCCGAGGGAGGTACGGCATGACGACGCAGGTGAAGGACGAGGTCATCCCCGACAGCTTCACGGTCCAGCGGCGCTACCGCTCCGGCGTCCAAGCGGTGTGGCGGGCGTTCGCCGACCCCGAGGTGAAGCGGCGCTGGTTCGCGGAGGGCGAGGGCTTCGAGGTCCTCGAGTACGGGCTCGACTTCCGCGTGGGCGGCCGCGAGCACGGCAGCTTCAAGGTGCTGAACGCGCCCGTGCCGCTCGGCGTGGTCTCGAACGAGACGCGCTACTTCGACATCAGGGAGGGGAGGCGCATCGCCGCGGCCTACTCGATGTCCAACGACGGGGTGCCGTTCTCGGTGTCCCTGGTGACGGTGACGTTCGAGCCGGACGGCGACGGCACGCTCGTCACGCACCACGAGTCCGCGACGTTCTTCGAGGGCGCCGACGGCGTGGGGATGCGCGAGCGGGGCACCAGGAGCCTGCTCGAGTCGCTGGCGAAGGAGCTGGGCGAGGAGGCGGCCCAGGTGGCCTGGCGCGGTTGACCGCGCCTCGTGGCCAGGCCTAGCCGACCGATGGCGGCCCGTCGCTCGACGGCGACGGGCCGCTTCTCGTCTACGGGCCGAGCGTCGGCGAGCCCGCCTGGGTCCTCAGAACGCCGCGCCGGCCTGGGCACGCTTGCGCGCCGCCCCCAGGGGGTTCGACACCGCGTGGCGCGCCGCCGCCCACGCCCTCTTCAGCTCGAGCTCCTCGGGGTCGAGCGTGGCGTCGGGGGCGTCGGCGTAGCGGGCGACCTCGTCGGCCTTCGCGTTCAGCACGGTGTTGAGGACGGCGTGGAGGGAGTCGCGCACGGCGAGCCCCTCCCGCAGCATGTCCTGTAGCTCGAGAACGCGGTTGACGAGCTCCTCGTGGCTCATGGCCTCGAGCTCCGCGCGGGTCCTCTGCATGTAGGGAAGTCTAGCGCCTGCGCCTCGGGGCTCGCGGGTTATCGTGCCCACATGCCACAAGACGCCGTCCGCGCCAGCGTGGCGGAGCTGGGCGCCGCCTACAGGTCGGGCACGCTCGATCCCGTGGAGGTGACGCGGGCCCTGTTGGACCGCGTCGCGGCGCATCCGCACGGCCACCTCGTCTACCGGCGGGTGACGGAGGAGCGGGCGCTCAGGCAGGCCGAGCACGCCGCGCGCCTCTTCGCCGCCGGCGTCGACCTGGGGCCCCTGCAGGGCGTACCCGTGGCCGTGAAGGACAACCTCGACATGGCCGGCGAGGTCACGGCGGCCGGCTCGAAGGTGCTGCTGCGGCGCCCACCCGCACCCGAGGACGCGCCGGTCCTCGCCCGCCTCGACGCCGCCGGCGCCGTGTTCGTCGGCCGCACGAACATGACCGAGCTGGCCTACTCCGGAGTGGGCGTCAACCCGCACTTCGGCACGCCGCCCTGCGCCCTCGACGAGACCCGGGTCCCGGGCGGCTCCTCCTCCGGCACCGGCGTGGCGGTGGCCGCCGGCCTCGCCACCGTGGGCGTCGGCTCGGACACCGGAGGCAGCGTGCGCATCCCCGCCGCCGTGAACGGGGTCGTGGGGCTCAAGACCACCGACGGTCTGGTGCCCACCGCCGGCGCGGCGCCGCTGTCGACGACCCTGGACACGATCGGCCCGTTGGCGCGCAGCTGCGACGACGTCTGGACGCTGTTCACGGCCATGGCGGCCCAGCCGTACGCGCCCCTGCGGACCCCCGGCGAGCGGCTGACGCTGCTGGCGCCCACGACCCTGCTGCGCGACGAGCTGGACCCCGAGGTGGACACCGCCTTCACCGCCGCCCTCGGGCTCCTGGAGTCGCTCGGCCACGAGGTGCGCGAGGCCCCGCTGCCGGCCCTCGCGGAGGCTCCCGCCCTCTACCGCCGCTACGGCAGCTTCGCCAGCCACGAGGCGCTGGCGCTGTACGAGACGGAGCTGAGGGAACGCGGGGACGAGATGGACCCGCGCGTCGTGAAGCGGATCCTGGCGCTCGACGGCAAGCCGGCCACCGACTACGTGCGCCTGAGCCTGGCGCGCGAGGCCCTGAGGCGCGCGTTCTGGCCCGGCCTGGCCGGTGTGGACGCGGTGGTGGGACCCACGCTGCCAGTGCTCCCGCCGCGCGTCGAGGAGCTCGAGGAGGACGCCGAGTACTTCAGGCTGAACGCCCTCATGCTGCGCAACACCGCCCCGTTCAACGTGCTCGGCTGCCCGGCCGCCAGCGTGCCGTGCGGTCGCACGTCCGGTGGGCTGTCGGTGGGCCTGATGGTCGCGACGCGGCCGGGCGAGGAGGAGCTGGCCCTCGGCCTCGCCAAGCAGGTCGAGCAGGCCGTCGCGGCCGGGCGGTCCCGAGGCGCCCAGGCGGCGCGCTAGGCCTCTAGCGGCGCGCTGGGGTTCAGCCGGCCACGTAAAGGTAGAGGACGTCGGCCACCAGCGCGGGCGCGTCGGCGCCGTCGGCGCGTACCTCGCAGGCGATCTTCGCCAGCACGCGGCCCTCGCCCTTGGGTGTCAGCTCGGCGACCCGCGCCCTCAGCCTCACCGACGAGCCGGAGGGCAGCGGGGCGGGGAAGCGCAGCCTGTCGAGGCCGTAGTTGATCACGGTCACGCCCTCGGGGAACAGGCCGACGTCGGTGCAGAGGTGCACGAGCAGCGAGAGGGTCAGGTAGCCGTGCGCGATCGTGCCGCCGAACGGGCCGGCGGCGGCGCGCTCGCGGTCGACGTGGATCCACTGCCTGTCGAGCGTGCACTCGGCGAAGGCGTCTATGCGGTCCTGCGAGACGACGACCGGGGCGCTGGGGCCGAGCTCGCGGCCCTGGAGCTCTGCTAGGAAGCCGAGGGTGGTTGCACTCATGACGGACCCGTACCTCCTTCGCCGGCGCCGCGTGGGCTCGCGGCCGCGCCAGGCAGCGGCGCGGGCCTGGCCGGCAACGCCGACCGTACCAGGGCCAGCACGCCCACCGCGGCCAGCAGGCCGCTGACGTACTTGACCAGGACGTCGGTGACGATCACCTGGGTGAGCCAGCGCGGGGTCGCGAAGTCCTCGCCCCAGAACGCCAGCAGCGTGAACACGACCGTGTCGATGGGGGCGCTCACCGCGTTCGAGCCGGCCACGCGCGTCACCCAGCGCCGCGAGCGCAGCCGGTGGAAGACCTCGGTGTCGGCGCTCTCCGCCAGCACGATGCTGAGGAAGCTCACGGCGACGTAGCGCAGCGGGGTGCCGAGCGCGGCCGCCAGCCCCACGTTCGCCACGGCCGCGAGCAGGACCATCCGGTAGACGGTGGGGCGCCCGAAGCGGTGCACGCGGTCGCGCTGCGTGAACGTGATGCCGAAGAAGAGCGTGCCCACGTTCACGAGGAAGAAGCCGCCCAGGGGCAGGAAGCTGTCGAGGGTGAAGTTGGCCAGCAACGTGCAGGCCACGTAGACGGTCACGGCCGGGGCCAGGCCGGGCGGGCGCGCCTCCCTGAGCACCGCCGCGAGCAGCACCGCCGTGAGCGGGCAGAGCAGGTAGAAGGCGCCCGCTGCAGGCGCCCCCAGCGTGGCCGCGGCCGCCAGCAGCCCGACGGCGAGGGACCCCGCGAGCCAGGCGAGCGCGACGCGGCGCCTCAGGGCCGCCGTCAGGTCGGTGAGCGCGCCGCTGAGCACGGCCCCCAGCAGCGGCACGGCGGCGAGGGGCAGGCGGTCGGGCGGCTCCTGGCCGAAGCCGGCCAACCAGAAGAGCGCCGCCGGCCCCGTGCCGGCCGCCACGGAGGCGGCGACGAGCAGGGCCGCCGCGCCGCGCCGCCGCCCGCGTGCGGGGGAGGCGCTGTCGCTGCGGCTCGGCTGCCGGGCGGGGCTGGCGTGGGACACGTCCGCTATCCTTGACCATGCCGACGCGAGGGGACAAGCGCGCCACCGGCCCTGGCGAGCGCCGCTACCTCGGGACGGTGCCGGGCACGCTCCTCGAGACGCTGGGCATCGTCGTGACGCGGGCCGACGAGGACGGGGTCGAGGCCACGATGCCGGTCACGCCCGCCCACCACCAGCCGCACGGCATCCTCCACGGCGGAGCGTCCGTGGCGCTGGCCGAGACGGTGGCCAGCGTGGGAGCCAGCCAGGGGCTGGCCGAGGGCGAGCGCGCGGTGGGGCTCGAGATCAACGCCAATCACATCAGGCAGGTGGCGAACGGGACCGTGTACGCCGTGGGTACGCCGCTGCACCGCGGCCGGCGCACGCACGTCTGGCAGGTGGAGATCAGGGACGGAGAGAGCAAGCTCGTCTGCGTCTCGCGTTGCACCGTGGCGATCATCGCCGGGTGAGACCGGGCCCGTAAGAGAAGCGGCGGAGCCGTGTGGCTCCGCCTCCTCTGGTCGGGGCGAGAGGATTCGAACCTCCGACCCCATCGTCCCGAACGATGTGCGCTACCAGGCTGCGCTACGCCCCGACGCGAATAGCTACTTTACTCGGCCGCGGTGCCGGGTCGCAACCGGCTGTGAGTCGAGCCGGCGGCCCGCGCCCGCCGCACGTGGTCGACCCGGTCCACGGCGCCCCCGCAGGGGGAGCGGCCGCGCCGCGCGCCGCTCAGACCTCGAACCACCCCACGGCCTCGACGGCGGTCTGGACCGCGTCAGGGTCGAAGCCGCGGCGGGCCAGGAACGCCCGGGCGCGGGCCTCGGCGCGTTTGAGGCGTGCGAAGCGGGCGTGCTCGTCCTCCTCGCCCGCGTCGGCGGCGGGCTCCTCGGGCCGGTAGCGCCAGGCGTTCTTGCGCAGCAGGGCCGTGGCCGCCGCCGCCTGCTGCCCGGGGTCGAGGCCGCCCAGGTGGGGCTCGGCCACCTCCTCCTCGACGCCCCGGCGGGACAGCTCGCGGCGCAGCGCCAGCCGACCGTGCGAGAGGCGGCGGCTGGCGACGAAGCGCTCGGCGTAGGACGCGTCGTCGACGAGCCTGAGCTCGACGAGGCGCGCCAGCAGCTCCTCGGCCATCGCCTCCTCGACCCCGCGCCGCGCCAGCTTGCGGCGCAGCTCGGCCTCCGTGTAGTCCTGGCGCGTGAGGAGGTTCAGGAGGTACTCCCAGGCGCGCTCGCGCGTCGGCGGCCGCGGGGCCTTGGGCTCCTCGCCGGGCGCCGTGCGGCCCCTGCCGCGCCGCCTGGTCACCGCAGCACCTTCACCGGGTCGAGGCGCGCGGCGCGGCGCGCAGGGAAGACCCCCGCCAGCGCGCTGGTGGCCAGCGACACCGCGCACACCCAGGCGACGTCCAGCGGTTGGACCTCCACCGGGAGCTGGGTGATGAAGTAGAGGTCGCCCGGCAGGGGGAACGGCTGCACGCGGAAGTACGTGGCCACCGCCATGCCGAGGAGCGCGCCCAGGAACGTGCCGAGGGCTCCGAGCAGGAAGCCTTCGAGCACGAACACGGACACGACCTGGCGCTCCGAGGCGCCCAGCGCCCGCAGGATGCCGATCTCCTCGGTCTTCTCCGCGACCGTGAGCACCAGGACGTTGGCGATGCCGAACGCCGCCACCACGACGATCAGGAACACCACGACGCCGATCACGGCCTTCTGGAGCCTGAGCTGGCTGATGAGGCTGGCGAAGAGGCTCTCCCAGGTCACCGGACGCAGCGAGAACCGCTCGGCGAGGCCGAGCCCGACCTCCTGCGCCCTGGTGGGCTCGTCGACCCTGACGTGGTAGCCGCTGATGCGACCTGGCACGCCCATGAACTCCTGCAGCGCCTCGATGGAGAGGTACGAGGTCACCGCGTCTATGAGCTCGTTGCCCACCCGGAACGTGCCGGCGACGGTGAAGGTGGCGGTGGCGCCGGTGATGTCGCGCAGCATCACCTGGTCGCCCACCATCACGCCGAGCTGCTGGGCCAGCGACGAGCCGAGCACGATGCCTCCGCGTGCGGCGATCGCCTCGGACTGCGCCTCCAGCACCGGCAGGTCGAGGACCGCCGTCTGCCTGGCGGGGTCTATGCCCACGACCTGCGTGTAGCCCTGACGGGCCGAGATGCCCAGCGAGGCGCTGGCGCGCCTGGCGATCAGGGCCTGCGTGCTGAGGAAGGGGGCGGCCGCAGTGACGCGCGGGCTGGCCTCGAGCGCCGCCAAGACGTCGGGGTCGTCGGGCAGCGTGTCGCCGGCCAGGTAGCTCTGCAGCGTCACCATCGGCGTGGCGCGCAGCGTGCTGGTGACCAGCTCGTCGATGAAGCCGTTCGTGAGCGACAGAGCCACGATCAGCACCGCCACGCCGGTGGCCACGCCCGCCACGGTCAGCGACGACTGCAACAGGCGCCTGCGGACGTGCTTGAGCGCGAGGTAGGAGACGAGCGGCCGGCTCACTGCCGGCAGGCTATACGGGCGGGGGAGGGTGGCGCCAGGGCCGGTGGGCAGGTGCCGGCCCCACCAGCGGGGTCAGCGCAGGGCCACGAGCTGCGGGACGGCCTCGAACTCCTCGGCCAGGACGTCGCCGCCCAGCTCGGGTCCGTCGCGGCCGTAGCGGACGACCTCCACCTCGACCTTGCGGACGCCCCAGCTGATGGCCGTGGAGTACTCGGGGAACCAGACGTCGATCTGCTGCGACTTCCGCGCGTGCATGGTGTCCTCGACGATGAACAGCTGCTGCGAGTCGAGCAGGTGCTGGAAAGCCCCGGCCCCGCGGCCCGTGTAGTAGCTGCCCAGGTCCTTGAGCCTCACGAGCGAGCCGTACGGCAGGCTGCCGCCCAGGAGGTCGCGGCTCACCGCCACGACGCCGAAGCGGGTGCGCGCGCCGGTGGCCGTGATGAACGGCGTGGAATCGGTCTGGCTGGCGAGCGAGTTGTAGCCGGTGGCGCGCAGGACGAAGCGCGGCGTCGGCTCGGGCCCCACGCTCACGGAGAAGGCGAGGTCCACGTCTACCGGCTCGCCGCGCAGCAGGGCTACGGGCTCGATGCTCAAAGGAACAGTCACTGGCTCGCTCGCCACCGCGAGGGCGTCCTCACGGGGGGCGCTGAAGGCCGTTATGAGCGCGATGACTACGATGCCCAGCGCGGCTAGCTTGCCGCTTACGTGCAAGGCCACATGAGCCTCCCAACTTCGGGATGGTAACAGACCCTCATGAGAGCCGAGGTGCCCATGCGTGAACGCATCGTTGGCAGGGCACACATGCAGCTCATGAGCCACGTGAGACGTCCGTACGTGAGGAGAGGTCACATGCGGGATACTCTCGGGGCCGTGAGCGGCCTATCGCCGTCCAGGCACCACCCCACCAAGACCCCCGATTCCCGAAGGACCCGCGTACCGTGATCCCGTTCCCCGGCCTGATGGCCATGCCTACCGTGCTGCTCAACGCGGGCCTGAACCTGGTCCGCGAGAGGGGGAGCGTCGCGCTGGGACCCGACCGCCTGGCGGTCGTGGCGCCCATGTACGACGAGGAGGCCGGCGCCGAGCGGGCTCTGCGGTCGATACTCGCGCAGACCGAGCCCTTCGACGAGCTCCTCGTGAGCATCAACGGCGGCACCGACGCCACGCCGGACGTGGTCGCGGCCACGCTGTCCGACTGCGGTTTCAGCGTCTGGTCGGAGGCGTCGGACACCGCCAGCAGCATGAGGCGCTGGCGCAAGGAGGGCTCGCCGACGGCGGTGTCGGTCGTCGAGTACAGGGCCCCCGTGTCGAAGGCCCGCAGCGTGAACCTGCTGCTGGAGCGCGGGCTCCTCGCCGCCGAGAGGGTGCTGATCGTCGACGGCGACACCGAGCTCCACCCGGGCTTCGCGGCGGCCGCTCGCCGTGCCCTCTACCGCCTCGCCTTCGAGCGTCTCCCGGGCGGGCGCCACGGCTACGTGCTCGAGGACGCCTCGCTGGTGTCGGGCGCCGTGCGGTCGCTGCCCGGCGCGTCGCTGCAGTCGCGGCTGATCTCGGCGGGCCGCGACGCCGAGTACGCCTTCTCCGCGATCGTGCGCGGCGGACAGTGCCGCCGTGTCGGCCACGGTGCCGTCTTCGGGCGCTCGCGCCTCTTCACCGTCGTCGGCTGCGGCTTCGTGGCGCGCCGCGACGTGCTGCCGGTGCCCGACGACACGGTCACCGAGGACCACGACCTGACGCTCGCCGCGCAGAACGGACCGGTGTCCGAGGAGCTCGCCACGGCCGCCGAGCTCGACCGGCGCGGCTTCAGGCTCGAGGTGAACGGCCGCGAGCGGCCTCTTTCGCACATCATCGGCCCGGACACCCCGGTCGTGCTGCGCCGCGGCGCGAACGCCCGCTTCGTCCCGTCGGCACTGATGCGCACCGAGGACCCGCCGCACCTGGGCGGGTTCCTGCGCCAGGTGGAGCGCTGGAACGGCGGCGGCATCGAGAACGCCCTCAAGCGCCTCGGCGTGCGGGAGCGGCGCCGGACCCTCGAGCCGCACGTAGCGTTCACGGTGGGCGCGGCCCAAGCCGAGAACCTGCTGGGGCTCTTCCTCGCGCTGCTGCTCCCTGCCCTCCTGGGCCTCCGCTACGCGCTGCCGAACGCCTCGATGCCCGCGGCCGCCCTGGCCGCCTGGCTCGGCGTCGACGCGCTGGCCAGCCTGGTGATCGTGGTCGCCGGCGCTCGCCGCCTGGGCGACCCGTGGGGGCGTGCCGTCTGGGTGGCGCTGCGGGGGACCGTGCCGCTCCTGCTCCTACGCGGCCTGAACGCCCTGGCCTACGTCACCGCTCTCACGCGCGTCGTGCCCGCGTTCGTCAGGCAGAGGCGGGCGGCACGGGTCGGGCGCGCCCAGGCCGAAGTGGTGACCACCTGGGTGCGGCCCCGCGCGAACCTGGGCGCCGCGGCGCACGCTCGCGCCGCCGGGGTGGCGACGGTCACGGTGGCTCTCGGCCTCACCGTGTTCACCGGCACCGCCCACGTGGCTCGGGCTTACCTCAGGCCCAGCGAGGCGTGGACGTACATCCACGCCGTGTCGCGGCTCGACCAGTCCGACTTCGAGATCCTGCCGCTGCCGGCGGTCGCGGTCGCGCCCGAGCCGTCCCTCGAGGAGCCCGCGGCCGAGCCGGCGAGCTGGCTCTCGCCCTACTGCGCGCCCAGCGTCGTCGGCGGCTACGCGGAGCTGGTGGCCGCTGGCGCGGAGCCGCCACAGCGGCGCCTCGATACCGCCGTGGTCTACGAGCCGCTCACCCCGTGGGGACTGCAGATGCTGGCCCGGCTGGCGCCCCTGCTGGCGCACATCGAGGAGGCGGCCACGGCCTACGACCTCGACGCGGGCTTCCTGCTGCAGGTGCTGATCAACGAGTCGTACCTGGACCCCCTGGCCCACGGCCCCACCAACGACATCGGCCTCTCGCAGGTGACGTCCGACGCCCTCACCCTGCTGGCGGCCATCTCGGCGGAGGCAGGTTCGCCGTTCGAGAACCGCGCGCTGTTCGCGCGCCGCGCCAGCGCCTACGACCCCGAGTTCTCGGTCTGCGCCGGCGCGGCCAAGCTGGCCTGGTCGGTGTCGCAGCCGCACGGGTCGGACCGCGGGGTCGCCTACGCCCGCTACATCAACCCGCTCGACGGCGTGCGCGACGGGGCGGTGGCGCCCACGCACGTCGCCCCGGTGACGGCGATGATGAAGCTCGGCAGCTTCGTCGACCGGCTGGCGGCCGTGGTGGTGGCGTACCGCGCCGATCGCGAGGCCGTGACCGACCTGGAGCGGGCGCTGCTGGACGTCTCGAGCGCCGTGGCCGCCGGGGAGGTGGACCTGGAGGGCGCCTACGCGCTGGTCGGCTCGCTCGTGGCGCAGCACGGCATCGACGACGCGCCGTTCTACGCCTCCGTGCTGGAGCGCCTCTACGGCGCCGGCCTGGCGGCGCAGGAGGGCGACCTCAGGGCAGCCGCACCAGCCTGGCCATAGTCCCGTCGATCGCCACGACGAGCACCTCGCGGTCCGGCCCCTCGACCAGCTCGGTGATGGGGAGGTCGGTGTCGATCACTTCCTCCACGGCCCCCGTGATCAGGTCGAGCGACCAGACGCGACCCATCACGAAGTCGGCGAACAGGTAGCGACCGGCGAGCTCCGGCAGGGCGGGGTCGCGCACCACCACCCCGCCGGTCACCGAGAGGCCGCCGGCGGGGTCGATCTGCAGGTGCCCGTAGGCGTGTAGCGGCGGCACCTGGTGGTCCAGCTCCTCGCACCGCGGCTCCACGAGTCCGGGGCCGTCGGGCAGGGCCAGGCACTCGAAGCCCTCGCGCGCCGGCCAGCCGTGGTCACCGCCGGGCACTACGCGGCTCACCTCCTCCCAGCGGTCCTCGCCGACGTCCACGATCAGCACCTCACCGGTCTCCGGGTGGAACGTGAACTTCCAGGGGTTGCGGAAGCCGTACGCGTACACCTCGGGCCGGGCACCCGGCTCCGCCACGAAGGGGTTGTCGGCCGGCACGGCGTAGGGCTCGCCCGCCGCCGCGCCGGAGAGGTCCACGCGCAGCAGCTTGCCGCGCAGGTGCGAGAGGTCCTGCGACGAGTAGGGGCGCGCCCGGAGGTGCTCCGGCGAGCGCTCGCCGTTGCCCACGCTGACCCAGAGCATCCCGTCGGGGCCGAAGCGCACGTGGCCGGCGTAGTGGAACGGCTCGGGCATGGGTACGCGCAGGAGCACCCGCTCGGCCTCCAGGTGGGCGGCGCGGCCGGCGTCGTCGTAGGGGAACGCCGAGACGACCAGGTCGCCGGTGTCGCGCTCCGAGTACGCCGCCACGAGCCAGCGCGGCCGGCCCTGTGCGGCGTGCGCCGGCTCGAGCGCGACGCCGTAGAAGCCCTGCTCGCCCAATAGGGCCGTCACGCGGGGCGTGACGTCGAGGACGGTCTCGGGGCGCACCCGGCCGCCCGAGACCAGGTAGACGCGGCCGTCCAGCGACGACAGGAGCACCTCGCCGTCGTCCACCGTCAGCGCGGACACCGGCTTCTCCAGGTCCTGGAACAGGACCTCGAGTCCGTAGGGGGTCTGTGCGGCTGCCGTCGAGACGAGGAGGGCGACGCAGACGACCAGCGGAAGCGAAGAGTAGAGCGGTCTCACGGCAGGACCAGCATAGCCCCGCACGCGGGAGGCGCCGTCCGGAGACGCGTTGGCGATGGCTCGGCCTTGGGGTCGGCTGGCTACGGACCGGCGGCGGTCGGCCGCTGACCGACGGTCAGCGGGCGGCGATGTCGGCCCGCATCAGGCCGTCGCGGAAGGCGTCGGCCACGCGCGGGTCGGCGACCATGCGCCAGTCGGCCTCCTTGCGCTCGTCGAACCAGACGATCGCCTCGAGGCGCGGGAAGGCGGTGGAGTCGAGCATCGACTGCACCCAGCTCGCCTTGTCGCCGCCGTCGGTGGAGCTGGCCAGCTCGGCGAACCAGACGGGCTGCGGGCCCAGGGCGGTCACGCGGGCGTAGCCCGAGGCGAAGACCTCCTCGAACGGCCGCCACGCGGTCCAAGGGCGGGTGGTGCCCCAGTTGTAGCCGTCGAGGGCCAGCACGTCCACGTACTCGTCGCCCGGGTAGTAGAGCTCCATGCGGTTCGAGGCTACCCGCGGCTCGTCGGTGACGTTGGGGCTGAACACCCAGAGCACGTTGTGGGCGCCCTCCTCGCGGAAGAGCTCGACCATGCGGCGCCAGGCGAGGACGAGGCCTTCGGGGTCCCCGTTCCAGGTGACCCAGTCGCCGTTCATCTCGGGGAACGGCCTGAGGTAGACGGCCACGCCCGTGCTGGCGAGGTCGCGCGCCCAGCCGCGCACGTACTCGTCGTGGCGGCCGGCGGCGATGTCGCGCACGTCCACGTGGTGCGGCTGCCAGCTGATCAGCGGCCGACGGCCGGCGGCGGCGGCCGTGACGACCATCTCGGGGTGGGCCTCGTTGTTCCAGTTCGTGAACCAGTGGACGATGTCCAGGCGGCGGCCCAGCTCGGCCTCGAGGTCGAGGACCGGCGCCATGCCCTGCCACACGCCTCCGTAGGTGAACGCGCCGATCAGCACCCGCTGGGCCAAGGGGACGCCGCTGTCCTCGATCACCACGCCCTCACCCTCCTCGTAGGCCTCGGAAGGGGGAGAGTCCGGGTTGGCGCAGGCGGTGCCCAGGAGCACGAACAGGGAAGCGAGCAGCAGGCGGGAGAGGGACGACCGCCGGACACGTATCGCGGGGAGTCGAGGTGTGAAGAAGCTCATCCGACGATCGCCCTTCCGGGCGCTCGACCGGACCACAAGATTGTCGCTTCGGACACGTTCGGAGCGTACCCGCCCGCACGTGAGAAGTACACCTCTGGCCGGTTGCGCTACTGGCTCCACCTGTCCCAAGCGCCCAATTGCAGGACAGGCTTCACAGCCTCCAAGGGGGCGAGGCTCGCTGACCTCGCAACGTGATGGTACGCACCGTGCCCCCGAACTGTGGTGACCGACCTCACTATCCTCTTACAGGATACTTACGAACGGGTGCCCTGGTAGCATGGCGGGCCGTGCCCGCCGACCAGGACGCTGCTCCGACCGCGACCCTCAGTGAGGGGCCGGACGCCTTCGGGTTCGAGGTCACCCTCTCCCGCGGACGAGCGCGACTGGGGGTGCTGACGACGCCGCACGGGCGCGTGCTCACGCCGGCGTTCGTGGCCGTCGGGACCCAGGCCACGGTCAAGAGCCTCGCCCCGGAGGCCGTGATGGCGACCGGCACGCAGCTGATCTTCGCGAACACCTACCACCTCTACCTGCGACCGGGTGCCGACGTGGTGGCCGCCCACGGCGGCCTCCACCGCTTCATGAACTTCCCGCGGCCCATGCTGACCGACTCCGGCGGGTTCCAGGTCTTCTCGCTCGGCGCCTCCCTGGAGCACGGCGTCGGCAAGGTGGCGAGCATCTTCCCGGGCGAGGCGACCAGGGCGCCGAAGCCGAGCGGCAAGGGCCTGGTGAAGGTGCGCGAGGACGGCGTCGAGTTCCGCAGCCACGTCGACGGCTCCACCCACCTCTTCACGCCGGAGCGGTCCATCGAGCTGCAGCGGCAGCTGGGGGCAGACATCGTGCTGGCGTTCGACGAGTGCACGAGCCCGCTGCACGACGAGGCCTACACCGAGGCGTCGATGGAGCGCACGCACCGCTGGGCCGTGCGCAGCCTCGAGGCGTTCGCCGGGTCGGCGCCGCTGCACGGTTACAGGCAGGCCCTCTACGGCATCGTGCAGGGCGGAGCGTTCAGGCGGCTGCGCGAGCGGAGCGCCGCCTTCGTCGCCTCGCTGCCGTTCGACGGCATCGCGGT
>CAZGXF010000070.1:0-12695 GCA_964529575.1 uncultured bacterium
CTCGACGAGCATGAAGTGCTGGTGCACCATGCCGATGCCGAGGTCGATGGCGTCGCGGGCGCTGCGGATGGTGACCTGCTCGCCGTCCACCTCGATGGTGCCCTCGTCGGGCTGCTGCAGCCCGTAGAGGACCTTCATCAAGGTCGACTTGCCGGCGCCGTTCTCGCCGATGAGGGCGTGCACCTCGCCCCACTCGACCTCGAAGTCCACGTGGTCGTTCGCGAGGACGAGCGGGAAGCGCTTGGTGATGCCCCGCATACGGACGGCTGGCGGCATGCCGGAGTATACTTTCCGACCGGTGGGTTCTCGTAGGTGGCCCGCCTGCAGCGACGCTCGGGGGCGACACGGCCTTGACGGGGCCGGTACCGAGACCGAGGCTGCGCGCCGCGGATGGCAGTTGGCCGCGTCAACAATCCTGCCACGCCATAACTGGCAACAACACCTACGCTCTGGCTGCTTAACCGCAGCTAGCGTTCCCCGGAAGCCCTGCCCGTGGCTCGCCGGTGCGAACGACCTGAAGCGGGCTGGCCCCAACGCTCGCGCGTCGGCCGCGGGGTGAGAACTTAGACGCGTAAGCGGGTGCCCAGGAGCCGGCCACAGAGCTCGGGCCCCGCCGACAACCGATCGGTGGCTACGCGCGTAGACGCACGGTCGAGGCGGTTCCGGACGCGGGTTCGACTCCCGCCGCCTCCACCACCGAGGCCCGCCGCTCCCACCGGGGCGGCGGGCCTCTCTTCGCTGTCGCCATGTCTCAGTGGGGCCCGGTCGACCCTTCAGGGCGGCCTGGGTCAGGCCGCGACCGGCCGACGCGCGCTAAGCGGGTCGGGCCGCGACCGGCCGGCTCGTCGGCGCGGCCGTCGCCAGGGGCGCCGCCTGACGCGCCGCGACCTGCTCCGCCACCCGCCGCGCGTCCCTGCCCACGCCGTGGATCATCGACGACGAGTGCGCGTACAGGTAGTGCAGGCCCACGAAGTAGAGGCCGGGGACCCCTGCGGCGGCCCCGCGGCTCTGCAGCGGCTCGCCCAGCTCGGTCGTCTGCAGCGGGAGGTCGATCCACTCGAAGCCGGGCCTGAAACCGGTGCACCACACGACCGCGGCGACGTCGAGGACCGTGCCGTCCTCCAGCACGGGCCGGCCGTCGCGCGCGCCGGTGACCCGGCCGACGCGCTTCACGCCCGCGGCCCGGAGGTGCCGCGCCTTGGTCCTGATGAGTGGCCCGCCCCGCGTCGTCGCCTTGCTGCGCATGCGCCTGCCCACCGGCGTGTCCACGGTCAGGACGCGGTGGAACAGGCCCCTCAGCACCAGTCGTATCAGGAGCGCGTGGGCCAGGCGGCTGTCGATGTCGAAGGGCAGCTCGCCGGGGTGGCGCCCGGCCAGTACGACCTGGCGCGACGCGGCCAGCTCGAGCGCGATCTCGGCGCCCGAGTTGCCGGCGCCGACCACGAGGACCACGCCGTCCGCGGGGAGCTGGTCGGGGCGCCGGTAGTCGCGCGAGTGCAGTTGCACCACGTCGGGCGCCAGGTCCGCGGCGAACCCCGGTACCCGGGGCCGCTGGTAGTTGGCCATCGCCACGACCACGTTCCGCGCCTCGATCCGCCGGCCGCGCGACTCCACCAGGAAGCCGTCGCCTGCGGCGGAGAGCCGGTCCACCCGCCAGCCGTGCCGGACGGGCAGGGCGAACTGGGCCGCGTAGGCCTCGAGGTAGTCGGCGAACTCGTCCTTCGACGGGAAGTGATGGGGCGGGGCGGGGAAGGGCATGCCGTCCAGGGCGCTGTAGGCCGCCGGCGTGAAGAGCCGCAGCGAGTCCCAGCGGCGGCGCCAGACGTCGCCGGTGCGCGTCTCGGCGTCGAGGACCACGAACGGCACGCCGAGGCGCTGCAGGTGGTGACCTACCGACAAGCCGGCCTGTCCGCCGCCGACCACGACCGTGTCGACGCGCTCGGGCTCCGAGCCGCGCCCGCGGGGCCCACGACCCTCCTCGTACGCTTCCAGAACGTCGGTGGTCATGTCTCCTCCTCTCGGCTCCCGCGGAACGCCCTGGCGGCGACGGCGGGAGCGCCTCTTGGAGGGAAGGTAGGCGGTCGGTCCGGTGCGCCGCATCCGCGGAACCACCCATCCGGCGGTCCGACGGAAGTGGGTACCTAGGTCGCTACGTGGGTGGGTGGCGGCCTCAGCCCAGGCCGTGGCGCGCGGCGAAGGCGGCCGCCTCGGCGCGCGAGGCGACCCCGAGCTTGTCGAAGATGTTGCTCACGTGCCGGTCGACGGTGCGGTCGCTGATACCCAGGTGCGAGGCGATGGACCGGTTCGTCTCGCCGCGGGCGAGGAGCGTCAGCACCTGGAGCTCGCGCCGGCTGAGGCGGTGGCCGGGGCACTCCACGGAGCCGCCCTCCAGGCGCTCGAGGTCCGTACGCGCGCCCAGCTCGACGAAGCCGGCTCGGGCGGCGTCGAGCTCCAAGGCGGCTCCCTCCTCGTCGCCGAGCGCGCGGCAAGCGGCGCCCAGCAGAGCCCTCGTCCGCGCCTCGTCGTAAGGCGCGAGCAGCTCCTGCCAGGCCTCGGCCGCGCGGCGCAGCGACGAGACGGCGCCGCCAGGGTCGTCCGCGGCGAGCGCCACCGCGCCGGCGGCGTGGTCGGCCAGCGCCTCCAGCGCCCGGGAGCCGTAGAGCGCGGCCACGCGCGCGAGCTCGGCGGCGGCCGTGCGCGCCTCCTCCAGCCGGCCCAGGGCGAGGTCCACCTCCACCTTCGCCGGCAGGAGCCGCGCCCGCGCCAGCGCGTCGCGCGCCTCCTCGAGCGCGCGGTCCAGGGCCAGCGCCGCTGCGGGCGCGGCGCCCTGCGCCAGCCGCAGGAGCGCCAGGCCGGGCTGCACCCGACCTCCGGACCGTGCGGCCGCCTCGTAGCTGCGCTCGGCGGCCGCTAGCTCGCCGCGTAGTCGCGCCACCTCTCCGCGCTGGTAAGCCGCTTGCGCGGCCACGCGCCGCGCGGCCCACGAGCTGCAGCGCCAGGGCCGTGAGGTCGGGGTCGGAGTACTTCACGCCCGCCTCCACCGCCCGCCGGCCGGCGGCGAGCGCCTCGTCGTCGCGGCGCGCGCCGACGGCGGCCAAGGCGTCGGCCAGCGCCAGGTACCCGTGCACGACCGTCTCGGCGCTCAGGTCGGCGACCAGGCGCCGGGCCCGCGCGAACCAGCCCCCGGCCTGCGCCGTGGCGCCGGCTCCCGCCAGGCTGAGCGCCAGCCAGCACACGCAGTAGGCGGCGCGCTCGAGGTCGCCGCGGTCGAGGTAGCGCTGGTGCGCCCGGTCCAGCAGCTCCTCGTAGGCGGCCTCGCGGCCGAGCAGGTAGGCGCTCGTAGACCAAGCTTGCAGGTCGGGAGGGGCCAGCGGCACGGCGGCGTCGGCACGAGCGAACGCCTCGTAGGCCTCCGCCCAAGACCCCGCCGCCATGGCTCGTCGGCCCCTCCGCAGGTCGGGGGCTGCCGGCATCGTGGCCGCGAGTGTAGCAACGGGCCCGAAGGCGGCGGGGCCCACGCCCTCAAGCGTCCAGCAGGCGCCTCTGCAGCAGCGACTGGAACGACCGGCGAGCGGGCGCCAGGAGCACGACCACCACCTCGTCTCCCTGCACCCGGTAGACGACGCGCAGGCCGTCGTCCGTCACGACCTGGCGCTCGGTGGTGAGGCCCAGCTCCCGCAGCTCTGGCAGGGCCTCGTCGCGCGCCTCGCCGGCGGCCAGCCGCGCCATGACCAGCTCGACGCGGTCGAGGACCTCCTTCGCCTCGCCGGGGCCCCCACGGGCGAAGGCGGCCGCGTACCACTCGTCCAGGTCGCGTGCGGCGCCGTCGGTGAGGAGCACCCGTCGCGGGCCCGCCGCCTGGCGAGCGCTTCGGGCTCGGCCGCCCACGGCGCTCATCCCTCCACCCGGTACGCCTCGATGGCCTCGTCGGCGGGCGCCACCAGGCCCTCCTCGACCTGCCTGTCCGCCAGCGAGAGGAGCTTGAGCAGCGCCGCGGTCTCCTGCAACTGGTCGTAGGTGGCCACGTCTATGAGCACGGCCTTGGCCTCGCCGTTCTGCGTGATCACCAACGGCTCCTGGCTCTCGGCGACGTCGCGCAGTAGCTCGGCGGCGCGCGCCTTGAGGTAGCTGACCGAGCGGACCCTCTGGGTGAGCCTCATGCTGGACCGAATATAGACCGGATCCAGGTCGAGCCGTGCTCGGCGGGGTGGTAGGCTCGGTGCGTACCGAGAGCGACGGGCACACGGGCGCTGGCCGCCCTGGACCGCCCTACAGCGGAGGCAGCATGGCTGAGGTCGTACTGGAGAACGTCTACAAGCGGTTCGGCAACGTCACCGCCGTCGCCGACTTCAACCTCCACATCCAGGACCAGGAGTTCATGGTCTTCGTGGGGCCGTCGGGCTGCGGGAAGACGACGACCCTGCGCATGATCGCCGGCCTGGAGGAGATCTCCGAGGGCACGATCCGCATCGGCGACCGCGTGGTGAACGACGTGCCGCCGAAGGACCGCGACATCGCGATGGTCTTCCAGAACTACGCGCTCTACCCGCACATGAACGTCTACCAGAACATGTCGTTCGGCCTGCGCCTGCGCCGCACGCCCAAGGCCGAGATCGACCAGCGCGTGCGCGAGGCCGCCCAGATGCTGCAGATCGAGCACCTCCTCGACCGGCGCCCGCGCGAGCTCTCCGGCGGTCAGCGCCAGCGCGTCGCGCTCGGCCGCGCGATCGTCAGGCACCCCAAGGTGTTCCTGATGGACGAGCCGCTCTCGAACCTCGACGCCAAGCTGCGCGTCGAGATGCGCGCCTCGATCAGCAAGCTGCACCAGCGCCTGGGCGTCACGACGATCTACGTCACGCACGACCAGGTGGAGGCCATGACGATGGGCACGCGCATCGTCGTCATGAAAGACGGCTACATCCAGCAGGTCGACACGCCCATCAACCTGTACGACCGGCCCACGAACAAGTTCGTGGCCGGCTTCATCGGCTCGCCGGCTATGAACTTCATGGTGGGCACGGTCCAGGACGGCCGCATCACCAGCCCGCACTTCGACCTCAGGCCGAACGGCGAGCTGGCCCAGAAGCTGCAGTCGTACAACGGCAAGAAGGTCTACGTGGGCATCAGGCCGGAGAACCTGGACATCCGCGGCGAGGGCTCGATCGCCGAGGGCGAGAACATCATCAAGGCCACCGTGGACGTCGTGGAGCCGCTGGGCGCCGAGACGATGATCATCGCCTCGGTGGGCGGCGACCAGAGCATCGTCGCGCGCGTCGACCCGCACACGCGGGTCAGGGCCGGCGACCAGATCGAGCTCGTCGCCGACCTGCAGTTCCTCCACGCCTTCGACCTGGAGACGGAGAACAACATCCGCTTCGCCTGAGCGCCGTCGCTTCGCTCGTCACGGGGCCGCTCCCGCTTCAGGGGGGCGGCCCCGTCCCGTCCCTTCGGCACCGCGCGAACGGCGCCCTCGAGGGGCCCCGTCCCGCCGGGCCCGCGCCGTCGGCGTCCGGCCCGGCGACCGGCGGTCCCGCTGCTAGAATCGTGCGTCATGTCGCTCGTGGCCCTAAGCGGCGTGGAGAAGGCCTACGGCGAGCAGGTCGTGCTCCGCGACGCGTCACTCGAGGTGCGTGAGGGCCAGAGGTTGGCCCTCATCGGCCGCAACGGTTCCGGCAAGTCCACCGTGCTGCGGCTGCTCATGGGCCTGGAGGAGCCGGACAAGGGCCTGGTGGTCCGCGCCAGGGACGTCGTGCTGGGCATGCTCGACCAGGACCCGGAGTTCGGGCCGACCGACACGGTCAGACAGGTGGCCGAGGAGGCGTTCGTGGAGCTCGACGCGCTCGACGCCCAGCTGAAGGCCCTGGAGGCGGCGGGTCTGGACGACCCGGAGCGTTTCGAGCGGTGGGAGCGCCTGCACGCCGTGTTCGAGCGGCGCGGCGGGTACTCGCGGCGCGCTCGGCGCGACGGCGTCCTGGCGGCGTTGGGTTTCGGGGGGCGACACGACGACCTCGTGAAGGACCTCTCCGGCGGCGAGCGCACGCGCCTCGGCCTCGCCCGCCTGCTCATGACCCAGCCCGACGTGCTGCTCCTGGACGAGCCGACGAACCACCTCGACATGGACATGCGCTCCTGGCTGGAGGGCTACCTGGCCCGCTACCCCGGCGCCGCCGTGGTCGTCTCCCACGACAGGGCGTTCCTCGACGGCGCCTGCGACACGACCGCCGAGGTGAGCCGCGGCGAGCTGCGCGTGGGAGCCGGCAACCCCACCGCCTACCGCGCCGCCCGCGAGGAGGCCGAACGCATCCAGGCCGCCACGCGAGCGAACCAGGAGAAGGAGTCGGCGCGCCTG
This sequence comes from uncultured bacterium, assembly GCA_964529575.1. Lineage (GTDB taxonomy): Bacteria > Deinococcota > Deinococci > Deinococcales > Trueperaceae > DASRWD01. The sequence goes on from CAZGXF010000070.1 coordinate 6,350, forward strand.
CACGCCGCCGCCGAGCAGATGAAGCGCTGGGCGGGGCAGAACGCGAAGCTGCACCGCCGCGCCAAGGCGATGCTCGGCCGAGCCGAACGCTTCGACGCCCAGATGGTGGACGAGCTGCCGCGCGGCGAGCGCACCACCCGCTTCACGTTCGCGTGCGACGAGTCCGGCGACATCGTCCTCACGGCCCGCCACCTGACGCAGCGGTTCGAGCGGACGCTGTTCGAGGACGTGTCGGTGGAGCTGCGCAAGGGCGACCGCGTGGCGCTCGTCGGGCCGAACGGGGCGGGGAAGACCACGTTCCTGCGCACTCTCCTCGGCGACCTGCCCTCTTCGGACCCACGCGCGCAGGTGACGACGGGCGCGCGCGTGCGGCTGGGGTACTACGACCAGGACCTGCGCGGCGTGGACGACGACGCCACGCTGTTCGAGGAGCTACTGAGGCGCATGGGCGACCGCGAGGCGCACGACGCGCTCGGGCGCTTCATGTTCCCGTACGAGGCGCAGTTCAAGAAGGTCAAGGACCTGTCCGGCGGCGAGCGCGCGCGCCTCGCGCTGCTGCTCCTGACCCTCGGCCGCTACAACCTGCTGGTGCTCGACGAGCCCACGAACCACCTCGACGTCGAGATGATCGAGGCGCTCGAGGACGCGCTCCACGCGTACCAGGGCACGCTGCTCGTCGTCTCGCACGACCGCCGCTTCCTGGCGAGCCTGGTGGACCGCGTCTGGGAGGTGGAAGGCGGCGGGTTCCGCGCGTACGAGGGAGACTGGTCTTTCTACTGGCGGAAGCGGCGCGAGCGCGCGGTGGCCGACGCCTCGCTGCCAGCGCCCCGGGCCGGTCAGGCAGCGCCGGCTCCCGCCGGGCCAGACCCGGCCGCTGAGGCCCCGCGGCGCGCCGCGGCGGGCCGCAGCCAGGCGGCTACGGGCTCTGGCGGCGCGGCGCCGGCTCGCGCGCTGGCGGCCACCTCCGGCCGCTTCGCGGGACGGAGCCCATGGCAGCTGAAGCGCGACCTCCAGGAGGTCGAGGCCCGCATCGCCGCGCTGGAGGAGGAGCTCGCCCGGGTGGGCCAGGGCCTGGCGGAGCCGCGCGCGGCCGCCGCGGTCCTGCTGCCGGAGCTGGCGGCGCGACCGGGGCCGCCCCCCACCGACGCCGAGGTCATAGCCGCCCTGGGCCAGCGCCACGCGGAGCTGGAGGGGCGGCTGCTCGAACTGATGGAGGAGTGGCACGAGCTCACCGACCTGGTGGGCGCGTAGCCGAGAGGAGCGACATGCGCTTAGTCCGGTACCGGAGCTACGACGGGGTGAGCTGGGGCGTGGTCGAGGGCGGCATGGTGCGCCGCCTGACCTCGATGAACGGCCGGCCAGACGGCACCGAGGTCTCGATCAGCGAGGTCACGCTGCTGCCTCCCTGCGAGCCCAGCGTCATCGTGTGCGTGGGCCGCAACTACGCCGAGCACATCCGCGAGCTGGGCAACATGCCGTTCGGCGGCGACCTGCCCACGGAGCCCGGCCTCTTCCTCAAGGGCCTGAACGCCCTCTCCGGCCCCGGCGACGACATCCCTTACCCCAGGTGGACCCAGGACCTGCAGTACGAGGGCGAGCTGGCCGTGGTCATCGGGCAGCGCATGCGCAACGTGCGGCCCGAGGACGCGCTGGACCACGTGCTCGGCTACACCTGCGCGGTGGACGTGACGGCGCGGGACAAGCAGCGGACCGACCTGCAGTGGGTGCGCGGCAAGTCCGCCGACGGCTTCTGCCCCGTGGGCCCGTGGCTCGAGACCGACGTCGACCCGCGGGACGTGGGCGTGCGCACCGTCGTGAACGGCCAGGTCAGGCAGGACGGCCGCACCAGCGACATGATCTTCGCGGTCGCCGACGTGCTGGCGTACGTATCGAGCTTCATGACCCTGAACCCCGGCGACCTGGTCCTCACCGGCACGCCCGAGGGCGTGGGCAAGCTGAACGTGGGCGACGTGATCGAGGTCTCCGTGGAGGGCGTGGGCACGCTGGTGAACCAGGTCGCCGACGAGGAGGACGCCGCCGCACCGGTCCTGGACGCGGACCCGGAGGAAGCCGAAGGGTGAGCGGCTGGGACGCGGCCGCGGCCGCGACGGGCGGCCCGGCGCCCCGGGCGCCGCTGCCGGACTACCCGCGGGCACGCGACCTTGGGGGCGGCGTGTGGGCGCTGGACACCCTGCACCACGGCCACCCGGGCACCATAGGCGTCTTCGTGGTCAGGCTGCCGCGCGGCGGGCACGCGCTCGTCGAGACCGGACCGGGCGTGACCCTGCCCGAGGTCGTGGCCGGACTGCAGGCGCTGGGCCTGGAGCCGCGCGACCTCACGCACGTGCTCGTCACGCACGTCCACCTCGACCACGCCGGCGCCGCCGGCGCGCTGGCGCGCCTCACCGGCGCGACGGTCTACGTGCACGAGGTGGGGGCGCCGCACCTCGTCGACCCGAGCCGGCTGATGGCCAGCGCCCACCGCGTCTACGGCGACGCCCTCGGGCGCCTGTGGGGCGAGATGCTGCCCGTGCCGCAGCCGCAGGTGGTGGCCGTCGCGGACGGCGAACGGCTGCCCGTGGGCGGGCTCGAGGTGCGCGTGGTGCACACGCCCGGGCACGCCTCGCACCACGTCTCGTACCTGCTGCCCGACGGCACCCTGTTCTGCGGCGACTCGGCCGGCGTGAGGCTGCCCGGCGCGAGGGTCATCAGGCCGGCGCTGGCGCCGCCCGAGCTGGACGTCGAGCTGAAGGAGGCCTCGGTGCGCAAGCAGCTCGCCCTCGAGCCGTCGCGGCTCGTGCTCTCGCACTTCGGCCCGGTACCGGACGCGCGCGCGCACCTGGAGGCCTACCCGGGCGTCATGCGCGCCTGGGAGGCCGAGCTGCTGCGGGGACTGGCGGCGGGCGAGGACGACGGCGCCCTGACCGCCCGCATGGCCGCCTACGAGGACTCCGAGCTGGAGGCGGCCGACGTGCCGGACGGCATCGCGCACCGCTACAAGCTCACGTCCGACGCCGCCATGAACGCCGCCGGCCTGAAGCGCTACCTCACGAAGCTGCGCCCGGAGCGCGTCGAGGCCGCGCGCCGCGCCTCGCAGGGCGGGGCCTAGGTGGCCTTCCCCCTGGGGCGGCCGGCGCGGCTGGCCGTGATCGCCTCGGGCCGCGGCTCGAACCTGGCGTCGTTGCTGGCCGCGTTCCCCACCGGCAGCGAGGAGGCCGCGGTGGTGCTGGTGGCCGGCGAGAAGGCGCAGGCCCCGGCGCTCGACCGGGCGCGCGAGGCGGGCGTGGAGGCGGTGCACGTGCCATGGGACACGCGCGAGGGCTTCGAGGCGCGCCTGGACGAGCTGCTGCGCGCCCGCGAGGTGGACCTGGTCTGCCTGGCGGGCTTCATGCGGGTGCTCTCTCCGTGGTTCGTCGACCGCTGGCGCGGCCGGCTCGTGAACGTCCACCCCAGCCTGTTGCCGAAGCACCGCGGCCTGCACGCCCACCGCCAGGCGCTGGCCGAGGGCGTGAGCGAGAGCGGCTGCAGCGTGCACTTCGTCGACGCCGGCGTGGACACCGGCAGGGTCATCGTGCAGCGCCGCGTCCCCGTGCTGCCCGGCGACACGGAGGCGACGCTGGCGGAGCGCGTGCTGCGCGAGGAGCACGTCGCGTACCCTGAGGCCGTGAGACTGGTCCTGAGCGGGGAGGTCACGCCTTGAAGGTCCTCGTGATCGGCTCGGGTGGCCGCGAGCACGCCCTGTGCTGGGCGCTCGACAGGTCGCCGTCGGTGAGCGACGTCGTCGTCGTGCCCGGCAACGACGGCATGGAGAACTCGGCCCGCGTGATCGGCGGGGCGGGGGACGAGCGCGGCGTGCGGATCGTCGCCGACGCCGAGCGCCCCGACCTCATCGTCATCGGCCCGGAGGCGCCGCTGGTGGCCGGCTGGGCCGACGCCCTCAGGCGCGACGGCTACAAGGTCCTCGGCCCGGGCGCCGAGGGCGCGCGCCTGGAAGGCAGCAAGCGGTTCGCCAAGGAGTTCATGCACCGCCATGGCGTGCCCACGGCCGGGTTCGCCGCCTTCGACGACCTGGACGCGGCGTTGGCGCACCTCGAGCGCGTCGGCGCGCCCATCGTCGTGAAGGACTCGGGCCTGAGGGCGGGCAAGGGCGTCACCGTCGCCGAGACGCTCGACGACGCCCGCACCGCCGTGGAGGCGATCTTCCAGGAGCCCGACGCCGAGGTGGTGCTCGAGGAGCGGCTGTCCGGGCCCGAGATCAGCGTCATCCTGCTCGTGGACGCGAACGGGCACGTGGCGCTGCCGCCCTCGCGCGATCACAAGCGCGCCTACGACGGGGGCAGGGGTCCCAACACGGGTGGGATGGGGGCGGTGGCCCCCGTGCCGCTCTCGAGCGAGGAGCAGGCGGAGCTGGAGCGCCAGGTCGTCGCGCCGGTCATGCGCGGCCTGCGCGCCGACGGCGTGCCGTACGCGGGCGTCCTCTACGTGGGCGTCATGCGCACGCAGCAGGGCTTCAAGGTACTCGAGTTCAACTGCCGCTTCGGCGACCCGGAGACGCAGGCGCTCATGCCGCTCCTGGCCAGCGACGCCGGCGAGCTGTTCCAGGCCGTGGCCGAGGACCGGCTGTCCGAGGTCGAGGTGCGCATAGCCCCGGGCGCGGCGGCCTGCGTGGTCATGGCGGCGCCCGGCTACCCGGACTCGCCCATGACCGGCGTGCCCGTGGTGCTGCCGCGGACCCTGCCCGAGGGCACGCTCCTCTTCTCGGCCGGGCTGTCCGGCAAGCCGCACGTGTCCAAGGGCGGTCGCGTCGTGAACGCCGTCGGCCTCGGCGCTACCGTGGCCGAGGCGGTGCGGCGGGCGTACCAGCTCGTCGACGCCGTGGGGTTCGAGGGCGCGCTCGTGAGGCGGGACATCGGCGCCGGCATGTGACGCCCGCGGTGTCGCTGCGCCGGCCTGCGGACGGTGCGGCGGCGTCGGCGCGGCCGGGAGGTGCCGTGCTGTGGCGTATCCATGAACGGTCCGGAGGCGCCCCCGCGGTACACTCCAGGCCATGCGTACGCACAAGCGCGCGCTCCTCGCCGGCGCCACCCTGCTCGTCCTGACGGCCGTCGCCTGCGCCCCCTCCACCGGGAGCGAGCAGCGCGTCGAGGTCCAGCAGCTCTCCGAACCAGCGACCTACTACCCGTACCAGACCGGTGCCGCCTGGCAGTACCTGCCCGAGGGCGCGCGCCTGTCGGACCCGCGCGCCAGCGTCGTGGTCGAGGGCCCGGCCGTCGTGGACGGTGGCGTGTGGATCAGCTTCCGCGAGGTCCGGCCGGGTTGGGAGCAGCGCTCCTACCGCCAGTTCAGGCCCGACGGAGTCTTCCTCCACAGCCAGGTGCGCCTGGGCATCACGACCATCGAGTACGACCCGCCCATGCGGGAGTTCCCGGCGCCCGACACCCTGCGCGTGGGCGCCCAGTGGGCGGGCGAGACGACCGTGACGCTGAGCCTGGGCGACGGCTCGCCGCCCCAGGTGAGCGACGTCGAGTACGTCTACACGGTCGTGGACCGCCGGACGGTCCAGGTGCCGGCCGGCCCCATCGAGGTGTTCGTCATCGACCTCACCACCCGCCTGCTCGAAGGCGGCGAGGTGGTGGAGGAGAGCTCGCGCCAGTTCTGGTACGCCCCGTACGTAGGCGAGGTGATGCTCAGGACCGGTCACCTCCTGGTGGCCACGAACGTGCCGTTGCCGGGGGCGGCGCAGCGGTGAGCGGGCGCCCCGACTCGCTGCTGGCCGGGATCAGGTCGCCCGCCGACCTGAAGCGCCTGCCGCAGAGCGAGCTGGGCCGCGTCGCCGAGGAGCTGCGCAGCGAGATCGTCCGCGTCTGCTCGATCGCCGGGGGGCACCTGGCCTCGAGCCTCGGCGCCGTCGAGCTGACCGTCGCCCTGCACTACCTGTACGACTCGGCCGTAGACAGGATCGTCTGGGACGTGGGCCACCAGACCTACGGGCACAAGATCCTCACCGGCCGCGCCGACCGCATCGAGACGATCCGGCAGCCCGGAGGGCTGGCCGGCTTCACCGCCACCAGCGAGTCGGAGCACGACGCGCTGACGGTGGGACACGCTTCCACCAGCCTGGCGGCGGCCTTGGGCATGGCCCTGGCGCGTGACGCGCGCCACGCCCCCTACGAGGTCGTGGCCGTGATCGGCGACGGCGCGCTCACCGGCGGGATGGCGCTGGCGGCCCTGAACCAGATCGGGCACGTGAAGCCGCGCATGACGATCGTGCTGAACGACAACGAGATGTCCATCAGCGAGAACGTGGGCGCCATCAACCACTACATGCGCACGCTGCAGGTGCAGC
>CAZGXF010000071.1:0-12663 GCA_964529575.1 uncultured bacterium
GCCAGCGTCTCCTTCGCGCCGAGGCCCTTGGCGGCCAGGCAGGCGAGCACGTTCACGTCGTCGTTCGAGGTGCAGGCGATGAAGGCGTCGGCGCGCTCCACGCCGGCGGCCTTGAGGTCGTTCGGGTCGGTGCCGGAGCCGCGGACGAACCTGACGTCGAGGCTCTCCAGGGCGGTCTCGCGCTCCGGGTCGAGGTCGAGCACGGTGACGCCGTGCTCCGCGTGCAGCTCCGCGGCGATGAGGGTCCCGATCTCGCCGCCGCCGACGATGAGCACGTTCATGGCGCGGCCATGTTAGCCCCGACGCGGCCGTGGGTGGCCCGGTTCCGGCGGGGCGGGCGTCCGGCCGTCCTCAGCGCCGGCGCAGCCTGTCGGCCACCCGGCGGCCCTCGCGCGGCCGCAGCGCCTGCAGGGCGAGCAGGGCGACGGCGAGGTAGGCGCCCAGCGCAGCGGGCGTCCAGCGCCCGTACCGCACCCAGGGGGTGATGGCGTCCTCGAGAGCGAACGGCGCGGCCAGCGTCCCGGCGACGCGGCGGTCGAGGCGGGCCACGGTGCGACCCAGCGGGTCCACGGCCGCCGTGACGCCGTCGTTCCCGGCGCGCAGGAGCCAGCGCCGCGTCTCGATCGCCCGCAGGCGGCCCATGTCGAAGTGCTGCTCGGCGCCGGCGCCGCGCGCGAACCAGGCGTCGTTGGTGCCCAGCACCAGCAGCCGCGCGCCGGCCGCGACCTGCGCGCGCTGCACCTGCGGGAACACCGACTCGTAGCAGACGAACGCCGCCACCGGCCCCAGCGGGGTCTCGAGGGGCGCCGGCGGCGCGCCGGGCGCGGTGCCCGCCAGGGGCGGCAGCCCGAAGAGGCCGAAGACGCGTTCGTATAGCCACGGCAGCGACCCTTGGAGCGGCCAGCGCTCACCGAACGGCACGAGGTAGTGCTTGTCGTAGCGGTCGAGGACCTCCCCGCCTGCGAGCGCGTACAGGCTGTTGTACGAGAGGTCGCCCTCGTAGGCCCGCCCGCCCACCACGAACGCCGCGCCGGGCGCGGTGGCGGTGATCTCGTCGTGCAGGGCGGCGGCGCCGCGACCCTCCATCAGGTAGCCGATCACGGCGCCCTCGGGCCAGACGACGAGGTCGAACGGGGGCGCGCCGGAGGCCCGGGACGCGGCCGCGGCGCCGCGTGTCAGCTCCAGGTGCACCTCGAGGTCGTGCGCCGCCCCGCTGGCGCGGCCGAAGGCGTCGACGTTCCCCTGCACCAGCAGGGCCGTGCGCGTCGGCGTCCGCAGCCGCGCCTCGGCGGCGGAGCCCGCCTCGTTCCCGGCGAGCCAGCTGACGGCGAGCAGGAGGAGCGCCGCGGCCGGCGCCAGCAGGAGGCGGGCGGTGGGCGGCCCCAGCGCCGTGCGCGGCGTGACGAGCGGCAGCGCCAGGAGCGCGGCGGGGACCGTGACGAGCAGGCTGAGGAGGTAGACGCCGCCCTGGCTGGCGAGCTGCGCCACGGGCGTGTCCAGCCAGGCGTAGCCGAGGACGCCCCACGGGAAGGCGACGTAGCCCTGCGTGCGCGCCCACTCGACGGCCACCCAGGCCACGGGCAGGACCCACAACGTCCGCCGCCCGCCGCCGCCCGCCGCCAGCCACGCGAGCCAGGCGGTGCCGCCCCACACGCAGGCGAGGGCGAGCACGAGCAGCGGGAACACGGCCCAGAACGCCGGGCCCAGGAGGTCGCCCAGCGAGGCCGGCAGCCAGGCGAGGTAGATGGCGAAGAAGGGGAGGCCGAACCAGAAGCCGACGGCGAAAGCGCGGCGGCCGCCGCGGGCGTTCGCCACGGCCGCGAACGCGCCCGCCAGCGCCGCCGCCAGCGGCCAGGCGCCGATGGGCGGGAGCGCCAGCGTCAGCAGCGCGCCGCACGCGGCGACGGTGAGGAGCGGCGCGGCGCCGCCCGGCCTGCCCCGGCTCACGTGGTCGGGCTCAGGAGCCGGCGCCGGCCAGCAGGCCGGCGAGGAGGGCGACGCGCTCCAGCGTCTTGCCGACGTGGACGTGCTCGTCGCGGGCGTGCGGACCGCCCCCGACAGCCCCGAGGCCGTCGAGCGTGGGCACGCCGAGCGCCGACGTGAAGTTGCCGTCGGAGCCGCCGCCGACCACCGCGCCGGTGACCTCTACGCCCAGCTCGCGGCCCGCCGCGACGGCCGCCTCGAACAGGGCGGCGTTGGCGGGGGTCTGCTCGAGCGGGGGGCGGTTCAGCCCGCCCTCGACGGCCACGCTCACGCGGACGTCGCGCGGCCGGTAGCTGCGCACCGCGGCGTCGACCCGCTCGGCCTCGGAGGCCTTGAGCACGCGCAGGTCCACGGTGCCCACGGCCTCCTCGGCGATCACGTTCGACGCGATGCCGCCCCGCGCCACGGTGAGGTTCACCGTCGTGCCGGCCACCTCGTCGGCCAGGTCCTCGACGAACAGCAGGAAGTGCGCCAGCTCGCGCAGGGCGCTGGCGCCGCCGGCCGGGTCGTTGCCCGCGTGGGCGCTGCGGCCCTTGAACGTCACCGTGTAGCCGCCCACGCCCTTGCGGCCCACCTTCAGGGCGCCGTCGTCGCGGCTCGGCTCGAGCACCAGCACGCGGTCGTGCTCCCGCGCCAGCTCCTCGATCAGCTCGCGCGAGGCGTGGCTGCCCGTCTCCTCGTCGGAGGTGACGAGCAGGGTCACGTCGCCCACCGGCTCGACGCCCTTCGACGCCAGCAGGTCGACGGCGTGGACGGCCGTGGCTATGCCCGCCTTCATGTCGACGGTGCCGGGGCCCCAGAAGCGCTCGCCGTCGTCCCGGGCGGGCATGACCTCGAGCGTGCCGAGGGGCCAGACCGTGTCCATGTGGGCCAGCAGGAGCGTGGACGGGCCGGCGCCCCCGCGTCGGGACGCCTGCAGCACGTCGCCCACGCGGTCGCGCTCGTGCCGCCGCACCGACCAGCCCCGCTCGGTCAGCAGGCGCTCGAGCCGGCTGCCGAGCGCGTCCACGGCGCGCTTGTCGCCGGTGGGGCTCTCGTGCTCGACGAGGTCTCTCAGTGTCGCTAGGTAGGCGTCGCGCAGCGCCTGCGCGTCCGCGAGGGTGACGGTGCTGGCCATGCCGGCCATGCTAACGCCGCGTCGCCGGGGGTCGTCGCCGCGCGGCCCCGGGGCGAGCGCGCCCGGGTCAGCCCTCGCGTTCCGGCGCGATGCGCTGCTGCCACAGCTCCTCGGCGAGCTGCCGCACGTGAGGCTCGTGCGTGGTGCGCGCGTACGAGTAGCCGATGCGCAGGTCGCTGTCGGCGCGGCGCCTGTCGAGGTCGCGGCCGAGCACGTAGCGCGATAGGTACACCTGGGCGAGCAGGACGTCGCGCATGCGCTGCGGCTTCACGGCGTGGAGGTCCTTGAGGGCGTCGCGGTACGCCTGCATGGCGCCGCGTACGTCGCCGCGCTCGGCGAGGGCGCGGCCGTGCCGGTAGTGCTTGGCCGCGTCGTAGAGGAGCTCCCTCATGAACCCGCATGATAGCGCCGTGAGGCGCCTCTGGGGGCAGGGCTCCCACGCCGCGGAGCGCAGGGGTGCGTGGTCGGGGCCGCGGGCCCGCCCGCGGAGGCCCCGCGGCGCCGGCGCCCGGCTACGCGACCACCTCGTAGCGGTCGCGGCCCGCGGCCTTCGCGCGCCGCAGCGCGGCGTCGGCCTCCTCGATCCACGACTCGAGCTCGGTGAGGCCCGCCGGCACGGAGCCGCCGGCCAGGCCCGCCGAGAACGTCAGCGACCACTCGATGGGCGGCACCTTGTGCTCCTTCAGCTCGGCGCGCACGCGCCTGATCACGTCCACGGCCACGTCCCTGTCGGCGTCGAAGAGCACCACGACGAACTCCTCGCCGCCCCAGCGCACGGCCAGGTCGTCGGGCCTGAGGTTGCGGCGCAGCACCTGCGAGAGCGCCTGCAGCGCCTCGTCGCCCACCCCGTGCCCGTAGAAGTCGTTCACGCGCTTGAACCGGTCGATGTCGAGCATGACCACGCACATCGGCACGGCGTCGGCGCGGGCGCGGCCCACCAGCCGGCCCGACCGGAGGGCGAAGCCGCGGCGGTTGAGGATGCCGGTGAGCGGGTCGCTCAGGGCCTGGTCGGCCCAGGCGGCGGCGAGCATCGACTGCCGCAGGCGCCCGGCGATGAAGGGAGCCACGGCGTCGAGCACGTCCAGCTCGCGTGGCTGGCCGGCGAACTGCAGTCGCGCCACCTCGGTGCCTCCGGCCACGAGCGGGTAGGAGTAGGTGCCCCGCTCGCCGACCAGCACGTCCTGCTCCTCGTGGAGCACCATCCCGCGCAGACCGGGCAGCCGCTCGCGGAGGGCGCGCAGGAAGCGGGACTGCACCTGGGCGCGGTCGTCCTGCGTGCCGTCCCCCGTCCCCAGGTCGGCCACGAGCTCGCCCCACGCCGTCAGCTCGCGGTCCGTGGCCAAGGTCCGCATCCGCTGCGTGTAGACGATCAGCATCAGGATCACGAGCTGGCAGTAGGCGAGCAGCACCAGCACGCCCGTCGAGGCGGAGTCCAGCGGCCGACCCAGCCGCAGCACGGCGGCGATGACCGTGCCGGCGACGGCCTGCAGCGTCACCACCGACGTGCTGGCCACGAACAGCTGCGAGGGCTCGCCGCTGATCTCCAGGCGCGCCCCCAGCGCCAGCGCCCCGAAGCTGAGGAGCCAGACCACGGCCGCGCCCTCCTCGAGAGCGCTGCCGTCGAACAGCCAGGCGAACGAGGCCGAGCCTATGGCCCTGATGAAGAACGCCAGCACGATCAGCACGCGGCCCTCGGAGGCGCGTCCGCGCAGGGCCGGTTCGAGGGCAGGCACGGCGAGCAGGAGCAGCACGGCGTCGATGAACGGGAACTGCAGCGCCACGTTGTCCGGAGCCCTGACGACGAGCAGCCAACCCACGGCCGCCACCGCCGGCAGCACCAGGATCCACAGGGGCGTGCGCGTGCGGCGACCGTGCAGCGTGAGCAGGGCGGCTCCCCACAGCACCGCGCCGCCGAAGTAGGTGATGTCGGTGGCGAGCGTGCCCGCCTGCACGCCGCCCATGCGCTTGACCGCCCAGATCGCCTCCTCGACGAACCAGGCGGTCGAGCCGGCAGCCGCCAGCCTCCAGGCCCAGCCCCGCGGTCGCGAGGCGAGGATGCTCACGACGGCGGCGGCGGCCGCCAACGGCAGGCCTATCGCGGTCGTCGTGCCCGTAGCCATGGTGGCGACGGTCAAGACGACCAGGGTGACGATGAGGCCGACGGTCCCCCGCTTCATGAGCTCATCCTCCCGTGCACGCCCTCACGCGTCTCTGACACCGTTCTCCCCGGGGAGCGCGAACGGCGCCGCCAGGCCCTCGGCGGCCGCGGCCCGGGCCGCGGCGGGAGCGTACGTGAGCGCCATGACCCCACGGTAGCTTCGCACGGCGTCCTCGCGGCGTGAAGAGAGGTCCAGGAGCTGCCCCAGGCGCGCGAGCGCGAACCCGGGCAGGTAGTAGGGCTCGTGGAAGTCGCCGGCCACCAGCACCTGCAGGCGGGCGATCGCCTCGTCCAGGTACCCCTGCTCGAGCAGCAGGTTCGCCTCCAGGTAGCGCGCCTCCGGCGCCGCCACCCCGGCCAGTGCCTGCAGCAGGCTCTCGGGCTCGCCCACGCCCGCCAGCGCGGCGTCCATGAGGGCGCGGTCGCGTCCCTCCTCCCCAGCGTCCACCTGGGTCGGCTCCACCAGCTCCACCTTCACCCCCGCGGCCGCGACCGCGCGGCCGGACAGCGCGCGCCTGAGCGCGGGCACGTCTTCTACGCCTGCCATGACGGCCACTCTCACAATAGTCGCATCGCCGTCATGTTCCGCAACGGCCTTGGCGGCGGCCAGGGCACGACCGGCCACCACCGCGGCGCGGGCGTCGCGCCACTCGTCGCCGGGTCCCTCGCCCAGCTGCTCGCGGACGACCGCCTGCTGACGCTCGACCGCGGGCAGCAGCTCGCCCAGCACCGCGGCCAGGTCGAGGGGCCGCGCCAGGAGCTCGCGCACGGGCTGCCAGGCGGCGTCGACGCGCCTGAGCCGGAGCTGCCCGTCCTCGTACAGCTCCAGGTAGCGCCGCAGGTCGGCGCTGGCGCCGGGGAACCCAGGGTCGTCGCGGTCGTCCTCGGCCAGGCCCACCTCGAACAGGGGCACGCCGGCGCGCCGGGCCCACGGCACCACGGTGTGGGGCAGCGCCAGTTCCTCGGTGTCCTGCCAGGCGGGGTCGGACAGCGCCCCCGGCGCCAGGGGCGCGAGCGCCACGGCGTGGGGCGCGAACGCCCGCACCGACTCGCGGACGTGCACGACGTTGTAGCGCGGCCAGCGAGCGTGGAACGGGCCGCCTAGAGGGAAGATGGCGACCTTCGCCGAGAGGCCCATCCGTCACATGGTAAGCAACGCGGTAATCTGGCGACGCGCAGCTCAGGCTCCTAGGAGGCCGCCTCAGATGTACCGAACCGAAAGGCAGAGCGCGTGGCAGCGCGACGTGACTTGGGCCAGCGCGGTGCTGTTGGCTCTCACCGTGATGGCCGGCGTGCTGCTGTTCACGCAGGCTCAGCTCGCCTCCGAGGAGCGCGGCGTGCCCGTGATCAGGAGCGTGCTCGAGCTCACGCTGCAGCCGGGCGGCGCCGCCGCCGACCTCGGCGTGCGCTCCGGCACCGGCTACAGCCCGGGCGAGCCCCTCGCGCTCCTGCCGGGCGTCGAGGTCTTCGCCGACCCCACCGAGGTCCCCACGTTCAGCGGCGACCAGGCCGTGAGCCGCATCGCGGGCGTGCTCACCGACAGGCTGATCACCGGCGGCGCCCAGGCGATGCTCGCCGCCGTCGCCGACCCCGAGCTCGGCGCCCAGCTCCGGGCGGCCGTCGAGGGGCCCATCGAGACGCTGGTGCGGGCCTCGCTGGAGGAGACGATGCTCCCCGCCGGCCTCGACGACGGCTCGCGCCTCGCCGACTGGCGGGCGCAGGCCGCCGCCAACCCGGGCGAGCTCGTGCAGCCGGTCGTGGGCGTCTTCGTCTACGTGTCCCCGAACCGCCTCGCGAGCATGAGCGACCGCGACATCGGCGTGGAGGTCGTGGACCAGCTGGCCGAGACGGTCATGACCGAGGGCGTGGACGCCGCGCGACAGGTGATCACGAACGCGAACCTGCGCTCCCGTCTCGACGCCGGCGCCGACCAGCGCGCCCGCGCCGAGGTGCACGCGCTGCTCGAGTCGCTCCTGCTCGGCCGGCGCGGCGAGATCGAGACGCGTCTCGCGGGCGCCGCCCAGGTGCTCGCCGGCCAGGCCGAGTCGGGCGACGCCCTCAGCGGGCTGCTGCCCGCCTCGCAGCTGGCCGGCCTGACGCCGGAGCAGGCGAACGCCGCCGTCATGGACGCGCTGGCCCGGCGGGCCTACCAAGGCGGCGGGACGATCGCCGCGGCGCAGCTCACGCGGCCCGACCAGGCCGAGCGCGTGCGCGGCGTCGCGCCGCTCATCGACGCGTTCAGCGCCGAGGCCCGCGCCCGCTACACCCGCTGGACCGTGGGCGCGGGGGTCCTGGCCGTGGTGCTGCTGGTGCTGCTGGTGGGCTTCTCGCGCGGGTTGTGGCGCCTGGGGAATGTCGGCCTGGCGGTGGCGTTCGGGTCCGCCCTCGGCGCCTGGGCCTTCGACAGGCTGAGGCGCACCGCGCCGGACGAGGCGGCGTTGCCGCTCGGCGCCCAAGCGCAGGGGCTGTTCGGCGCGCTGGGCGACGGCCTCCGCTTCGCCGTCGCGTCGCTGCCGCAGGCGGTCCTCGACATCGCCTGGCGCAACCACGTGATCGCCCTCCTGGGCGGCGCCACGCTCCTGCTGCTCGCCGTCGTGCTGTGGCTCCTGCGCGGGGTGCGCCCGCGCCGCCGCTCCTACCTCTGAGCGCCTAGACGGGCGCCCAGCTCGGGCCAGTCGCCGCGGGCGAAGCTCGCCAGCGGCCCGTCGGGGGCCGCGAGGTGCTCCACGGCGTCGTACGGCACGGTCACTCGGAAGGTCCCCTGCACGTACGGCCCCATCAGGTAGGGCGAGAAGTGGAACGTCACGCCCGTGGCGTCGAGCGTGAACACCTCCAGGTCGGTCTCGCCCAGGGCCTCCACCGAGCCGTCGGTGACCCAGAGCGCGCCCTGCGAGGCGAGGTCGTCCAGCACCAGCGCCGAGAGCTCCTCCAGCCAGCCGTCCCCGGCGAACAGGTCCGACAGGCCCAGGGGCACGACGTCGCCCGAGACCTCCAGCAGGAGCGACTCGTGGAACGAGTTGGGGTGCGCGCCGCCGGTGTAGTCGTCGGTGGTGGAGAGCAGGCTGACGAACGGCCCGGCCACGCCGGCCAGGTCCACGCGCTCCTCGCGCCACCAGCCCCAGCCGAGCGCGCCCTCGTCGTCGAGCTCCAGGCCCTCGGTGGCGAAGCCGTCGAGCGCCGGCAGGACCCGCTCCTGGAGCCAGCCGTTCAGCTCGTCCCAGCCGGGGAAGCGCGGCAGCTCGGCGACCGAGGAGACGCGCCCGTAGCCGTACGACCACCGCGCGGCGGCGGCGAGCCTCGCGACCGTCAGCTCCAGTGGCTCGCCGCTCGCCAGGCGCAGCACGCCCACGATCGTGCGGCCCTCGGCGGCCCAGTCGTAGTCGCGCTGGGCGCGGAGCACGGCCACCGGCTCGCCGGGGTCCTCGCCGTACGTCGTGCCCGAAGCCGCGCGGCGCGCGGCCTCGGCGGCCCACCAGGGATCGAGGTCGCGCGACGGGCGGCGGAAGGCGATCCGCAGCTCGGTGCCGTCCTTCAGGCGGCCGGTGCCGTACAGCATCGACCGCTGCCGCGGCAGCTGGAGGCGCGCGAAGGCGAAGCCGTCCTCCCACAGCGTGAGGTCGAGCAGCACGGGCTCGCCCGGGCCCGGCCCGGAGGCGAGGGCGCCCACGTAGTAGCTCTTCAGGGGCATGGCCTGCGGCTGCGCCAGCGCGGAGCCCAGGCACAGCGCGGCCAGAGCGACCAGGAGCGCGGCGCGAGCGTGTCTGTGCGGCGTCGTCACGCTGCCAGGTTAGCCGCGGGCGGTGAGGCCGGTGCTAGGCTGGCGCCGATGTCTGCGGCAGAGCACAGGATCACCGTCGTGGGGGCCGGGATGGCCGGCAGCGAGGCCGCGCTGGCGGCCGCGCGCGAGGGCGTGCGCGTCGACCTCTACGAGATGCGCCCCACCAAGCTGACGCCGGCCCACGCCACGGGCCACTTCGCCGAGATGGTGTGCTCGAACAGCTTCGGCGGCGAGGGCAGGAGCAACGCCAAAGGGCTCCTCCAGGCCGAGATGCTCAGGGCCGGAGGCGTGGTCATGGGCTCGGCGGTGGCGAACCGCGTGCCTGCCGGCGGGGCTCTGGCCGTGGACCGCGAGGCGTTCAGCGCCTACGTCACCGAGCGCGTGAAGGCCGAACCGCTCGTCACCGTCCACCGGGGCGAGGTCACCGCCGTGCCCGACGGCGTGGTCGTGCTGGCCACCGGCCCGCTGACCAGCGACGCGTTGGCCGCGTCGCTGCGGGAGGTGGTCGGCGACACGTTCCTCGGCTTCTACGACGCCGCGGCGCCCATCGTCACCTTCGACTCCATCGACATGAGCGTGGCCTACCGCGCCGGCCGCTACGGCCAGGAGGCCGACTACATCAACCTGCCCTTCACGAAGGAGCAGTACGACCGCTTCTACGAGGCCCTCAGCCAGGCGCGCAAGCACACGCCGCACGACTGGGAGAACCTCGAGTTCTTCGAGGGCTGCATGCCCATCGAGGAGATCGCCCGCCGCGGCTACGACACGCCCAGGTTCGGGCCTATGAAGCCGGTCGGTCTCGAGGACCCGCGCACGGGCCGGCGGCCCTACGCCGTGGTGCAGCTCAGGCAGGAGGACGCCGCCGGGCGGATGTGGTCGCTCGTCGGCTTCCAGACCGGCCTGAAGTGGGGCGACCAGAAGGAGATCGTCAGGCTCATCCCCGGGCTAGAGAACGCCGAGGTCGTCCGCTACGGCGTCATGCACCGCAACACCTACCTGAACGCGCCGTCGCTCCTCGCCCCCTCGCTCGCGTTCCGCGAGCACCCGCGGCTCTTCACCGCCGGCGTGCTGGCCGGCACCGAGGGCTACCTCGAGTCGTCCGCCACGGGCTGGCTCGCCGGCCTGAACGCCGCCCGCGCCGCGCGCGGCCTGCCGCCCGTCGTGCCGCCGGAGCGCAGCATGCTGGGCGGCCTGGTGCGCTACCTCTCCTCGGCGAACCCCGAGGGCTTCCAGCCCATGAACGCGAACTGGGGCCTGGTGCCCGACGTCGAGAAGCGCAAGGGCTCCTCGAGGAAGGAGCGCCGCGAGGAGATGTACGACCTCGGCCTGGCCGCGTTCACGGCGTGGCTCGCCGAGGTGGCCCCGTGGGCGCCCGGCGCCGCCGCCGGGCCCGTGGAGGCGGTGGCCGCCGCGGGGGCGGCGTGACGCGCCACGTAGACCTGCGCTCCGACACGGTGACGCGACCCACCGCGACGATGCGCCGGGCGATGGCCGAGGCCGAGGTGGGCGACGACGTCTACGGCGAGGACCCCACCGTCAACCGGCTCCAGGCGATGGTCGCCGAGATGGCCGGCCACGAGGCCGGCCTGTTCGTGCCCAGCGGCACGATGGGCAACCAGGTCGCGATCGCCGTGCACACGGACCGGGGGCAAGAGGTGGTCGTGCCCGAGGGCGCGCACGTGTACGAGTACGAGCCCGGCGCAATGGCCGTGGTCTCGGGCGCCCTGCCGCGCTTCGTGAGGGCGCCGCGCGGGGCCCCGGACCCCGCCGACGTGGAGTCGGCGGTGCACGGCCCGGGCCACCAGGCGCCCACGGGGCTGGTGGTGCTGGAGAACACACACAACCTCGCGGGCGGCACCGTCGTGCCCCTCGACGTCGTGTCGGCGGTGCAGCGAGTGGCGCGCGACCACGGCCTGCCCACGCACCTCGACGGCGCCCGGGCCTTCAACGCCGCCGCGGCGCTCGGCGTCGGCGTGGACGTCGTGTGCGCCGGCTTCGACTCCGCGTCGCTCTGCCTCTCGAAGGGGCTCGGCGCCCCGGTAGGCACGGTGTTGGTGGGCTCGCGCGAGGTGATCGGGGAGGCGCACCGGTACCGCAAGCTGCTCGGCGGAGGGATGCGGCAGGCGGGCGTGCTAGCGGCGGCGGGCATCGTCGCGGTCACGGAAGGTCCCGCGCGCCTGGCCGACGACCACCGCCGCGCCAGGAGGCTCGCCGAGGGGCTCGCGGGGCTGCCCGGCGTGAGCGTGGACCTCGAGGCGGTGCAGACGAACATCGTCTACTTCGAGGTCGAGGGCGCCGCGCGGTTCGTCGCCCGCTGCGCCGAGCTGGGGGTGCGCCTCAACGCCATGGGCCGGCGCCGCTGCCGCCTCGTGACGCACTTCCAGGTCACCGACGAGGACATCGAGGCCGCCCTCGAGGCGCTCTCTCGCGTCGCCGACGAGCTGGCGGGCGCCGCCACCGCCTGACCCGCACACCTTCCCGATGACGCGCCGCGCCTACCTCCTCGCGCACCCTGCCGGCCACTCGCTGAGCCCGCGCATGCACGGCGCGGCGTTCGAGGTCCTGGGCTTGGAGGCCACGTACGAGGCGCTCGACGTGCCGCCGGCGCGCCTCGCCGAGGTGGTCGCGGGTCTCCGCCTGGACCCTGACTTCCTCGGGGCGAACGTCACCACGCCGCACAAGCTCGCGGTGCTGGTACTGCTCGACGAGCTGACCGAGGCGGCTCGGGCGGTGGGGGCCGTGAACACGGTCGTGCCGCGCGGCGGGCGGCTCGTGGGCGACAACACCGACGTCGCCGGCTTCGCGGCGTCCTTGGAGGGCGCCGGCTTCAGGGCCGGCGGAGGGCACGCCGTGCTCCTGGGCGCGGGCGGGGCGGCGAACGCCGTGGCCTACGCGCTGGCGCGCCTGGGCGTCCCCACCGTGGTCGCGAGCCGCCGAGCCGAGGCGGCGGCCGAGCTGGTCGCGGCGCTGCGGCCCGTGGCCAGGGGCCTGGAGGCCGTGGCCGCGGCCGACCTGCCGCGGGCTCTCGCCGGCGCGGCGCTGCTCGTGAACGCCACCACGGTCGGCATGGCGGGCGGGCCCGCCCCCGGCGAGCTGCCGCTGGGCGTCGACGTCGGCCTCCTGCCCCCGGGCGCGCTCGTGAACGACCTCGTCTACAACCCGCGCGTCACGCCGCTGCTGGCGGCGGCGAAGGCGCGGGGCCTCGCGACGCTCGACGGCCTGCCGATGCTCGTGGAGCAGGGCGCGGCGTCGCTGCGGCTCTGGACGGGCCTGGAGCCGCCGCTCGAGGCGATGCGGGCCGCCGTCGGGGCCTGAGGGCACCGCGGGGTCCACGCCCGCGCCGGTCCGCCGCCCCGGGCCCCAGGGGGCCGCGGGGTTACACTCCCTCAGTGCGCCTCGCCGTCATCGCCGACGTACATGGCAACCTGCCCGCGCTCGAGGCCGTGCTCGCCGACGTCGAACGGCAGCACGTCGACAGGGTCATCGTCAACGGCGACCTGGCGAACCGCGGGCCGGACACGGTGGCGGTCTTCGAGCGCCTCTCGAGCCTCCTGGCGGGGGACGCGACGCTGGGCAACCACGACGACCTGATGCTCATGTGGTTCGGCCGCCGCGGCGACCGCTCGG
>CAZGXF010000072.1:0-12540 GCA_964529575.1 uncultured bacterium
GGGGCGCGGAGCACGGGATCATCTCGATGTGCGTGGGCGGCGGGCAGGGGATGGCCGCCCTCTTCCGCCTGGTCGGCTGAGGGGCGAGCTCCTCGGCCGGCGTGGCGCTTCGCCAGGACGTGGCGCCGGCCGGCGCTGCGTCCCTGGTGACGGTTTGACACCGTCCCTGAGCGTTCTTATACTCCCAGCCACGAAGAACTCCGGCGCGGCGCTCCCGCGCCCGGCTGCGACACGTACCCCTTGGCGACGCAAGCCGAACCGCAGGTCCCCGGGCGCGCGAGACCGCAGAGGTCCGCTGGCCATGGGCGGCGCCCTCTCCATCAGCTAGGCCCGCCCGCTCGTAGCCGCCGCTCGCGGCGTCACGACGAAGGGGGACCCCATGCACAAGCACGTCAGGACCACGCTCCTAGCCGTCGCGTTGGCGGCGCTCGCCGCCTCCTCGGCCAACGCCCAGCGCACCGTGAACCTGGTCGGCTGGGCGATCGGGCCGGACGACCCGGCCATCCACAGGGCCGAGAACCTGGAGGCCGCCGTCGAGCGCATGAACGCGGCCCTGGAGGAGCGCGGCGCCGACTACCGCGTAGCCATCGAGACCGACTTCGAGACGGTCAGCTGGGACGACTACCGCCGGCGCATCCTGCTCGGCTTCGAGTCCGGCCAGGCGCCCGACATCATCGTCTCGTCGCACGTCGACATCGCCACCTGGGCCGACGCCGGGTACATCGCGCCGCTCGACGGGTACATCGCGGAGTACGAAGCGTTCGACGACGTCGCCGACAGCCTGTGGGACTTCGTCACCTACAAGGGCCAGGTCTGGGGCGTGCCGCTGAACCCCGAGGCCAGGCCCTTCTACTTCAACAAGACGCTGCTGCGCGAGCTGGGGTGGAGCGACGAGGACGTCGCAGCGCTGCCCGAACGCGTGCTGAACGGCGAGTTCACGTGGCGCGACGTGATCGACGTGAGCGTCCAGGCCGTCGAGGCGGGCGTGATCGAGGAGGGGTACGGCTACTGGCACCGCCCCGTGAACGGCCCCGACTTCTTCCACACCTACTACGCCTTCGGCGGCAGGCTGCAGGACGCCGAGACCGGCGACCTCGTCTTCACGCGTGACGCCGCGCTAGGCATGTTCACGCTCTACCGCGACATGGTCGAGCAGGGGGTGCTCTCCCGCGACGTCATCAACATGCCCTGGAACGACTGGCACCGCGCGGTGACCGACGGCCGCGTGCTGTTCAACTCCGCCGGTACCTGGACGTGGGCGCAGTGGGCCGTCGAGTTCGGCCTGGGCTTCGAGGCCGTGGAGGAGAGCTTCGGCTTCGCTCTCCAGCCCGCGGCCGAGCCGGGCGGCAGGCCGAACACCTTGTCGCAGCCGCTGGCGCACATGCTGTTCGCCGGCTCCGAGAACCTCGACGTGGCCGCCGAGCTCCTCAGCCACGTCGTGGCCCCCGAGCTCGACGTCAGGGCGCTGGAGAGCGCGCACCTGCCGGTCCTCGAGTCCACCCGGGCGCTGCCCGAGTTCGTGGAGGACGAGTTCCTCAGCCAGGTCGTCTACATGCTCGACCACACGACCGCGCAGCCGATCCACCCGGGCTTCGGGCGCTACAGCGACATCTTCTTCCGAGCGATCTCGGCCGTCGAGGCCGGACAGGTCAGCCCCGAGGAGGGCGTCGAGATCGTCGTCGACGAGCTGCAGCGGGCGTTGGGCGACGAGGTGGTCATCGAGTGAGCTCGGGGCGGTCGGCGCGCCCCGGTCACGGCAGTAACGCCGATGCGAGCAGGGCGGGGTCCCACCTGAGGACCCCCGCCCTGTTCCTGCTGCCGGCGTTCGTCGTGATCGCGCTCTTCTTCGTAGTGCCCGCCCTCGTCACCATCTACCTGTCGCTGACCGACCTCTCGGCCAGGACGATGGCGAACCCGACGTTCGTGGGTCTGGCGAACTACGAGTACGTCTTCACCAGCCGCTGGACGCCCATCGTCGTGAGGAACACCGTCCTGTACGTGGGGCTGACGCTGGCGTTCAACGTCCTCATGGGCCTGGGCCTGGCGGTGGCGATGGCGCTGCTGCCCGACCGCGTCGGGAACGGCTTGAGGCTGCTGTGGCTGCTGCCGCGCATAACCTCACCGGTCATCTACGTCCTCATCTGGCAGGCGCTGCTGGCGCCGGCGCCGTTCGGCCTGGTGGGGAACCTGCTGGGCATCGGCCGCAACGTCATCAACGCCCATCCGTGGCCGGCGGTGATCCTCGCGAACGGGATCGTGGGCGCGTCGCTGGGCATGCTGATCTTCACGGCCGCCATCCGCTCCGTACCGCAGGACCTCTTCCACGCCTCGGCGGTGGACGGCGCGACCGCGTGGCAGACCGTGCGGCGCGTGGTGCTGCCGCTGCTGCGTTGGCCCATCATGTTCGTCACCGCCTACCAGACGCTCTCGCTCCTGGCGTCGTTCGAGTACATCCTGCTCCTCACGAACGGCGGCCCGGGCTTCTACACCACCGAGGTCTGGTCGCTGTGGGCCTACAAGGAGGCCTTCCAGAGCTACGTCGGCAACGTCGAGTTCGGGTTGGGCGCCGCCATGGCGGCCGTGCTCGTGGTGGTGGGCATCGTCGCCTCGCTCGTGTACCTGCGGGTCTTCCGCTTCGACGAGCTGCTCTCGCGGCCGAAGGTGGAGGTCAACTGATGCCCCTCAGGCCGCGGTCGTGGTGGCCGATCCTGCTGGCGCTGGCCGCCATCACCCTGCCCATCGTCGTCGGCTACCTCTGGATCGTGATCGGCTCGTTCAACACGCGCGTCCACGGCCTCACGCCGGTGGGCGAGTGGACGTTGGAGAACTGGCGCTTCCTAGGAGAGCGGTTGGGGCGCCGGCCGTCCATCTGGACGGCCCTGCTGA
The DNA here is from genome assembly GCA_964529575.1 of uncultured bacterium. Classification (GTDB taxonomy): domain Bacteria; phylum Deinococcota; class Deinococci; order Deinococcales; family Trueperaceae; genus DASRWD01. The sequence continues at coordinate 2,887 of CAZGXF010000072.1, forward strand.
ACACGCTGCTGTTCGCGGGCGGCGTCTCGTCGCTGGTGGTCACGGTATCGGCGATGGCCGCCTACGCGATCTCGCGGCTCAGCTTCCCCGGCCGCGGCTGGTTCCTCGGGCTGGTGCTGGTGCTGCACGCCTTCCCGGCCGTGAGCCTGCTCATCGCCAGCTACTACGTGCTCTCGGTACTCGGCCTGTTCGACACCTTGGTGGGCGTCGTGCTGGTGATGACCTCGTTCATGATGCCGTTCGGCATCTGGCTGCTGAAGGGCTTCTTCGACAACATCTCGTGGGAGATGGAGATGGCCGCGCTGGTCGACGGCGCCTCCCGCTGGAAGATCTTCCGCTCGATCGCGCTGCCCCTGGTGCGCCCCGGCCTGTTCGCCCTGGGCGTGTTCACGTTCCTCGTGGCCTGGGGGGAGTTCATCCTGCCCTACACGTTCATCGTCTCGGGCCGTACGTGGACGCTCTCCATCTACCTGCAGAGCATGCTCGGCGACTTCGAGCGCGCCGACTACGGCCTGGTGGCCGCGGTGGGACTCTTCTACGTGCTCCCGGCGGTGGCGGTGTTCCTCGTCGGCCAGCGCTACCTGCTCGACATGTACTTCGGAGGCAGCAAGGGATGACCGTTCACACGCGCGACGGGGAGGGGGTGCCCGTGAGCCTGAGGGGGCTCGCCAAGCGCTTCGGCAAGGTGCGGGCCCTCAGGCCGCTGGACCTGGACATCGCCGCCGGCGAGCTGGTGGCGTTCCTCGGCCCGTCGGGATGCGGCAAGACGACCACGCTGCTCCTCATCGCCGGGATCTACAAGGCCGACGAGGGCGAGGTCTGGTTCGGCGACAGGCGCGTGGACGGCCTGCACCCGCGCGACCGCGACGTGGGCATGGTCTTCCAGTCGTACGCCCTCTACCCGCACCTCACGCTGTTCGAGAACATCGCCTACCCCCTGCGGTTGAAGAGGCTGCCGAACGACGAGGTCAAGCGGCGTGTGGAGCACATCGCCGAGGTCCTAGGCATCGCCGAGCAGCTCCACCGCCGCCCGTCGCAGGTCTCCGGCGGCCAGCAGCAGCGCGCCGCCATCGCCAGGGCCCAGGTGAAGGAGCCGAGCGTGATGCTCCTCGACGAGCCGCTCTCGAACCTCGACGCCCAGGTCCGGCTGCAGGCGCGCGGCGAGATCAGGCGGCTCCAGAAGGAGCTGGGCGTGACGAGCGTCCTGGTGACTCACGACCAGTCCGAGGCGCTGGCCATGGCGGACCGCGTGGCCGTGTTCCGCGACGGCCAGCTCCGGCAGTTCGCCGCGCCCGAGGAGCTCTACCGTCGGCCGGCCGACGCTTTCGTGGCCTCGTTCGTGGGCTTCCCGCCCATGAACCTCTTCGACGGCGAGGTAGTGGGCGGCGAGTTCGTCGCCGGCGGGCTCAGGGTCCCGGTGCCGCGCGCGTGGCCCGACGGCCGGGCCAAGCTCGGCATCCGGCCGGAGGACGTGGAGCTGGAGGGCGACCTCACCGGCGAGCTGCTGGTCTTCGAGCCGCAGGGCCGTGACTTCCTCGTCACACTACGGGTGGGCGGGCATGAGGTACAGGTGTTGTCGGCGAGCCGGCCGCCGGGGTCGTCCACCCTGCCGCTCTCGTTCCCGCCGGAACGCTTACACCTCTTCGACGAGGAGGGTGCAAGGCTCGACGTATGAAGCTGCCAGGGGCGCTCGACTACGCAGGTCGCAGGGTCCTACTCAAGTTCCACAAGTTCGGTTCCGGTCTCGGCCACCATCCGCCCAACTGCCTGGCGGCGCTGGACGAGGCGCTCGAGGGGGGAGCGGAGGTCGTCGAGTTCGACGTGAGGCTCCTGGGGGACAACCGCTTCGTGCTCCTCCACGACGCCACGCTCGAACGCGAGACCGACGGCCTGGGCTTGGTCAGCGCGCTCGACTCCCGGGCCTTGGGGTCCGTGCGCGTGCGCGGCGGCTCCGTGAGCCCCGCCCTGCTCGACGACGTCGTGAAGCGCCTGGCCGAGCACGAGGCCCCGCTCAAGGTGCAGGTGGACCTCAAGGAGATGCTGCCCCTCGCTCCGGAGGCCGCGCGGTCGCTGCTGGAGACGCTGGCGCCGTTGCGCGCCAACCCCTGCCTCAAGGTGGTGGTGGGCTGCCTGGCCGACTGGAACCTGCGCGTGCTCCGCCGGCTCGACCCGACTCTCGACGTCGGCAACGACCCGGCCTTCTACATCCACGCCCCGTTCCCCGGCTTCGAGATGCCCCTGCCCACGCGCATGAACGCCTACGGGTACTGCGACGACCACCCCCTGGGCTTCCGCAAGGTCATGCCCGTGGCCGACTACCTGCGCGACCGCATGGACGTGGTGGCCGGCCAGGTGCCGGGCGCCTGCGAGTTCTACCTGCACAAGGCGTTCGTCAAGCGGTGCCTGGAGGACGGCTTCGACGTGGTGCGGTACCTGGCCAGCGAGCACGGCGCGCTCGTGGACGTCTGGACGCTCAACCCCGGCGACGCCGACTTCGAGTCCCACCTCAAGACGGCGCTGGAGGCCGGCGCCGGCCAGGTCACCACCGACTCGCCCGTCGGGGTCGCCGCGGCCGTGGCCGCCTGGGTGGGCTGAACGCCGCACGCGTTCGTCCCGGCGGCGGCTCAGTCGCCCGTGCCGCCTCCCGGCCCCAGCGCCACGTAGCGCGCGTACGCCTCCTCGAGCGCCGCGGCTTGCGCCGCGTCGGGCTCGAACCACGCCGCGGCACGCGGTGCCCTCGGCGGCGCGTGGCCCAGAGCCTGCCAGGCGAGCCAGGCCGCGCCCTCCGCGGCCCCGGCCTCCGCCTCCCGGCCGTCCGGTCCGGCGGGCCGCCCCACGGGAGCGCCCAGCACGCTCGCGAGGGTCCGCAGCCATAGGTCGGAGCGCGCACCGCCCCCCGTGGCCAGCCAGCGTCCGGGCGAGGCCAGCGGCGCCATCGCCTCGTACGCCTCGCGGAGCGAGAAGGCCACGCCCTCGAGGACGGACCGGACCACGTCCGCCCGCGTGGTGGCGAGCGAGAGGCCGTGGAACGAGCCGCGCAGGTCCGGCCGCAGGTGGGGGCTGCGCTCGCCGGCGAGGTACGGCTTGAACGTCACGCCGTTGGCGCCGGGGGGCGAGGAGGCGGCGGGCGCCACCAGCTCGTCGTAGCTGGTGCCGGGCGCGAAGACGTCGCGGTACCAGCGCAGGCTGCCCGCCGCCGACAGCGTCACGCCGAGCAGGTGGAAGCCGCCGTCGGCGTGCGCGAAGAGGTGCACGCGGCCCGCGGGCTCCGGGGTCGGCTCGCTGAGGGCGGCGAAGAGCACGCCGCTGGTGCCCAGGCTCACGCTCCCCACCTCGGGGTGGGCGGCGCCGAGCGCGAGGGCCGTCGCGGCGGCGGCGTTGTCGCCCGCGCCGGCGACGACGGGCAGGCCCGCCGGCAGGCCGAGCCGCGACGCCACGCTGGGCAGCAGGCCGCCCACGACGTCGGCGGAGCGCACCAGCGGCGGCCACAGGCCCGGGTCGAGGTCGACGGCGGCCAGGACCTCCGCGTCCCACGTCCGCGCGGCGAGGTTGTAGGCGCCGGTGCCCGAGGCGTCGCTGGGCTCGGCCGCGGCCTCGCCGGTGAGGCACGCGGCCACGTGGTCCTTGGGCAGCGCGACGCGCTTCGTGCGCGCGAACGCGTCCGGCTCGTGCCGCCTGAGCCAGAGGACCTTCGGCAGCTGGAAGCCCGTCACCGCCGGGTTGCCGGTCCGCGCGATCAGGCGTTGGCGGCCCACGGCCGCCTCGATCTCGGCCGCCTCGGCGGCGGTGCGCTGGTCGTTCCACAGCAGCGCCGGGCGCACGACCCGCCCGGCGGCGTCGGTCGCGACCATCCCGTGCATCTGGCCGGAGAGGCCGATGCCGGCCACGCGGTCCGCGCCCACCTGGGCGGCCACCTCGCGCAGCCCGGCCTCGGCCGCGGCCACCCAGTGGGCCGGGTCTTGCTCGGTCCATCCCGGCCGCGGTGTCGCGAGCGGGATCGCGTGGTCGGCCGCCGCGACCCTCCGGCCCTCCGGGTCGACGGCGACCACGCCGACGCCGCTGGTGCCGACGTCGACCCCCAAGACCAGGTCGCGGGTCCCGGGCGTCGTCAAGCCCACCCCTGGACGCCACGCCGCGCGGCGTCACCGGACACCGAGCAGCACCTCCACGGTCAGCTGGTCGATGCGCTCGAGGCCGGGGCCGCGCCGCCTGAGCGCGGGCAGGTCGAACTCACGCGCCTTGAGGGCGGCGGCGCCGTCGCGGGAGTAGACGGGCGGCCACTCGCCGTCGGGGTCGTCGACGCGGTACGCCGCCAGCGCCGCCTGGACCTCCTCGTCCGCGCGGAAGCGCCTCGCCTTCTCGGCCAGCAGCTTGTAGGTGCGCATGCACCCGCGGGCGAACTCCCACACGCCCGCCTCGTCCTCGGTGCGCAGGGCGTGGGCGTCGAAGTGGCGCGGGCCGTCGTAGTGCTCCTCGAGCAGCATGACGGTGAAGAACGCGGTCTTCAGGTTCTCGGCCCCGAAGCGCAGGTCCTGGTCGAAGCGGCTCATGAGCTGGTCGTTGAGGTCGACGTGGAACAGCTTGCCCGCGTCTATGGCGGCGGCCAGGGCGTGCGGGAACGAGAGGCCGGCCATCGTCTCGTGCGCCAGCTCGGGGTTGAGGCCCACCATGTCGGGCCGCTCGAGCGTGGCGATGAACCCGAGGGCGCTGCCGACGGTGGGCAGGAAGGCGTGGCCGCGCGGCTCGTTGGGCTTGGGCTCGAGGGCGAAGCGCAGGTCGTAGCCCTGGTCCACCACGTACTCGCACAGGTAGTTCAGGCTGTCGCGGTACCAGCCGAGCGCGTCGAGGAGCTTGCCGCCGGCGTCCACCTCGGCGCCCTCGCGGCCGCCCCAGAACACGTAGGTCTTGGCGCCCAGCTCCGCGCCCAGGTCGATGGCGCGCATCGTCTTGCTGAGCGCGTAGTTGCGCACGCGCGCGTCGGCGCTGGTGAAGGCGCCGTCCTTGAACACCGGGTCGCGGAACAGGTCCGTGGTCGCCATCGGCACCACCAGGCCGTGCTCGTCCAGCGCACGGCGGAAGCGGGCGACGATGCGGTCGCGCTCGGGGGCCGGCGTGCCGTCGGGCACCAGGTCGTGGTCGTGGAAGTTGACCCCCCAGGCGCCGAGCTCGGCGAGCTTGGCCACCACGTAGGTCGGGTCGAGCGGCTCCCGCGTGGGCCCGCCGAACGGGTCGCCGCCCACGTTACCCACGGTCCAGAGGCCGAAGGTGAAGCGGTCGTCGGGGGTGGGGGCGTACGCGTCCACGGCTAGAACGCCGTCCATTTCACGTCGCTGGCGGCGCTCTGCACGGTGCGCTCGATGAAGCGCACGCCGCGCGCGCCGTCGACGACCGTCGGGTAGTCGCCGGCCGTGTCCTCGCCCTTCTGGCGGCGGAGTATGGCGTCGGCGACCTCGGCGTAGACGTTCGCGAAGGCCTCGAGGAACGCCTCCGGGTGGCCGGAGGGCAGGCGCGAGGCGCGCTGCGCCGCCTCGCCCAGGTACGGGTTGCCGCGCCTGAGCAGCCGGACGGGCCCCTCCAGCGGCGCGAACCAGAGGTAGTTGGGGTCCTCCTGGCGCCAGGTGAGCGAGCCCTCCTCGCCGTAGACCTGCAGGACGAGGTCGTTCTCGTGACCGATCTCCACCTGGGACGCCATCAGCACGCCCTTGGCGCCGCCCTTGAAGCGCAGCAGCAGGTTGCCGTCGTCGTCCAGGCGCCGGCCGGGCACGAAGGTCGTGAGGTCGGCGCAGATCGCCTCGAGCTCGAGACCCGTCACGGTGGAGACGAGGTTCTCGGCGTGCGACCCGATGTCGCCGATGGCCCCGGCCGCGCCGCTGCGGGCCGGGTCGGTGCGCCACTCGGCCTGCTTGGCGCCCGTCTCCTCGAGCCGCGTCGCCAGCCAGCCCTGGTGGTAGCCGACGACGACCTTGCGCAGGGCGCCCAGGTCGCCGCGCCGCACCATCGCGCGCGCCTCCTTCACCATCGGGTAGCCCGTGTAGTTGTAGGTGACCGCGAAGACCACGCCGGTGCGCTGCGCCGTGGCCACCAGGTCCTCCGCCTGCTCGCTGGTGTGCACCAAGGGCTTGTCGGAGACGACGTTGAACCCCGCCTCGGCGAAGGCCTTGGCTACTGGGTAGTGCACGTGGTTGGGCGTGACGATGACGACCAGGTCGATGCGCTCGCCCTCCGGCCTCTTCAGCTCGCCCTCGAGCATCGCCTCCCAGGTGGGGTAGTTGCGGTCGTCGGGTAGCCCGAGGGCGGCGCCGGAGCGGCGCGCCTTCTCGGGGGTGGCGGAGAGCGCTCCCGCGGCGAACTCGTAGCGGTGGTCGAGCGCCATGGCGTGGCGGTGCACGGCGCCGATGAAGGCGCCCTCGCCGCCGCCGACCATGCCGTAGCGGAGGCGGCGCGTCATGCGTTGCCCTCGTCGTCCTTGGCGAAGGCCGCGTCGAACGCCGTGGCCGAGGGCGCGAAGTCCAGGCGGCGGCAGAACTCCGCCGACTCGGTGGCGCCGTGTACGCGGTCCATGCGCACGTCCTCCCACTCGACCGAGAGGGGCCCCTGGTAGCCGATGTCGTTGAGGGCGACGATGACCTCCTCGAAGTCGACGTCGCCCCGGCCCACGCTGCGGAAGTCCCAGTAGCGGCGAGGGTCGCCGAAGGTCGTGTGGCCGCCGAAGACGCCGGCCTCGCCGGTCCCGCGACCCCACCAGACGTCCTTCATGTGGACGTGGACGATGCGGTCGGCGAAACGGCGGATGAAGCCCACGTAGTCGACGCCCTGGTAGGCCAGGTGCGAGGGGTCGTAGTTGAAGCCGAAGGCGGGGTGGCCGCCGACGGCCTCGATGGCCCTCTCCGCCGAGGCGATGTCGAAGGCGATCTCGGTGGGATGCACCTCGAGGCCGAAGCGCACGCCGAGCTCCCGGTAGGCGTCGAGGATGGGGGTGAACCGCCGCGCGAAGTCGTCGAACCCCGCCTGCCAGTACTCCTGCGACGTCGGGGGGAACGCGTATATGGCGTGCCAGATGGAGGAGCCGGTGAAGCCGTTGACGACCGACAGGCCGAGGTTGGCGGCGGCCTTGCCGGTGGCGATCATCTCCTCGGCGGCGCGCCGCCTGACGCCCTCGGGGTCGCCGTCGCCCCACACGTGCGCCGGCAGGATCGCGCGGTGACGCTCGTCGATCGGGTCGCAGACGGCCTGGCCCACGAGGTGGTTGGAGATGGCGAAGAGTTGCAGGCCGTGCCTCTCCAGCAGGGCCTTGCGCTCCGCGGCGTAGGACGGGTCGTCCGCGGCGCGCCTGACGTCGAGGTGGTCGCCCCAGCAGGCTAGTTCCAGCCCGTCGTAGCCCATCTCGCGCGCGAGCGGGGCGAGCTCGGCGAGCGGCAGGTCGGCCCATTGGCCGGTGAAGAGCGTTATAGGCCTTGGCATCTGTCCTCCTGAGGAAGAAACCCGGGCACGGAGGCGCGCCCGGGTGGTGTGTGGACGTAGCGGCTCACGCCGCTGGGAGGGGCGCGGGGCGGCTCGGTCGCCGCCCCACGCTCGTTCCTGGGCCCGGGTTCAGAAGGGGCTGTCGGGGAAGTAGTAGTCCGCCGCGTTCTCCGGCGTGATGAGCGGAGAGTCGAGGATGTAGCGGCCGAGGATCGGCACCGAGGAGACGAAGTTGAGAGCCGTGATCTCCATGGCGGTGGCGATCATCGCGGGCGGGTAGAGCACGTCGACCGGCACCAGCGGGTCGCCGTCCATGACGCCCTTGATGATCTCCTTCATGCCGGCACCGCCCACCACGAACATCTCGTCCTCGCGGTTCGCCTGGCGCAGGGCCTCGATCACGCCCAGCGTGATGTCGTCGTCCTGGGCCCACACCGCGTCGATCTCGGGGAAGCGGGTGAGGAAGTCCTGCATGACCTCGAAACCGTCGTCGCGGTTCCAGTTCGCGTACTGGCTGTCGAGGACCTCGATGTCGGTCTCGGCGATCAGCTCCATGAACGCGTCGAAGCGCTCGTTGTCGATCGTCGTGGGGATGCCGCGCAGCACGACGATCTTGCCCTGGCCGCCGAGGCGCTCGATGATGTACTCGGCCGAGACGCGGCCCATGGCGGCGTTGTTCCCGGCGACGTAGACGTCCTCGATGCCCTCGCGGGAGAGGCCGCGGTCGACGACGGTCACGAAGATCCCGCGTTCCTTCACGCTCGCGACCGGCTCGGTGAGCGGGTCGGACTCGAACGGCAGGATCACCAGCGCGTCGATCTGGTTGATGGCGATGAGGTCCTCGATGTCGTCGGCCTGCTCGCTGGCGCTGCCGGCCGTGTTGATCACGATCTGCAGGTTCGGGTAGGTGGCCTCGAGGCGCTGCTTGGCCTGCTCTGCCCACCAGTTCACGCCGCCCGTCCAGCCGTGGGTGGCGGCGGGGATCGAGACCCCGATGACGGTGGTCTGTGCGAAGGCTGCGCCGGCTGCGAGCGCGGCGACGAGGGCTAGGGTGCGAAGCGAACGGGACATGCGACCTCCTATGAGCGATGGCGAAGATCTTCTGCTGCTTCTGGCCTCGGGTCGTGGACCCGACGCGGTCTCCTCGCGGTCCTCCTACCTACCTCCCCTCAGCGGCCCTGGCGACCGCGCTGCAGGAACACGGCGCCGATGATGATGAGCCCCTGAACGGCCCCGTTCAGGTACTCGCTGATGGCGGAGGTGAGGTTGAGGACGTTGCCGATCAGCGACAGCATGACGGCGCCCACGACGGTGCCCCACACGTGGCCGGACCCGCCCTTGAGCGCCGTGCCGCCGATGATGACGGCCGCGATGGCTTCCAGCTCCCACAGGATCCCGGTGGAGCCCGAAGCCGAGCCCAGGCGCGGCACGTAGAGCACCACGGCGATGGCCACGCAGAGGCCCTGGATCAGGTAGGTGAGCGTCCGCACCCGCTCGACGCGGATGGCCGCGTAGCGCGCGACCTCGGCGTTGGAGCCGATCGCGCGCACGTAGCGACCGAAGCGCGTGCGGTGCAGGACGACCGCTCCCACCAGCGCGACGGCGGCGAACACCCACACCGGTATCGGTACGCCGAGGAAGTAGCCGTAGAACACGGGGCGGTAGACGCCGCGCAGCGCGAAGTCGAGGGAGATCGTGCCGCCGTCGGCGAGGTAGGTGACGAGCGACCGGAAGATGCCCAGGGTGCCCAGCGTGACGATGAACGGCTCGATGCGGCCCCTGGTGATCGCGACGCCGTTGACCGCCCCGGACACCAGGCCGCCTACCAGCACCAGCCCCACGCCGAGCAGGACGACGCCCACCGGCGAGACGTCGCCCCCTTGGATGGCGTTCATGAACAGGATCATCGCGCCGGCCAGGAACGCCGCCATGGACCCCACCGAGAGGTCGATGCCGCCGGAGATGATCACGAACGTCGCGCCCACGGCGATGATCCCGATGAAGGCCGAGCGCGTCAGGACGTTGAAGATGTTCGTGGGGGTCAGGAACGACGGGTGGATCAGGGAGCCTATGACCACGAGCAGGACGAGGCCCAGCAGCGGCGTGAGCTGCTGCCACGGCACGGACCCGAGCTTGTCGCGCCAGGTGGGGACGGGTGCGACCTCAGACACCGACATGAGCTCCGTGCATCTC
>CAZGXF010000073.1:0-12510 GCA_964529575.1 uncultured bacterium
GCGTGGGGCTGTCCCTGATCTTCGGGGTCATGCGCGTCATCAACTTCGCGCACGGAGAGTTCGTCGCGATCGGCATGTACCTGGCCATCGCGCTGTTCCGCGACCTGGGCTTCGACCCCTACCTGACGCTCGTCGTGGCGCTGCCGGGAGGCGTGCTGGCCGGCTGGGTCATCCAACGCCTCGTCCTCGCCCGCCTCGTCGACGCGCCGGGCGACAGCACGCTGCTCGCCACGCTCGGCCTCTCGCTGGTCATCGCCAACGCGTTGTTCCTGACGTTCGGGGCCGAGCCGGCCTCGATCTACGTGCCCTACGCCACCGCGACCGTGGGCGTCGCGGGCGTGCGGCTGCCGGTGGCGCAGCTCATCGCCGGGGCGATCACGCTGGTCGTGATCGTCGCACTGTGGCTGCTCCTCAACCGCACCGAGCTGGGCCGCGCCGTGCGCGCCACGGCGCAGAACCGCCTCGGCGCCGAGCTCGTCGGCATCGACACCAGGCGGGTCCACGCCCTGGTGTTCGGCGTGGGCATGGCGCTGGCCATGTGCGCCGGCGTGATCCTCGCCCCGCTGCTCTTCGCCGTGCCCACGGTGGGCTCGAGCTACACGCTCAAGGCGTTCGTCGTGACCGTGCTCGGCGGCTTGGGCAGCGTCCCCGGCGCCATCGGCGGCGGCCTGCTCCTCGGCCTCGTCGAGTTCCTCGGCGCCTCCTACCTCTCGGCCGGCTACCGCGACGCCTACGGCCTCTTCGCCTTCCTCCTCGTCCTGCTCTTCAGGCCGCAGGGCCTGTTCGGCCGGGAGGTCAAGCGCGTATGAGCTCGCGCGGCACGTGGCTGCGCCTCCTGGGCGTGGCGGTGATGGGCGTCGCCTGGTTCCTGCTGCTGCCCGACTACCGCACGCTGGGCATCACGCTGATGCTCCTCGCCGGCTGGGCCAGCGCCTGGGACCTCCTGGGCGGCTGGTCGGGGCAGACCTCGCTGGGGCACGCGGCGTTCGTGGGCCTGGGCGCCTACACCATCGGCGTCACCGGCAACCGCTGGGACCTGGCGCCGTGGTGGGGCGCGCTGCTGGCCATGGGCCTGGCGGTCGCCCTGGCGCTGCTATGGGGCAAGGTGACGTTCCGGCTGCGCGGCTCGTACTTCGTGCTGTCCACGATCGCCATCGCCGAGATCCTCCGGCTCCTGGCGATCAACCAGCGGAGCCTCACCGGCGGGGCCGTGGGCCTGTTCATCTTCGACCTCCAGCGGCCCTTCGGCCTCGACCTGTTCGACCGCCGCGTCGAGTTCTGGTTCGCGCTGGGCTACCTGCTCCTGGTGCTCACGGTCGTGGCGCTGATCACGCGCGGGCGCATGGGCTACCAGATGCGCGCGGTGCGCGAGGACGAGCCCTCCGCCGAGGCGGCCGGCATCGACCCCGAGGCGGTGAAGCTGAGGGCGTTCGCGGTCTCCGCCGCCCTCACCGCTCTGGGCGGCTGCCTCTACGGGATCGTGCTCTCGGCGCTGCAGCCCCAGCCGCTCTTCGAGCTGCACCTCTCGGTGCGCATCGCGCTGGTGGCGATCATCGGCGGGCGCGGCACGCTGTTCGGCCCCTTGGTGGGAGCGGCCCTGCTCACGGCCGCGGCCGAGCTGTTCCGCAACGTCTTCGCCGAGGCGAACCTGCTCATCTACGGCGCGCTGATAGTGATCGTGGTCCTGTTCGCGCCCCACGGCGTGGTGGGGGAGCTCGACAGGCGGCTGGTGAGGAGGCGGTATGCCCGCAGCGCTCGAGGCTGAGCGCGTCACCGTCACCTTCGGCGGCCTGACGGCGGTGAACGGCGTGTCGTTGACCGTGCCCGAGGGGGCGATCGTGGGGCTCATCGGCCCGAACGGCGCCGGCAAGACCACCCTGTTCAACGCCCTCACCGGCCATGTGCGCGCCCGTGGCGAGGTGCGGCTGCTCGGCCGGCGGGTCACGCGGCTGCCGGCCTACGCCCGCACGCGCCTCGGCATGGGACGCACCTTCCAGGTCGAGCGGCCGTTCGCCGAGCTCACCGTCCTGGAGAACGTGCTCGTGAGCGCCTTCCTCCGCACCGCCGACAGGCGCGAGGCCGAGCGGCGCGCCCACGCCGCCCTCGAGACCGTGGGTCTGGACGACAGGGCGTTGCAGCCGGCCGGCGACCTGAACCTCGCCAGGCGCCGCCGCCTCGAGCTGGCCCGGGCGCTGGCCACCGAGCCGAAGGTGCTCTTCCTCGACGAGCTCATGGCCGGGCTGAACCCGCCGGCGCTGCGCGACATGATCGAGTTCGTGCGCGGCCTGGCACGAACCGGCATGGCGGTGGTGATGGTGGAGCACATCATGCAGGCCGTCACCGAGCTGTGCGACCACGTCTACGTGCTGGCGTTCGGCGAGCTGATCGCCTCCGGCACCCCGCGCGAGGTCGTCAGCGACCCGCGTGTGGTGGAGGCGTACCTGGGGGTCGAGGACGATGGGTGACGACGGCCTGGACGTCCCCGCCGCGGACCCCGTGCCCGCGGCCCTGTCGCCGGCCCCAGAGGCCGCCCGCGACGGCGGCGCGAGCGAGCCGGTGCTGCAGGTCGTCGACGCCGACCTGGGCTACGGCGAGCTGCAGGTGGTGTTCGGCGTGAGCCTCCACGTGGACCCCGGCGAGCTCGTCGGCCTGGTGGGCGGCAACGGCAGCGGCAAGTCGACGATCCTGCGCGCCGTGTCGGGGATGATCCGGCCGTGGCGCGGCCGCGTGGTCCTCGCCGGCGAGGACGTCACCGGCCTCACCCCGCACGAGCTGGCCCTGCGCGGCCTGGCCCACGTGCCCATGGGTAGGCAGCTCTTCCCCGACATGACGGTCGAGGAGAACCTGAGCCTGGGCGCGTACCTGAAGCCGGCCCGCGCCAGGCGCCGCGAGGGGTTCGCCGCCGTCTACGAGCTCTTCCCGGACCTGTACGACAAGCGCCGCGCGCCGGCCGGCGCCCTCTCGGGCGGCCAGCAGCAGATGGTCGCCATCGGCCGAGCGCTGATGCTCCACCCGCGCGTGCTGATCATGGACGAGCCCAGCCTCGGACTGGCGCCCCTGCTGGTGCGCGAGGTGATGGGCGTGATCAGGCGGGTCTCGGCGACGGGCCTGCCCATCCTGCTGGTCGAGCAGAACGTGCGGCAGGTCCTGAAGGTCTCCGACCGCACCTACGTGCTCGAGAACGGGCGCCTGGTGCTCGAAGGGCCCTCGAGCGAGCTGCTCGGCCACCCGACCATCGCACGGGCCTACCTGGGCATCTGATAGGTTCTTGGCGTATGCGCAGCCAGTCGGCCGGACCGGCGCACCGTGCGCCCCCGCGCCGCCGAGGCGGAAGGGGCAGGGCGTGAGCCAGCAAGGCGTGGCGGCCGAGCGCGTCAGGGGCGCCGGCGAGAAGACGAGGGAGCTGAGGGCCAGGCAGGAGCAGGTCCTCTACCCGGTGACGAACAAGCTGCAGCTCTACGGCGACGAGCCGCTCGCCGTGGACAGGGCCAAGGGCATGTACGTCTGGGACGTCGAGGGCAACGAGTACCTCGACTTCTTCGGCGGCATCCTCACGGTCTCCGTGGGCCACTGCAACGAGGAGGTCACCGAGGCTACGGTGCGCCAGCTCTGGAAGGTGCAGCACACCTCGACGCTGTTCATCAACGAGGTGACGGTCGCCTTCGCCGAGCTGCTACGCGACCTCACCCCCGGCGACCTGGCGGTGTCGTTCTTCACCAGCTCGGGCACCGAGGCCAACGAGACCGCCATCCAGACGGCCCGCATGTACACGGGCCACACCGACGTGATCGCCCTGCGCCACGGCTACAGCGGCCGCACGCAGACGGCGATGAGCCTCACCGGCCAGGGCCCGTGGAAGGGCGGCCGCGTCTACGACGGCTACGTCAAGCACGTCCGCAACCCGAACATGTACCGCCGGCCCGCCGGCATGAGCGAGGAGGCTTACCTCGACCTGTGCGTCGCCGAGGTCGAGGAGGTCATCTCCTGCTCCACGGAGGGGCGCATCGCGGCCTTCGTGGCCGAGCCCATCCAGGGCGTCGGCGGCTTCGTGGTCGCGCCGAAGGACTACTTCAAGCGCGTCTACCCGATCGTCAAGGCGGCCGGCGGCCTCCTGATCATCGACGAGGTGCAGACGGGCTGGGGCCGCACGGGCAAGCACCTCTGCGCCATCGAGCACTGGGGCGTGCAGCCCGACATCATGACGTTCGCCAAGGGCGTCGCCAACGGCTACCCGCTGGGCGTGACGATCACGACCCCCGAGATCGCCGCCGCCGTCGACCACCTCTCGCTCTCCACCTACGGCGGCAACCCCGTGGCGATGGCCACCGCGCTGGCGACGGTCGAGTACATCGTGAAGCACGACCTGGCCGGCAACGCCGAGCGCCAGGGCGCCCGGCTACGCGCGCACCTCGACCGGCTCGCGGCGCGGTTCGAGTACGTGGGCGAGGTGCGGGGCATGGGCCTCATGCAGGCCATCGAGCTGGTGCAGCCGGGGCCCGACAAGCGCCCCGATCCCGCGCGCGCGAACGCCTTCGTGGCGGCCGCGCGCCGCCGCGGCCTGCTGCTTGGCAAGGGCGGCATGGGCGGCAACGCCATCCGCATCGCCCCGCCGCTGATCGTCTCGGCCGAGGAGGTCGACAGGGCGGCCGCCATCATGGAGGCGGCCCTCCAGGACGTGTCCTGACGCGCCGCTGACGGCTAGGGCACATCACACAGGGCCCCGGGGTCACACCCCCGGGGCCCTGGTCGTGCGGGGCCGCGGCCGACGTCTGCGGCGCCTGCGCCACGGGCGTCCGCCGCCGTGCGCCCGCACCCCTCCCGCCCCGGGCCACGCGGGCGTAGACTCTGAGGCACGACCCCCTCCCATAACGTCCTCCCGAAGAGCGCGGGTCCCGGTGTATGGCCGAGGCGATAGCGTTGCTCACCACGGTTGGCGTGATCGTGACGATCCTCGCCAACCTCACCAACATCGCCCGCTTCCTCTCCGAACGCCGGGAGAAGCGGACGAGCAGGCTCGGCGTCGTGCCCGCCGGGGCGCTGCCTGCCGCCGGCGTGAGCCCTGCGGCGGCGCCCGCGGCCAGGCCCGTGCCCCCCATCGTCACGCCCGACAGGCGCATCCGCGTCTTCGTCTCCTCCACCCTCAACGAGCTCGCCGCCGAGCGGCGCGCCGCGCGCGGCGCCATCGAGCGGCTCAGGCTCACGCCCGTCATGTTCGAGCAGGGCGCCAGGCCGCACCCGCCGGCCGAGGTCTACCGCTCCTACCTCCGCCAGAGCGACGTCTTCGTGGGCATCTACGGCGAGTCGTACGGCTGGGTGGCCCCTGGATCGCCCGTCTCCGGGCTCGAGGAGGAGTACCTCCTCTCGGCCGGCATGCCGGCGCTCCTGTACGTGAAGCAGCCCGCTCCGGGCCGCGAGCCGCGTCTGGATGCTCTCCTGCAGCGGGTCATCGCCGAGGGCAGGGCCTCGTTCCGGCCGTACCAGACGCCCGAGGAGCTGGCCGAGCTGCTCGCCAACGACCTGGCCGTGCTCGTGACCGAGCGCTTCCACGCCGGCCCGCCCGCGTCGGCCGAGCCCCCGGTGCCGCAGGCCGCTCCTGCCCGGTCCGCGTCGAGGGACGCCGCGCCGCAGCCTGCCGACCCGGCTCCCGGCCGCGGGACGGGACCCAGGCGCCTGCGCCGCGTGACGGGCGCGGCGTGGCCGGCGCTGGCCGAGCACGACCAGCGGGTCGGGAGGCCGGCCGCGCCCCAGGTGCCGCGCCCACCCACCTCGTTCGTGGGTCGCGGCGGGCTGCTCCAGCGCCTGGCCGACCTGGTCCGCGACGACGCCGTGCGCCTCGTGACCGTCCACGGCCCCGGCGGCATCGGCAAGAGCAGGCTGGCGATCGAGGTCGCGTCCCTCGTCACCGAGTCGTTCCCCGACGGCGTCGTGTTCGTCTCGCTCGACGCGGTGCGCGACCCCGAGCTGCTGCCCGCCGAGGTGCTCGCCGCCCTCGGGATGCGCGAGACCGAGACGGGCGGTCCCGAGGAGCGGCTCGTCGAGGTCCTGCGCGCACGGAAGATGCTCCTCATCCTCGACAACTTCGAAGGCCTCCTCGCCGGCGTGCCGTTCGTGTCGCGCCTGCTGGCCGCCGCGCCGGGCGTGAAGGTCCTCGTGACGTCGCGGCAGATGCTGAGGGCGCGCGGCGAGATCGCCTTCCCCGTGCCGCCCATGGAGCTGCCGCCGCGCGGCACCCGGCTCACGCTCGAGGAGGCCATGGCCCACGACGCCGTGCGCCTCTTCGTAGACCGCGCCGACGACGTCAGCCACGGGTTCGTCCTGGACGAGGAGAACGTCGAGGCGGTCGTGGAGGTGTGCCGGCGCGTGGACGGCCTGCCCCTCTCGATCGAGCTCGCCGCCGCGCGCGTGCGCACGCTGCCCCCCGCGGCGCTGCTGGAGCGCATGACCAAGCGGCTGCCGGTGCTCACCGGTGGGCCGCGCGACGCCCCCGAGCGTCAGCAGACCCTGCGCGCCACGATCTCGTGGAGCTACGACCAGCTCAGCGAGCGCGACCGGCGGCTCTTCTCGCGCCTGGCGGTCTTCGACGGCGTCACCTACCTCGACGCCATCGAGAGCGTCCTCGGGAGCGGCGACGTCCTGGACGGCATCGCCGCGCTGTGCGACGCCAGCCTCCTCATGCGGGCCGACCCCGACGAGGAGGCCTACGTGATGCTGGAGACGCTGCGCGAGTTCGCCGCCGAGCGGCTGGAGGAGGACCCCGACGCCGAGGAGCTGAGGCGCCGACACGCCACGTTCTTCGTGGTCTACGCCGGCCTGGGCGGCGAGGCGCTGCGCGGCCCCGAGCAGCAGCACTGGCTGCGTCGCATGCGCGCCTCGGACGGGAACCTCAGGGCCGCGCTCACGTGGCTGCTACGGACGGACCGCGCCGAGGAGGCCCTGCGCCTGGCCGCCGACCTGAGGCCTTACTGGCACCGCGTCGGCGCCCTCAGCGAGGGCCGGCGCTGGCTGAAGCGCGCCCTCGAGGCGGGGGCGTCGGCGCCGAAGCCCCTGCGCGCCGCGGCCATGCTGGCCGACGGTGTGCTGGCCTGGCGGCAGGGCGACCTGAAGGGCGCGAAGCCGCAGCTGGAGGCGGCTCTCGCCGTGGCCAGGGAGCTCGGCGACGACGTCAGCGCCATCACGGCGCTGAGGAGCCTGGGCGCGCTGGCGCAGAACGCCGCCGACTACGAGTCGGCGCGCGGCCTGATGGGCGAGAGCATCGCGCTGGCCCAGAAGCTCGGCAACGTGGAGGCCCAGGCGAACACCTACCTGAGCCTCGGCAACGTGGCCCTCGACATCGGCGACCACGAGGAGGCCGAGGCCAACTACCGCCTGAGCCGCGACCTCTCCGAGGGGCTCTCCGACACGCTGGGCTACGCCTACGCCATCGACAACCTGAGCGTGAGCGCCTGGCACCGCGGCGACCTCGACGAGGCCGAGAGGCTCGCCGACGAGGTCATGGAGCTGTACGAGGAGCTCGACCTGGCCGGCGGGCGCGCGAACGTCTGGCACCGCCGCTGCCTGGTGGCCATCGAGCGCGGTCAGCTGGAGACCGCCGAGGCCGAGGGCCTACGCGCTCTGGCGGTACGCGAGCGGCACGGCGAGGACAGGGGCGCCTCGTTCGTGCTCTACGACCTGGCGCGGGTCTCGCTGATGCGCCGCGACATGGTGCGGGCGCGGGAGCGGCTGGCCAGGGGCCTCGAGCTCGCCGTCCGACAGGGGGCGCCGGTGATCGAGGTCCTCTACGTCGAGGGCGCGGCCGCCTACCTGGCGCAGCTGGGCCGTCACGAGCAGGCCTACCTGCTGCTGCAGGGGGCCGAGGCGTGGCGCCAGCGCATGCACGTGCCGGTGGCGCCGGTGAACGCGGAGCGCCAGGCGCGGCTGGGCCGCATGCTGGCGGGGCGCCTCGACGGGTACACGCGCGCGTCCCTCGAGACCAAGGCGCGGGCGAGCAGCCCGGAAGAGCTCGTCGCCAAGGCGCGCGAGGCGCTGAGCCTGGGCGCCTCATGACGACCGCCGCCCTCGCGGGCGGCGGCTGCGGTGAGCGCCGTGGACCGGGGCCTCAGTCGCGGTTGCCCATGAAGATCGAGAGGTAGTAGAGCAGGTACATGATCGAGCCCGCGGCGGCGGCCACGTAGGTGAGCGCCGCGGCGTTCAGCACCTGTCGCGTGCCCCCGACCTCGTTCTGCGTGGCGATGCCCAGCGTGGCGAGCTGCTGGGCGGCGCGGCTGCTGGCGTTGTACTCCACCGGCAGGGTGACGAGCTGGAACAGCACCGCGGCGCCGAAGAGGATGACGCCGATCTGCACCAGGCCGAACGCGCCGATCACGGCGCCGAGGATGATAAGCCACGGCGCGAAGTTCGCGCCCAGCGTGGCCACCGGCACGAGCGCGGTGCGCACCTGCAGGGGCGCGTAGCCGTTGGCGTGCTGGATGGCGTGGCCGACCTCGTGGGCGGCTACGGCGTGGGCGGCGACGGTGGCGCCGCGGAAGTTCGCCGTGGAGAGCGAGACGACCTTCTTGCGCGGGTCGTAGTGGTCGGTGAGCTGGCCGGGCACCTCCACGACGCGCACGTCATGCAGGCCGTTGGCGTCGAGGATCGCGCGCGCCGTCTGCGCGCCCGTCAGGCCGGAGGCGGCCGGTACCCGCCCCCACCTGGCGTACGTGTTGCGCAGGTAGCCTTGCACGAGCATGGTGGCCACGAGCAGGACGATGAAGAGTAGGAACATTCGCCTCCTTCTGCTGCCGCCGGCCGCGGCCGTGAGCGGGCGCGGCAGCGGCGTCTCTGACACGAGGTTACACGGTCGTGGGGACCTGCCGACCCCCTGGGACGACCGGCGCGGAGGGGCGGCGCCGGGCGGCGCGCCGGGACGCTCCGCACCGCGTCACGGCGGTCGGGTCGGCTCAGTCGCGGAGCGTCAGGACGAGACCCCGTAGATGGCCCACAGCAGGCCGAGGCCGAAGACGAGGAGCCCGAACACCATGAGCACCATGTTCACCAGCATCCCCTCGATCTGGCGCGAGCCGGCCGTCTCGGCGTGGCCCGAGGTGACGTTGAAGAAGAAGACCGTGCGAGCGATACCGAGGAGGAGCGCCGCTCCCCCGACGACCATCATCATCGTGATCATGCAGCACCTCCCGTGAGCTTGGCGCCACGCTAGGGCAAGATGGGCCGCCTGTCGGTCGTGGCGGGTACGAGGGGTCGGGCGCCGTCGCCGGAGGGGCCTCTGCTACCATGTCGCGACCCGGCCGTGCACCTACCTCGTTCCCAGCGGTTCCAGCAGCTCGGCGCCACGCGCTTCGACGTCGTGGTCGTGGGCGGCGGCGCCACGGGGGCCGGGGTGGCGCTCGACGCCGCCTCGCGGGGCCTGAAGGTCGCGCTCCTCGAGCGCTTCGACCTCGCCTCGGGCACGAGCAGCCGCAGCACGAAGCTGGTGCACGGTGGCGTGCGCTACCTCGAGCAGGCGGTGCGGCACGCCGACCGCTCCCAGTTCCACCTGGTACGCGAGGCCCTGCGCGAGCGGGCCGTGCTGCTGCGCAACGCCAGGCACCTGGCCAGGCCGCTGCCGCTCATCACCCCGGCCTACTCGGCGCTCGACCTGCCCTACTACTTCACGGGCCTCAAGCTCTACGACATGCTGGCCGGGCGCGCGAACCTGCGCCCCAGCCGGCGCCTGGGCCGCGACGACGCGCTGCGCCGCTTCCCGATGCTGCGGCGCGAGGGCCTGCGCGGCGCGGTGGAGTACCACGACGGGCAGTTCGACGACGCGCGCACGAACGTCGCCCTGGCCCTGACCGCCCAGGAGCACGGCGCCGTGGTCCTGACCCACGCGGAGGTGACGGCGCTCGAGCGGTCGGGCGGCAGGATCGTGGGCGGCGAGGTGGAGGACAGGCTCACCGGCGAGCGCCACGGCTTCGCGGCGCGCGTGGTCGTGAACGCGGCCGGCCCCTACGCCGACCAGGTCAGGCGCCTCGACGACGCGGACGCTCCGGAGCTGCTGACCGTCAGCTCCGGCGTGCACGTCGTGCTGCCGCGCCGCTTCAGCCCGCCCGACACGGGGCTGCTGATCCCCAAGACCGAGGACGGGCGCGTGCTCTTCCTGCTGCCGTGGCACGGGCACACCCTGGTGGGCACCACCGACAACCCCGCGCCCCTGGAGGCCGACCCTCGACCGCGCGAGGAGGACGTGGAGTACGTGCTGAGGCACGTGCGCGAGTACTGCGAACTGCCGGTGGAGCGAGGCGACGTGCTCGCCGCCTGGAGCGGGCTGCGCCCGCTCGTCGAGGACGGCGGCGCCGGCGCCACGGCCAGGCTCTCGCGCGACCACGTGATCCTCACCTCGCCCGCCGGCCTGGTCACGGTCACCGGCGGCAAGTGGACGACCTACAGGAGCATGGCCGAGGACGCCGTGGACGCCGCTGTCGCCGTGGGAGAGCTGCGTCCCGAGCGCGGCTGCGTCACGCGCGACCTGCCGCTGGTGGGAGCGGCCCGCTTCTCCCCCGACGGCCACGCGCGGCTGCGCTCGCTCTACGGCCTGCCAGGCGACGTGGCCCTGCACCTCAACCGCGCCTACGGCGACAGGGCCGAGGCCGTGGCACGCCTGGCCCGCGACGGCCTGGGCGAGCGCCTGGCCGCCGGCCACCCGTACGTGGAGGCCGAGGTCGTCTACGCCCGCGACCACGAGCTCGCCTGCACCGCCGACGACGTGCTGGCCCGCCGCCTGCGCCTCTCCTTCCTCGACGAGGCCGCGGCCGAGAGCGCCAGGCCGCGCGTCGAGGAGCTGCTGGCGCGGCAGGGCACGGCGGCGGGGGCGAGCGCTTGAGGGCGTAGCGCCCGGTCACGCGAAGGAGCGCCCGGTGCCGCGCGGCACCGGGCGCTCGTGGGTTCCGCTGCGGCGGTCAGGCCGTGCGGCGCGAGCCCCCCATCAGCGCGCCGATGATGGCGGTGAGCACGCCACCTCCCACGCCGCCGCCCAGGATCGACGTCAGCAGCGACGCCAGGTCCATGCCCCCGCCCCCGGCGCCGAGGCCGAGGAGCTGCAGCAGCTGGGCCAGGCCGACCCCGCCGGCCGCGCCCGCGAGCGTGTTCCCGGCGGTGCCCATGCCCGCGCCTTCGCCCCGGCGGCCGGCCAGGTTGCCGCCCAGCGCCCCCGCTACCAACTGGATCACGATAGGAAGCCAGGTCTCCATGCCCCAACCTCTCCCGCTCGGCCGAACGCCGAGCGCCTGGCGGGCGCCTCACCTTCTGCCCCCGTGGGCGGCCCGCCCACGAGCACACGGCCTGGTCGGCGACGGCGCGAGGAAGACGCAGGCTGGCTCGGCACGAGCCTACTCGAAACGTGAGAAGAAGATGTGTGACGTGCGCGGCACCGCCTCACCGGCGGCGTCGTAGCGCTCGATCCCCGGGCCCTCCGCGCGGCGCCCCACCGGCCCGGCGCGCGCGTACACCAAGGGAGCGCCCGGCGAGCGGGCCCGCCGGGCGTCGTCGACCTCTCGCTGCCAGCGCGGCCGGGTCGACCGGCCGCTGGTCGGGGCCGCCGCGCCCCGAGCGGGGCGGCTCTCGGCCCCTCGTCACCTCACCTGCCGAGCGCCTCCAGGATGGAAGGGTCGACGGCGTCCTCGAAGGCGACCGGCTCGTTCAGCAGGCCGACCTCGAGGAGCAGGTCGACGGCCCGTTCGAAGGCTTCCTGGTTCAGGGCGCCGACCACGGTGTCGGGCGTGGGCTTTACGAGCTTGGCGGTCTCGGCCATCTGCCAGGTCTGGTGGATCAGCGGGCTCTGGGTGGAGCCGGAGCCGGCGCAGGTGTCGCCGCAGTACTGCAGGACGATCTGCACCGCCTCGTCCTGGTTCTCGACGGCGTACTCCCAACCGCGGATGCTGGCGCGCACGAAGCGCTCGGCGACCTCGCGGCCGGAGAGGCCCGAGCCCTTGAAGTCCTCGCTGGCCAGTAGCTCGGGGGTCGTGAAGATGTTGTCCTCGAGGAGGTCCGCGTCGATGTCGGCGGGGTCGAGCACGACGAGCTGCGACAGCGGGTAGCCCAAGCCCACGATCTGGTCGAGCTCGTTGTAGGTCATGGCGCTGGCCACGTCCACCTGGTGCGGGAACACCAGCGACGGGTCGAAGGCGTAGACCACGGCGTTGACGTCCGGGTCCTGGACCGTGGGGTCGAGGTTCGACGTGAAGCCGGCGGCGGCGAAGACGGCCTCGGCGGCGAACTCGTTGCCGAAGCCCCACACGCCCACGTTGCGGCCGGCGAGGTCGGCGACCTCCTCGATGCCGGAGTCGGCGAGCGCCACGAGGCGGTAGCCCGAGTCCTGGAAGACCTGGGCGATCGTCACGACGTTCAGGCCCTGCTCGCGCTGCGCCAGCATGTTGGCCACCCAGTCGGTGCCGAAGTCGGCGTTGCCGGAGCCCACCTGTACGGTCGGGTTCACGTTGCCGCCGTCGAGGATCGTGACGTCGAGGCCCTCCTCGGCGT
>CAZGXF010000074.1:0-12468 GCA_964529575.1 uncultured bacterium
CGCGATAGGCTCGTGGCCGTGCTGGTGGCGTTCGACCCGGGGAGGAACGTGGGCGTGGCGTACGTGACGCCCGCCGGCGAGCTCGTGCGTGCCCTGGTGGTGTCGCCCGAGGAGGCGCCCACGGTCCAGGTGCCCGCCGGGGCGACGGTGCTCGTGGGCGACGGCACCGGCAGCGCCGCGCTGGCGGCCGCGCTGCGGGGCGCCGGACACGACCCGGTGCTGGTGCCGGAGGAGGGGACGACCCTCGAGGCGCGGGAGCTCTACTTCCGCGACCACCCGCCCGGCCTGCTCATGCGGCTGCTGCCGCCCGGCATGCGCTCGCCCGGGCGGCCCCTGGACGACTACGCCGCCTACGCGATCGCCTTGCGCTACCTGGCCGCCGCGGGGAGCGTGTCGCCGCGGCGCGGTGCCTGAGCTCAGGGGAGCTCGCCTGGCGGGGCCGCGCCCATGGGCGCGTGGGCTCGTGGCCTAGCGGCCGCGGAGCCGAAGGGAAGCGCCGGAGCCCGCGAGCCCCGGCGCGTCGTGTCGTCGGCGGGCGCCCTGGCGCCCCTCCACGCTCAGTTGAGCGCGTCCTCCTCGGCCACGCCCATGAGGGCGCGGGCCTCGCTCTCGGTGATCGAGAGCACGGCGCTGATCTCGCCGGCGAGGAGGCGGATCGCGCGGCGGTAGGCCTGCCGGTCGAGGTCGGGCAGGCCGCGCTCGAGGTCCCAGCGACGCAGCTCGCTGGCGAGCGTGGCGATCTGGTAAGGGTCGCCGCTCGTGAGGATGTCGGTCACCTTGCGGTGGCGCGCGGCCCACTGCTTGGGCAGCGTGATGCGGCCGTTCTGCAGGCGCTCGAGCACGCTCTGGACCTCTTCCTGCGTGAGCGCGGGCCGGAGGCCGGCGCCGAACGGCGCGTTGACCGGCACGTAGGCGCGAGACGTTCCGTTGGGGAACTCGACCTGGTAGTACTTCTGGACGGTGCCGCCGACCGTGCGGTCGGTGGTGCCGGACACCACGCCGACGCCGTAGGGCGGAAGGACGACCTGGTCGCCGCTCTTGAACGTCTTCGCTTGGTCTTTCAACGTGGCTCGCTCCCTTCGAGCGGCCGCACGCTTGCGCGGTCGACCGCACGGTTCGCACACATGAGCGCGATGGTTGTCTGTCGGGTGTTCCGGGCGTCCTGGGCAGCGAAGATGGTGGCCACCCTTACGACGCTCACGTACGCCATGCTACCAGATGAAAGCAGTTTATGCACCACCTGACGGACCAGTCAGGTCTCCGTTCGTGCCGCTCCCGCCGGGCCGTCCTCGCGCCGGGGCGAGCGCTCGCCCCGGGGCCGGGGCTCGCCCGTGCGCACCACGAGCATCACGCCGAGGAGCACGAGCACGGCCCCCAGCAGCGTCATGGGCCCCGGCACCTCCCCGAAGACGACGGCGGCCAGGACACCGGAGCCGAGAGGCTCGGCGAGCACGGCCGTGGCCGTGACCGTGGCGCCCAGGTGACGCGCGGCGAAGTTCAGGCCGGTGTGGCCCAGCACCTGCGGCACCAGCGCGAGGAGGACGATCCAGCCGAGCGACTCGACGGGGTAGCCCCAGTACGGCGTGCCCGTGAGGAGCGGCAGCGGCGCCAGCCACAGCGCCGCCCAGCCGTAGACGGTGCCCACGTAGGCCGGCAGGGAGACCCCGCCGCGCATGACCTCGCGCCCGATGAGGAAGTAGACCGCCGCCGCGGCGGCCGCGCACAGCGCCAGGACGTCGCCGAGGACGGGGTTCGTGCCGCCGCCCAGGTCGCCGAAGCCGATCACGGCCGCCCCGGCGATGGCGATCGTCATGCCGAACATCACCGACAGGGTCGGCGCCGCGCCGAGGACGAACCATCCGAGCAGGGCCGTCCACAACGGCGTGGTCGTGGCGAGCGTGACGCTGGCGGCGATGGTCGTGTACGAGAGCGACTGGATCCAGGTGGCGAAGTGGACGGCGAGCGCCAGGCCCGACAGGGCGGTCAGCCAGGCGGCGCGGCCGCGCAGCGGGGTGCGGGCACGGGCCCTCAGGGTGGCCGGCAGCAGGACGAGGGTCGCTATCGCGAGCCGGTAGAGCGCCACCGCGGGCGCGGGGGCGTCGGCCAGACGGATGAACACCGCCGCGAAGCTCACCGCCACCAGCGCCCCGGCCAGCACCAGGAAGACGGCCCCGCGGCCGGGGTCCCCGTTGGCTCGCGTCACGGGCACGATGGTACCCCGCACGCGTCCTGGCGCTAACGTCGTGTCGTGGACCACGACGCAGAGATCCCTCTCCCGGACGGTTTCCGCCTCGGCGTCTCGACCTCGGCCTACCAGACCGAGGGAGCGGCCGGGTCGCGAGGCGAGTCGGTCTGGGACCGCTTCCTGGCCCGCACCTCCCTCAGGCCGGAGGAGTGGACCGTCGGCACCGACCACCTGAGGCGCATGGAGGAGGACCTAGACCTCGCCGCCGGCCTGGGCGCTCCCGTCTACCGCTTCTCCCTGAGCTGGCCACGCGTCATGCCCGAGGGCAAGGGTCGGCCCCGGCGCGAGGCGCTGGCGGCCTACGACCGGCTGCTGGACGAGGCGCTGGCGCGCGGCCTGGAGCCTTGGCCGTGCCTCTACCACTGGGACCTCCCGCAGGCGCTGCAGGAGCGCGGCGGCTGGCGCTCCCGCGACACCGCCTACTACCTGGCCGATTACGTCGAGGCCGTCACCGAGCTGTTCGTGGGGCGCGCCCGGCGCGTCTTCGTGCTCAACGAGCCGAACGTGCACGCCGTGCTCGGCCACCTGGCGGGCGTGCACGCGCCCGGCCTCACCGACCTCGAGGCGTTCGCCGGCGCGGTGCACCATCAGAACCTGGCCACCGGCATGGCGGTGGCGCGCCTCCGCGAGGCGCTGCCCGGCGCCCAGGTCGGCACGATCGTCATGGTGCAGCCGGTGCAGCCGGCGGGGCAGGGGGAGGACCACGAGGCGGCCGCTGCGCTGGCCGACGCGGCCTTCAACCGGGCCTTCCTGGACCCGCTGTTCGGGAAGGGCTACCCGGAGCCGCTGGACGCGATGGTCGAGGCGCTCGTGCGCGAGGGGGACCTGGCCGAGGTGGCGCGGCCCGTGGACGTGCTGGGCGTCAACTACTACACGCGCCTGCGCGTGCGCGCCGACCCCGAGAGCCCGGCCGGCCTGGTCCTCGCCGAGGCGCCGTCGGGCGCCGAGACGACCGACATGGGCTGGGAGGTGTACCCGCAGGGGCTCCACGAGGTGCTCGTGCGCCTACGCGACGCGTACCCGGGCGTGAGCCTGGCCGTCACCGAGTGCGGCGCCGCGTTCGAGGACCGTCCCAAGCCCTCGGGACGGGTGGAGGACGAGCAGCGCGCCCGCTTCCTGGTGTCGCACCTCCGGGCCGCCTTGGCGGCGAGGGAGGCGGGTTGCCAGGTGGACGCGTTCCTCGCATGGACCTTGGTGGACAACCTGGAGTGGACCGACGGCTTCCGTCGCCGCTTCGGTCTGGTGCGGCTGGAGCCGGAGACGCTGAGGCGCTTGCCGAAGCTCTCCTACGACGTGATGCGCGAGGTGGCCGCCAGCGGGAAGGTGCCGCCGCCCGACGAGCTCAGGGAGTGGGCGTGAGCGGCTCGCGCCATAGGGCCAGGGCGAGCCGGAGCCAGGCCAGGATCATCGCCGCGCCGCCCACAGGCGCGACCAGCCCCAGGAAGCTCGGGCCGCCCGCCACGAGCAGGTAGAGCGCGCCGCAGAACAGGAGGGCTCCCAGGGCGAGCAGCGCGGCCGCCTGCCCCGCCGCCCTGGCGGCGTGCTCGCGCGCCAGCCGCGCGACGAGCGACATGGCGACGAGGCCCAGGCCGGCGTAGGCCTGGTAGCGCACGGCCGTCTCGAGCGTGCCGAGGCGGGCCGCCGGGAGGCGGTCCTCGAGGGTGTGGGCGCCGAAGGCGCCCACGGCGATCGCCAGCGCCACCAGCAGGGCGCCCAGCGCGCCCGCGGCGCGCACGCCTAGCCTCACGCCGACCTCGCCACGCCGGCCGGCCGGGAGGCCGCCTGGGGCGGCTGCGGCGCCACGTCGGCCGCCCTGGCGCCGCTCACGGCGCGCACCACGCCGTCGCGCAGCTCGAGGCGCGCGTCGGCCAGCTCGGCCAGCTCCCTGTCGTGGGTGACGATCACCACGGTGCGGCCCTCGGCGGCCACGTCCTTGAGGGCGCGCATCACGACCTCACCGCTCTTGGTGTCGAGGTTGCCGGTGGGCTCGTCGGCGAACACCACGGCCGGGTCGTTCGCGAGGGCCCGCGCCAGGGCGACGCGCTGCCGTTCGCCCCCCGAGAGGCGATGGGGGAGGTGGTCGCTCCTGTGCGCTACGCCGAAGCGGTCCAGCAGGGCCAGGGCGCGGGCGGTGCGCTGCGGGCGGTCGAGGCCGGCGAGGGCCATCGGCAGGGCGACGTTCTGCACGGCCGAGAGGACGCTGACGAGGTTGAACGACTGGAACACGAAGCCGAAGCGGCGCAGCCTGAGGTCGGCGCGCTCGCCCTCGCTCAGCTCGCCCAGCACCTGGCCGCTCAGGCTGACGGTCCCGGAGGTCGGCGTGTCGAAGCCCGCCAACAGGTTCAGCAGGGTGGACTTGCCCGAGCCCGAGGGGCCGAGGATCGCCGTCATGCACGACGGCGGGAAGGTGGCCGTGACGTCGGTGAGCGCGTGCACGTCGACGGCGCCCGTACGGTAGACCTTGCTGAGGCGTTCGGCGCGCAGCACCAGGCGATCGTACCGCGGGAACCCCGCTCAGCGGCCTCCCGAGCTGCCCCCGCCGCCACCGCCGCCGCCCCCGCCGGAGGACGACCCGCCGGAGGAGGCCGAGGCCGATGCCGCCGCCAGCGAACGCGACAGCGAGGACACCGAGCGCGAGACGTCGGAGAGGCTCCGCAGGCTGCTCGATGACGCGATCCAGCCGGCGCGCCCGGCCATGGCCGACTCGTCGACGCCCTTGAGCGGCGCGGCGCGGGCGAGGTTCTTGAGGAACCGCTCGGCGACGCCCAGTGCGGCGGCGTAGACGTAGTAGACGTCCCACAGCCTGAAGAAGTCGTCGGGCGCGTCCTTCATGCGCGTGTAGTCGGAGAGGGTGCGCTTGAAGCCCTTCCACGCGGCGACCTCGGCCGCGATCTCGGGGCGCCACCGTGGCACCGCCACGCTCGAGACGATGGCGAGCGCCAGGGCGCCCACGGCGCCGGCGATGCCGGCCACCCGACCGGGACCGGCCGCCGCGGCCGCGATGACGATGCAGACGAGCATCCCGCCGAGGGCCCGCGCCGCCCAGGCGTTCGCTTGCCGCTGGCTCTCGGGGTCGACGAGCTGTCCGCCGCGCTTGGCCTCGACCCACTGCCTCACGCTCTTGCCCCACCGCTGCATGAAGGTGGCGGCGTAGCGCTGCGAGTAGCTGCGCATCTCGCGGAACTCCAGCTCGGCGGGGTCGCCGCGGTGGTAGGTCATGGCGGCGTTCTTCAGGTAGCGGAGCACGGCCTCCTCGAACGGCTGCAGCCCCTCGGTGGAGCGCTGCAGGTCGAGCCGCATCTCGAACTTGCCGCGCTTCGACGTGAACTCGCCGTAGCCGCGGCGCGCCAGGTCCATGATCGTGGCCATGAAGGCGTTGCCCATCTGGCCCTGCTGGTACGACTGCGTGAGCATGGCCACGACCGCCGCCGGCGGCAGGTCGCTGGGCGGCTCGAACGGGTAGCGCATCACCGCCACGTCGGGCTCGCGGCCGTGCTGCACGAACGCCCTCACGACCCCGAACAGCAGGTAGGCCACGATGCCCGCCGGGAGCAGCGTCCACCAGGGCGAGCGGCGCATCGCCGACCGCCGGGCCGCCCCCTCGCTCTCCTCGCGGATGCGCATCTCCTCCTCGAGCGCGGCCTGATGCCCAGGCAGCGTGCCCCGCTGCTCGAACAGCGTGGGGTCCATGAGGAAGTTCACCTCCACGCCGGCGCCTGGGGGGATGCGTTCGAAGGCCACGGTCAGCACCGAACGGTCGGGCGAGAGCGTGACGACGGGGGCCTCGGGGTTCGCGTAGCGGTGCACGTAGGCGTCGAAGGGCTCGGACATCGGCCCCGGCGCCTGGACGCGGAGCTGGTAGCCCACGATGGGCGGGTGGTCGAGCTGGACCAGGTTCCAGTACCACTGCGCGACGTCGCTGAAGAACTGCATGGTGCCGGAGAGCCGGTAGTGGAAGCGCACCCGCCGCTCGCTGACGCGGGTCCCGTTGCGGACCACGAGCTCCGTGCCCGCCGAGCAGGGCTGGGTGAACGCCGTCGCCGGCGGCCCGCTGCTCACCGCCCCGGAGCCGGGCAGCAGGTCCACCCGCTGGCCCTCCTCCAGCTCCAGGCAGATGAACGCCTCGCCGAAGTCGCCGTCGGTCCACAGGGTACGCGTGTCGTCGACGACCACGTCCCCCGAGGGCTCGATGGTGACGACCTGCACGACGTCGCGCCACTCGAAGCGTTGGGCGTGCGCGACGGCGGCGACGAGGGCCAGCGCGACGGCGATCAGGACCCGCGTGGTGTGCGGCGGCATGGTGGCCATCTTATGAGGACGGCGACCGCGCCGCGCGGGCACGCGTCCGGGTGCGCCGCGACGGGACGGCCGCTGCCACGAGCTCCCGGCCGCGCCCGGCCCCGCGCTCACTCGCGGGCGACGGCGACGGCGATGGGCACGCGCGCGGCGCGCCCCGCCGGCAGGAGGCCCGCTACCAGGCCGGTGGCGGCGGCCACGGCCACGGCGAAGGCCACGAGACGCGGCGTGACGGCCGCTACCGAGAGGCCTATGTAGTCGTGGGCGATGGCGTTCACCACCGTGGTCGCCAGGCCGCCGAGGCCCACGCCCACGGCCGCGCCCAGGAGCGAGAGCACCACCGACTCGAGGACGACGAGCGAGAAGAGGAACGAGGGCCGCGCGCCCACGGCCCGCACGACACCGAACTCGCGCGTGCGCTCGAAGACGCTCATCATCATCGTGTTCGCCACGGCGATGGCGCCCACCACCAGGGCGATGGCGCTGATGCCCAGACGCACGAAGTCGGAGATGCGCAGCGACTCCTGTACGACGCTCATCGCGCCGGCCTGGGTCTGCGCCCCGAGGTCGGGGTAGGCGGCCTCGATCGCTGCGGCCACGGCCTCGGTGCGGGTCGGGTCCTCGAGCTTCACGAGGATCGTGCTGATGCGGTCCTCGACGCCCATCGCCGCCCGCAGCGCGGTGTAGGGCACCACCACCAGGTTCTCCAGCAGGCCGGCGTCGGACGCGACCACGCCCACGACCTCGAAGCTCGCCTCGGGGTTCAGGCGCAGACGGCTACCTACGTCCAGGCTCGAGCGCGACGCCACCGAGCGGCCGATCACGGCCACCTGCGCCGCCTCGTCCTCCGGGCCCAGCCCCCGGCCGCTGACGACCTGGGCGCCGGTGAACACCTCACCGAGCGGCACGGAGGTGGGTAGCCCCTCGAAGACGAAGGACTGGCTGGGGGAGAGGCCGCCGCGCAGGTAGAGGAGAGCGGGCGTCACCGACCTTATGCCGAAGCGGTCCGCGTCGGCCCTGAGTAGCTCGACGTACTCGACAGGCAGGTCGGGCGCCGTGGGGAAGAGGTCGTCGCCCGCCTCGCCGTAGGTGACCTGGATGTCGGGGCCGAGCCCCGAGAGCTGGTCGGCGAACGCCTTGCGCAGGCCCTCGCCGATGGACATGAACACGACCGTCGATGCGATCGCGATGGCGATGCCCAACGCGGTCAGGCCCGTGCGCAGCGGCCGGTGGCGCAGCGACGCCAGAGCGAGCTGGGCGGTGACGGCGCCCTTCACTGGCCGGTGAAGGCCCGTCCGACCACGGCGCCTGCCGAGCCGAGCGTGCCGATCACCGTGTCGCCCTGCGTCACCTGCACGCCGGCGGCGTTGCCCACGTGGACGTACACCGGCAGGTCGAAGGCGAACGTCTCACCCGGCTGCGCCGTGCGGTAGACGAGCCGCTCGCCCTGGTTGCGGGCCGTGCCGCGGTAGACCTCGAGCCAGGTGGGGGCCGTCACGGCGATCGCCAGGCGGCCTGCCCCCGGCGTGGCCGCGGCGGGCGGTGCCTCGGCGCCGGCGGCCGGCGCGACGGCCTCCGGGGCGAGCGTCACGGTGAGCGTCTGGTCCTCGAGGAGGTCCACCGGCTGCTCCAGGGTCTGGTAGCCCTCGAGGCTCACGCGCAGCACGCGGCCCGCGCGGGCCGTAACGGGCACGTCGCGTATGGGCGTGGTGCCGGGCAGGGCGAAACTGTCGATCGTCACCGTCGCTCCGGGCGGGTCGGAGACGACGCTCACGAGCACCGTGCTGGGCTGGGCCGGCTGGTCCTCTCCCACCGGCTCGTTCTCCGGGGGCTCCTGTGGGGAGACGACGGGCGGCGTCTGGTCGAGCTGCGCCCCGCCGGGCCGGGAGGGGGCCATGAGGCGGTTGAAGCCCCACACCGCCAAGGCGACGAGCCCCGCCACGAGCACGAGCGTAGGGATCAGCGGCCCGAGGCTGAAGCCAGGGCGGTCGCGAGACTCGCTGCGCCGGCGGCGACGGGGAGGCGGCGGCTTCTCTCCACGGCGCTCCTGCTCGAGGCGCATCTCGAGGGTGGTGAGGCCGCCGGCCTGCTTGCGCTCGGACTGGTAGGCGGAGAGCGCGCGCTCGGTGTCGACGCCCACGGCCTGGGCGAAGAGCCGCACGAAGTTGCGGGCGTACACGTCCTCGGGGAGGTCGGCGTAACGGCTCTCCTCGAGCGCCCGCAGGTACTCCTGGCGTACGTGGGTCAGCTCGGCGACGTCGGCCAGCGACAACCCGCGGCTCTCGCGGGCCGACCTGAGCAGGTCGCCGAGGTTCTGCGGGCGGCCAAGGGCCTCCGGGTCGATGCGGCGGTCGTCGCTCAAGCCCTTCCTCCCACGGCGTGCGCCATGCCGGCGACCCGCCGGTAGGCGGCGGCCACCTGCGCGGCGAGCGCGGCGTTCTCCTCGAGGAGCCTGGTGTTCACGTCGACGGTGCGGCCGTCGGAGATGCGGGCCAGCTCGGCCAGCAGGAACGGGGTGGTGTCGCGTCCCCTCACGCCACTGGCGTGCAGCTCGTCCTCGGCGCGCCGTCTGAGCGCGTCGAACTCCTCGCTCCGCAGGCCGTCCGCGACCGGGTTGCTGAGGACCACGCCCGAGGATAACCCCAGCTCCCGCTGCGCCAGGAGCACGGCGGCGGCCTCCTCGGGTGAGTCCACCCGGGCCGGCAGCGGCAGGTCGGTAGTGCTGACGAGGAAGCCGGCGAGAGAGTCCGAGCGGTACCCGACCACCGGCACGCCGGCGGTCTCGAGCCTCTCGAGCGTGGCGCGCGCGTCGAGGATGCTCTTGGGTCCGGCGCAGACGGTGAGCACCGGGTACCTGGCCAGGGCCGCCAGGTCGGCGGACTCGTCGAACGGGACGTCGTGCACGCCGCCGATGCCGCCGGTGGCGAAGACGTCGAGCCCGGCGCGGTGGGCGGCCCATAAGGTCGTGGCCACCGTCGTGCCGGCGTCGCCGCGGCGCGCCACCACGGCGGCGAGGTTCCACGAGGACGCCTTGTCGGCGTCCGCGTCGGCGAGGCGCTCGAGCTCGGCGGCGTCGAGGCCGACGACGACCTCGCCCCCCAGCACCCCGATCGTGGCGGGCACCGCCCCGGCCTCGCCCACCACGGCCTCGAGCCGACGTGCGGCCTCGAGGTTGCGGGGCCGCGGCAGGCCGTGGGTGATGACGGTCGACTCGAGGGCCACGACCGGAGCCCCGGCGCGCAGGGCCTCCTGCACGTGCGCCCCGATGCGGAAGCTCACCCCACTGCTCACGGCGCCATCTTACTTAGGACGCCGCCCGGTTCGGGTCTGAGCCCCTCCGCGTGCCCGCACGGCGTGTCGTCCGCAACTCGCGATCGGCTTCGTGGCGGGCCGCGCGGCCGCCGGGGACGCCGTGGCAGCGTGGTAACGTCGCTCGCGTGGACGCGCCCGAGCTGTCGGCCGTGTGGCCGTGGGTCGAACAGATCGGCTTCGGCGCCGTGGCGGGCTTCATCGCCGGGTACGCGCTCAAGAAGGTAGGCAAGTTCGTCGCCCTGGTCCTGGGCCTGCTCTTCATCGCCGTGCAGCTCCTGGCGTGGTCAGGGTACGTGAGCGTGAACTGGGACGTCCTGCAGCGCCAGGTGGACCCGTACCTCACGGGCGAGTCGCTGCGCGGCACCTGGCAGGGGCTCCTCCGGCTCCTCACCTTCAACGTCCCCTTCGCCGCCGCCTTCGTCCCCGCGTTCGTGATCGGCCTCCGGCGCGGCTAGCCGCGCGGCGGGCGCAGGCGAACTTGAGCGTGTCCGTATCAACACTGCTTAGCTAGCAGGCTACAGACTGCTTGATAGGGGCCGGTTGACAGCCTCTCGGGACCGCGGATAGTATCGAGGGTGGTTGGCACTCGCATGTGTCGAGTGCCAAACAGGGACATCCAGCAACAGTGGAGGAAGCATGGCTGATCAGAAGCTGACCCTGAAGCCGCTGGGCGACAAGGTCGTCGTCGAGGTCATCGACGAGCCCCAGACCACCGCCAGCGGTCTGGTGCTGCCCGACAGCGCCAAGGAGAAGAGCCAGCGGGGCAAGGTCCTCGCCGTCGGCCCCGGCAAGTACCTCGAGAACGGCTCGCGCGAGCCGATCGACGTGAACGTCGGTGACACCGTCGTCTTCGCCAAGTACGGCGGCACCGAGATCGAGCTGGACGGCCGCGAGCTCATGATCCTGAGCCAGCGCGACATCCACGCCGTCCTCGGCTGAGTCAGTCGATCGCCAGTAGCTAAGGAAGCAGAGGGAAGATGGCAAAGGACCTGATCTACAAGGAAGAGGCGCGTCGCGCGCTGGAGCGCGGCGTCAACGCCGTCGCGAACGCCGTCAAGGTCACGCTCGGGCCCAAGGGGCGCAACGTCGTCCTCGAGAAGAAGTTCGGCGGCCCGACGATCACCAAGGACGGCGTCACCGTCGCCAAGGACATCGAGCTCAAGGACCCGATCGAGAACATCGGCGCCAAGCTCCTCATCGAGATCGCCAGCAAGACGAACGAGATCACGGGTGACGGCACCACCACCGCCACCGTGCTCGGCCAGGCCATCGTCCGCGAGGGCCTGAGGAACGTCGCCGCCGGCGCCAGCCCGCTCGCCCTGAAGCGCGGCATCGACAAGGCCGTCGAGGCCGCCGTCGAGAGCGTCAAGGCCATGGCCCGCAGCGTCGAGGACAGCAAGGCCGTCGCCGAGGTCGCCTCGATCTCCGCCAACGACCCCGAGGTCGGCCGCCTGATCGCCGACGCCATGGACAAGGTCGGCCGCGACGGCGTCATCACCGTCGAGGAGTCGAAGACCCTCGACACCGAGCTCGACGTCGTCGAGGGCATGCAGTTCGACAAGGGCTACATCAGCGCCTACTTCATCACCGACTCCGACGCGATGGAGGCGGTGCTCGAGGACGCCTACATCCTCATCCACGAGAAGAAGATCAGCGCGCTGAAGGACCTCCTGCCCGTCCTCGAGCAGGTCATCCAGACCGGCAAGCCGCTCGTGATCATCGCCGAGGACGTCGAGGGCGAAGCGCTCGCCACCCTCGTCTTGAACAAGCTCCGCGGCACCCTGAACGTGCTCGCCGTCAAGGCCCCCGGCTTCGGCGACCGCCGCAAGGAGATGCTCAAGGACATCGCCGCCGTCACCGGTGGTGAGGTCGTCAGCGAGGAGCTGGGCCACAAGCTCGAGAACGTGCGCCTCAGCCAGCTCGGCCGCGCCAAGCGCGTCCGCGCCAGCAAGGACGAGACCACGATCATCGAGGGCCAGGGCGACCGCAAGGTCATCGACGAGCGCATCAAGGGCATCAAGGCCGAGCTCGAGACCACCGACTCGGACTACGCCCGCGAGAAGCTCCAGGAGCGCCTGGCCAAGCTGGCCGGCGGCGTGGCCGTCATCCGCGTGGGTGCCGCCACCGAGACCGAGCTCAAGGAGAAGAAGCACCGCTTCGAGGACGCCCTCTCCACGGCCCGCTCGGCCGTCGAGGAAGGCATCGTCGCCGGCGGTGGCGTGACGCTCATCCACACGATCGACGCCGTCAAGAAGGTCTCCGAGACGCTCGAGGGCGACGAGCGTACGGGCGCCACCATCCTCATGCGCGCCCTCGAGGAGCCCGCCCGCCAGATCGCCGCGAACGCCGGCGCCGAGGGCAGCGTCATCGTGAACGCCATCCGTCAGAAGAACGACGGCAAGTACGGCTACAACGCCGCCACCGACACGTTCGTGGACGACATGTTCTCGGCGGGCATCGTCGACCCGGCCAAGGTCACGCGCACGGCGCTGCAGAACGCCGCCTCGATCGCGGGCCTGCTGCTCACCACCGAGGTCGTCATCTCCGAGCACCCGGAGAAGGAGAACGCCTCGGCCGCCACGCCCGGCGGCGACATGGGCGGCATGGACTTCTAA
>CAZGXF010000075.1:0-12326 GCA_964529575.1 uncultured bacterium
CATCTTCTTGTGGATCACGCCGATGCCGCCGTTGCGCGCCATCGCGATCGCCATGCTCGTCTCGGTGACCGTGTCCATGGCGGCCGAGACGAGGGGGGTGTTGAGGCGCACGCCGGGCGTGAAGCGCGTGCCCAGGTCGACGTCGCGCGGCAGCACCGCGCTGCGCGCCGGGACCAGCAGGACGTCGTCGAACGTCAGCGCCGTCCCCACGATCTTGGCCTGGGCCGAGCGGGCCCTCGCTACCGTCTCCGTCATGAACCCTCCCTAGGTCAGCTCGGCCAGGCTGGCGAGCCAGCGGTCCGGCATCCGCACGGCGCGCCCGGTCCTGTCGGTCGGCACGTGCTCGGTCCTCCCCGTGGCGACGAGCTCGCCGCCCGGGAGCCTGTGGAGCCGGTAGTCGAAGGCGACGCGGCGGCTCCTCGCGTCGACGAGCGTGGAGACGACGGCGATCTCGTCGTCGAACCGCGCGGCGCTGCGGTAGACCACCTCCAGCCGCGACACGGCCAACGAGAGGCCCTGGTCCTCCATCTCGCGGTAGGAGAGGCCCCGTTCCCGCATCCACTCCACGCGGCCCGCCTCGAACCAGACGGGGTAGACCGAGTGGTGCACCACGCCCATCTGGTCGGTCTCGGCGAAGCGCGCCCGCACGAGCGTGACCGCGTCCCGCGGGCCCGTCGCCAGCGCCGCTGCCGTCGTCGTACCGGGGTCAGTCGTCGTCACGCGCCTCGCACCGTTCCCGAGGAGAGCATAGCGCCGCGGAGGCGTCCCCTAGGGCCGATGGTAGACTCCGCGAGGGAGCGAGCCGTGAGCAGCCGCAAGCCGCGCTCGATCGGCGCGGAGTTCCAGTCACAGAGCAAGTTCAGGCGCGGCCAGCTCCCGGCGGCGCGGGGACGCGTCGCGCCCGCTTTCAAGGTCTACGCCAACCCCAAGGAGATCGCCAAGCTCTCCCAACCGCACCTCAAGGGCGGCACCGGCGTGTGGACCGCCATGTCGGCGGCGCGCGGCGAGGCGGAGGGCGGCCGCATCAAGGACGCCCAGCTCGCCCAGCTCCTGTGGGCCGCCGGCGGCTTCACCACTGGCGGCGAGCGCGTGCCCTACAGCTCGCAGAGCGTCTCCTCGGTGGAGGTCTACGTCCTGGCGCTGCAGGTGCGGAACCTGCTGGCCGGCGTCTACCACTACGACCCGCGCGAGCACAGCCTGGCGCACCTGAGCGTGGGCGACCCCCTCCCGGCCCTGTCCGAGGCGCTGCTGTCCGACGTCGACCTGACGGCGCAGGCGGCGCTGCTCTGCTTCACGGGCGTGCCCGGCCGCCACCGCGCCGCCGACGACGGCCGCCCCTACCGTTACCTCTACCTGGACGCCGGGGCGGCGGCGCAGAGCGCTGCCCTGGCCGCGGGGGCGATGGGCATGGCCACGCGCCTGCTGACGGACTTCTACGACGACGAGCTGGCCGAGCTCCTGAAGGTCGACGGCCGCGACGAGCACCCCCTGTGCCTCGTGGCCGTGGGCCCCTGAGCGGAAGGGTAGACCGGTATGTCTGACGCGGTGACGGCGGTCGGAGGCGGCAACGCCGCGGTCCTCGAGAGCCTGGGACGGCACGCCCCGGGGCTGTGGCGGCCGGAGGTCGCCTTCGTGCGCGGCGACGGGGCCCTGCTCTACGACGCCGACGGCAAGGAGTACATCGACTGCCTGGCCGGCATCGGCGTGGCCAGCGTCGGCCACGGCAACCGGCGCTTGGCGGACGCGGTGGCCGCACAGGCGGCCCGCCTGGTCGTCTGCCCTCAGAACCTCGGCAACGACGTCAGGGCCAGGTTCCTGGAGGAGCTCTTCGCGTTCGTGCGCCCTCCGCTGACCCGCGCGTTCCTCTCTAACTCCGGCGCCGAGGCCAACGAGGCGGCGCTGAAGTGGGCGCGCGTGGCCACCGGCCGCTCCCGGTTCGTGGCCGTGAAGCGCGGCTTCTCCGGCCGCACGCTGGGCGTGCTGCCCCTCACCTGGGAGCCGAAGTACCGCGAGCCGTTCCAGCGCGGCGAGCCGCACGTGACGTTCGTGACGCTGGGCGACGAGGCCGAGCTGCGGTCGGCGGTCACCGAGGAGACGGCCGCCGTGGTCATGGAGCCCATCCAGGGCGAGAGCGGCATCCGCCCCGCGCCCGACGGCTACCTCCGCCTGGCGCGCGAGCTCACGAGGGAGACGGGCGCCCTCCTCGTGCTCGACGAGATCCAGTGCGGCGTGGGCCGCACCGGGACGTTCCTCGCCTCCGAGCCCGCGGGCGTGCAGGCCGACGTGGTGACGCTGGCCAAGGGCCTCGCAGGCGGCGTGCCCATCGGCGCGACGCTCATGACCGAGGAGGTCGCGGCGGCCATGC
Source organism: uncultured bacterium (assembly GCA_964529575.1). Classification (GTDB taxonomy): domain Bacteria; phylum Deinococcota; class Deinococci; order Deinococcales; family Trueperaceae; genus DASRWD01. The sequence goes on from CAZGXF010000075.1 coordinate 2,366, forward strand.
CGGCCGGCGGCCACGGCACCACCTTCGGGGGCAACCCGCTCTCGGCGGCGGCCGGCCTGGCCGTGCTCGCGGAGATCAGGGAGCGCGACCTGATGCGCCGGGCGACCGAGCTGGGCGGCCGGCTCATGGACGGCCTGCGCTCGCTCGGCGACCCTCGCGTCGTCGAGGTGCGGGGCCGCGGGCTGATGGTGGGGATGGAGCTCTCGGTCCCTGTGGCGCCGCTGGTGTCGGCGCTCCTGCGGGAGGGCGTGGTCACGACCTCGGGCGGCAGCCACACCGTGCGCTTCCTCCCGCCGCTGGTGATCGAGGCGGCGCAGGTCGACGAGGTCGTCGCGCGCGTCGGCAGGGCCCTGACGAGCCTGGGGTGAGACGCCGCCCCGTCCGTCCTCTGGCGGCCCAGGCGTGAGGAACTCCTGAGCGGCGGGTGAGCGGGGACTCGTAAGATGGCCTCCATGGGGCAGGTCGAGGCGCTCGCGCTCGAGCTACTCGAGTACAAGGTCGAGGAGTACGTCGCCAAGCGCAGCGTGCGCGGCGGCGTGAAGACGATGTGGGACCTACTCCAGATGGTGACCCGCGACAAGGAGCGGCTCACCGGCGAGCAGCGCGCCCGCCTCGACCAGGTCACCGCCACCCTCCAGGCGGCCGGCGGCAACAGCGCCCCGGCCCCCGTCAGCGGACTCGACATCGACTCGCTGGTGCTGGGGGCCGAGCCGGAGGTCGAGCTGGCCGAGGAGGAGGCGCCAGTGCGCCCGCCGGACACGCCCGAGGAGCGCGAGGAGCACGCCGTGCTGCAGCGGCTCGCGCGCCGTGTCTGGTGGGACGAGCTCGAGGGCTTCGTGCAGCAGGTGGCGGCGAGCTGGCGTTCGCAGAGGGACCGCTACGCCGCCCGCATCGCCTACGCCACGCTGCAGAACCTCAGGCGCAACGTCGCCCGCCCCACGTTCGTGCGCGACGCCAGCCTGCGGGGCTTCAAGGTCGTCGAGCCGATCCCCAACCTGTCGGACCCGTTGGTCTCGCTCTCCGACGTCGACTCGCTGGCCGAGATCGCCCGCGAGGTCATCAACCTGGTCATGACCATAGGCAAGGAGGGCGGCCCGCTCCCCGAGGTCGCGGTCCCCGAGACGCAGGCCCTGCAGTACGTGAGGCAGGCCGCGCTCGCCGTGGCCGCGGACCCTTACGCCGGCCGCACCTCGCCCATCGACGCGCGCATGCCCAGCAGCCGCCAGCTCCGGCTGGCCATCCAGGAGCTGAACCGCGAGCGGCTGCCGGAGGAGCAGAAGGCCGTGCAGCGGCGCGAGCTCGAGCGTCGGCTGGGCGAGGCGCTGGCGATGGAGCGCAACGAGCGCATGGCCTTCCACCGCGACGCCGCGATGCTCCAGGACGTCGTCCGCACGTTCTTCGAGCGCCTCGCCGACTACCTGCCCACCACGGTGGGCGGCCGGGCCAGCGGGCCGCAGCTCTCGGGCGGCGTGCTGTTCGGCGTGAACCCGGCGCTGCGCGTCGAGCACATCAGCCCCGCGACCACCGAGATCACGGTGCGCCTCGTGGGGCCCGTCCGGCTGTCGATGGGCGGCCACGACTTCGCCTTCTCCGGCACGGGGGCCGCCCGCGTGCTGTTCGTCGACGACCAGGAGGTCGAGCTCAAGGGCTCCTCGGTCGTGCAGCTCGGCCGCGAGCGCCTGGCGGTGTTCCGCGAGGGCGACTACGTCCACCTCCGCCTGCGCGACGAGGGCCGCAGCCTGGCGCTGCGCCTGACCGAGGCGTTGGTCGTCCTCCACGTGCTCACCAGCCCGCGACGCGACGACCTGCTCACCGTGGCCAAGGTCATCGCGAACGCGGTCAGGGGCGAGCCCCAGGAGCTCGTCGTGCAGGCGCTGAACCGCGCGAACAACATCTCGGCGCGCGCGCCCGACAGGCGCCAGGCGCTGACGGGCCTGTGGCGCGGCGCGGCGCGCGCCACCGGGGTCGACCTCGACAACGCCACCGTGGCGGCGCTGGTCGACAAGATCATGGACGCCGTCACGCTCGACCCCGGCGACGTGGAGGGCGCGTTGGCGCGGGCGCAGGCCGACGAGCAGTCCTTCCACACCCTGACGGGCGAGCCCCTCACCGTGGAGCTGGCGGGGCAGAAGATCACCGTACGGCAGTACCGCGGCCGCACGCGCGGTTCGCAGGAGAGCCTGGTGGCGATGCTACCGGGCCAGGTGCTGGGGTCGTTCACCGACTACCTGATCGCGCCGCTCGGCGCCGGTACGCTGCTCTTCGTGCGCGGCGACACCGACCTGGCCGTCCTCCACCTGGCCAAGGCCCGGCTCTTCTCGACGGCCGTCTGAGCGTCGCCGCCGCCGGCGGAAGGCGAGGTGCGGCATGCCGGAGGCGATGTCGGTCGAGTCGGTGCGGGAGGCCCTGGGCGACCTGCCGGGCTGGAGCTTCGCGGACGGCGCCCTCACGAAGGAGCTGAGGTTCCGCGGCTTCTCCGAGGCGTTCGCGTTCCTCACGCGCGTGGCCATGCTCGCCGAGAAGCTGGACCACCACCCCGACTTCACCTGCTCGTACACGCGCGTGAGCCTGAGGCTGAGCAGCCACGACGCGGCTGGCGTGACCCAGCGCGACGTGGGGCTGGCTCGCGCCGTCGAGGAGCTGCTGCGGGCTCCGCCCGGCGGGCGGCCGACCTAGGGAGCGCCCTCGGGCTCTTCGTCGGGTTCCTCGTCGGGTTCCTCGTCGGGCTCTTCGTCGGGTTCCTGCTCGGGCTCCTCGTCAGGTTCCTCGTCGGGCTCCTGGTCGGGCTCCTCGGGGGTCTGCGGCTGCTCGGGCGCCGGGGGCTCGTCCGGCTCCTCGGCGGGGGCGTCCTGGCCGGGAGGCGCCGCGCCGGCCGGCGGGGCGAAGGCGTAGGACCGCCTGAGCAGCGCCACGTCCTCGTCGTCCACGTCGCCGTCGCCGTCCAGGTCGCCCGCCAGGTTCACGCCCGTGCGCCCGTAGGCGGCGGCCAGCTCCAGCAGGTCGCCGAAGCCCACCGCGCCGTCCCTGTCGAGGTCGGCGGGCTCGAAGGCCGTGAGCGCCGCCAGCTCGGCGAGCTCCACGGCGCCGGGCGCCGCCGCGGGGTCCGCGACGGCCATGGCCATCACGCCGGTCGTCGCGGGCGACAGCCCCAGCAGCGAGCCCACCTCGTGCCGCAGCGCCGCGTCGAGCGCGGGGTGCTCCTCCGGCCGCACCAGCACCCGGACCTCGCCCGCCTCGGCGAGCGTGAGTGTGAGCAGGCCGGGGGAGAACAGGGCCTCGTCGCCGTACTCGAACGCGTGCGTGGCGTCCTCCGACCGGGTCAGGTCGATCAGCTCCGGCGCCAACGCCTCCCAGGCCGCGGCGGCCCGCGCGACGCGGTCGGACAGCAGCAGGGGCCCGCCGGCGTCGTCGACCCGGTACGAGGCCCCGACCGGCCGCGTCGGCGTGGACGGCGCCTCGCCGCCGCCCGCGGGCGTCCCGGGCGGCTCGGCGGACCGCCCCTCGCCCGCCTCCTCCTCGTCCGGCGCTGGTACGCCGTCGCCCTCGGCGGGCGGCTCGTCGGCGGGAGGTACGTCCTGCGGAGCCTCGTCCTCCGGCGCGGCGGGAGGCGGCGCGTCGCCGGCCAACGCGGCGCGCACCGCGTCCAGCACGGACGGCGTCGCCGTGGGGCCGTCGGCGCGGACGAGGGCGCCGGCGGGGTCGAGGCCGAGGAAGCGGCCGCCGCCGTCCACCAGCCCGTCCCCGGTGACCCGCCATAGCCCTTGCGCGAAGCCGACGACCGGGGAGGCGAGGCCGGAGGCGCCGTGCAGGGCCACCAGCACCTCGTCGCCCGGCCGCCAGCTCGGGCCGCCCGACACGATCAGGCGACGGCCCTCGGCCTCGCCGCCTAGCGACTCGATGACCAGCTCGCCGCGCGGGGCCTCCTCCTCGGCGGCCTCGGGGTCGTCGCTGAGCCACTCGGTGACCGTCAGTGTGACCACGGTCCACACCGCGGCGCCGTCGGCGCGCGTGGTGACGTCGGCGACGGTGGCCGTGAGGACGGCGTCGGCGAGCTCCAGCACCTCGTAGGGGGTCAGGTGCACGTAGGTCGTGGCCAGCGCGGGCGACGCCGCGGCGAGCGCCAAGGCGAGCGCCGCGCCGCGCAGGGCGCCGCCGAGCGACGCGCGGGGCGACCGCCGCGCTTCGGCCCGGGACCCCCGCCGTCTCACCGCCGGTCCTCCCCGCCGGGGAAGCTGGGGAGGCGTGGTGCCTGCGCCACGCCTCCCTCGGTCAGGCCGGCCGTCTCGCGCACGACGCCCTCGCCGCGGCGCGAGGCGAACTCGGTGGCGCTGGTGAGCGTCAACGCCGCGGGCGGCGCCAGGGGCACCAGCTCGAAGCGGAACAGCTCCGCCTCGCCGGTGACCGTGCCGCCCAGCGCCGCCAGGTCGACCTGCAGGCGCCCCGGGCCGACCTCGTGGAACAGGGCCAGGTCGGTGCGCGAGGGCCTGACGCTGCCCTCGACCAGCGCGAACGCCCCCGCGTCCCAGGTCACGAGCGTGGAGAGGCCCTGCAGCGAGCGGGCGTCTGACAGGCGGGCCCGCAGCGTCACCCGGCCCCGCACCTCCGTCTCCGGCGGTGTGAACGAGAGCGCCGGCGCGGGCGGCTCCACGACGCGCAGCCGGAACTCCTCGAACGTGGAGGAGAGGTTCGCGTCCGAGACGGCGAGGGTGAACTCGTAGGTGCCGACCTCGGTGGGCGTGCCCTGCAGCACGCCGCCCACGAGCTCCAGGCCGGGGGGCAGCGAGCCCTGCTCGAGCCGGAAGTCGTAGGGCCTGATGCCGCCGACGGCGTGGACGGGAGCGCGGTAAGGCTCGTTGACGATCGCGTCAGGCACGTCGACGGCCAGGAACCGCAGGGCCTCGCCCTGGCTCCCCAGCTCGCCGGCGCAGGCGGCGAGGAGCAGTGCCAGCCAGACGAGACGCGCTGTCCTCCTGACCACCCTCGCTCCCTCCGCCGCGCTCCGGTGACGCGGGTGAAAGCCTACCCTATGCCGTATGGCACAGGCGCCGCAGCCCGGTACCCCGCGCCGCGGAAGGGCGTCGCCGCGCGGAGCGCCGCGCGCGCGTGGCCGCCCCTCGCTCGGCGGCACGCTCCTCCTGCCGCTCGCCGGGTCCGTGCCGGCGGGCCTCGCGCGGCGACTGCACGTCACCGGCGAAGCCAGGCGCCGCTTCCCCCTGCCGGACGACGGCTTCGGGCTCGGCGGCCGCCTCGTGCGCGTCGACCTGGCGGCCGCGGCCCGGCTCGCGGCGGCGTTGAGGGAGGCCGGCGGCAGCGGGTCGGGGGCGTCGGCGGCGCTCGTGGCGACGGCGGTCGTGCTGCACGAGCTGATGCACGCCGTCCTCGCCACGGCCCCGTGGCAGGAGGCGGCGCGCCGCGAGCTGGGCCGGAGGCTCGGCGCGGACGGGGCCGCGGCCGCCCTACGGGCCTTCGGCGACCTCTACCCGAGCCCGGGCTCCGAGGCGTCGGCGGAGGCGCTGACGGAGGAGCTGGCGCTGCTGGGCCTCGCCGTCGACGACCCGGGCCTCGCGCCCCTCGCGTCGCTGTTCGACCCGGGCGAGGGGAGGGGCGCCCTCCAGCCGGCTTGGGAGGCGGTGCACGCCGCGCTGGCCGCCACGCCGGCGCCGGCGCCCGGCGGGGCCGTCGAGGGCGCGCCAGGCGAGCGTACGGCAGGGGACGTGCAGGCCCCGGCGGCCGCCCTCCCTCGCCGCGCGGCCGACCTGCTCGACCTGCTCACGCTGCCCGGCCGCCTGCACCCGACCTCGCTCGCGGCGCGCCTCGAGGCGGCCCTGTCGCTCTGGGCGCAGGTGCTGGGCCCGGGCGCCGGCGACCTGGTCAGGCGCGCCCTCCGCGCCCTCGACGCGCTGCGCGAGGAGCAGCGGCGCGGGCCGGGCCCCGGCGCCCCGCCCGGCCCCCGTGCTCCGTCCGGCCCGCCGCCGGCGTGGCAGCGCGCGACCCCCGGCCCGGCAGGGGCGCCGCGCCTCGCGCGCGAGGAGCCGTGGATGCGCTCGGCGCGCGTCGTAGCTAAGGTGCTGCCGGTGTGGCTGGCGCAGCTCTCGGAGTGGCACGGCACGCGCGTCGCGCGGCTCGACGAGGTGCCCGACGCGGCCCTCGCCGACCTGGCCGCCGACGGCTTCGACACCCTGTGGCTCGTGGGCGTATGGGAGCGCAGCGTGGCCTCGCGCGAGATCAAGCGGCTCCAGGGGATGCGGGCCGAGCTGGGCAGCGCCTACGCCGTCCACGACCACGTGGTGGCCGCGAGCCTGGGCGGGGAGGAGGCGCTGGAGCGCCTCCGCGAGCGGGCCGCCCGGCACGGGATCAGGCTGGCGGCCGACATGGTCGCGAACCACACGGCCCTCGACTCCCGCTGGGTGGAGGAGCACCCCGACCGGTTCGTGCAGGTGCCGGAGCCGCCCTTCCCGAGCTACTCCTTCACCGGCCCGGACCTCAGCCCCGGCCGGCCGTTCGCCACGCGCATCGAGGACGGCTACCTCACGGGGCGCGACGCCGCCGTGGTCTTCGAGCGGGTCGACCGGGCCACCGGCGAGAGGCGGTACCTGTTCCACGGCAACGACGGCACGGGGCTCCCCTGGAACGACACCGCGCAGATCGACCTGCTGAACCCCGAGGCCAGGCGCGCCGTCGTGGAGACGGTCGTGCACGTGGCCCGCCGCTTCCCCGTGCTGCGCTTCGACGCGGCGATGACCCTCGTGCGCGAGCACGTCAGGCGCCTGTGGCACCCGCGGCCGGGGGAGGGCGGCGCCGTGCCGTCGCGCAGCGAGCTCGCCCTCGACGAGGAGGCGTTCGACGCGCTCATGCCGGGCGAGTTCTGGCACGAGGTCGTGGACGCCGTGGCCGCGCGCGCCCCGGGGACGATGCTCGTGGCCGAGGCGTTCTGGCTGCTGGAGGAGGCCTTCGTCGGGCGGCTGGGCTTCCACCGCGTCTACAACAGCGCCTTCATGCAGCTGCTCGCGGACCGGCGCGACGGCGAGCTCCGCCGCCTCCTCGCGGACGTGCAGCGCCGCGCCCCGCACGTGCTCGAGCGCTACGTGAACTACCTGACGACCCCGGACGAGGAGAGCGCCCGCGAGACGTTCGGCGCCGGCGACCGCTACTTCGGCGTCGCGACGCTGCTCTGCACCCTGCCGGGGACGCCGCTGTTCGGTCACGGCCAGGCGGAGGGGCTCGCCGAGGCGTACGGCATGGAGTTCGCCGCTCCCCGTCGCGACGAGCGCCCCGACGAGGGCTTCAGGCAGCACCACAGGCGCGTGCTGGCCCCGTTGCTGAGGGACCGCGAGCGCTTCGCCACGGCGAGCGCGCTCACGTTCCTTCGCGCCGTCGACGCGGGCGGCAGGGAGCTCGAGCACCTGCACGCCCACGGCTTCGCGGCGCGCGGGCGCTGGGGGGCGGCGCTGGTGGTCTTCAACCACTCCGAGGAGCCCTCGTCGGGCACGCTGGTGGGACCGCGCGGGCCGGTGTGGGAAGCGTTGGGCCTGCCGCTGCCGAGGGACGGCGAGCGCGTCGTGGCGCGCCGCCACCCCCACGGCGACGAGGTCGCCTGGACGCGTGACGAGCTGCTGGGCGGCTGGCGGGTCGACCTGGGGCCGTTCGAGGCGGCCGTCTACCTGGACGTGAGGCTCGAGGCGACGGGGCCAGAAGGGATGGCCGGGGCCGCGGAGAGGCCGCGAAGGCGCAGGGCCGTCCCCGACGCGGCCGCGCGCGCGGCCGCCCTCAGGCGCGCCCGGTCGCGGCGGCGAGCCGGCGGCTCTGCAGGTGCGTGAGGGCGAGGGCCAGGGCGTCGGCCTCGTGGTCCGTGGCCGGCTGCCGCGGCAGCTTCAGCAGGGCGCGCACCATGTAGCCGACCTGGGCCTTGTCCGCTCGCCCGGTCCCCACGAGGGCCTGCTTCACCTCCAGGGGCCCGTACTCGTGGACGGGCAGGTCCAGGTCGGCGGCGCACAGGAGGACGACCCCGAACGCCTGGCCCACCTTGAACGACGTGGCCTTCTGCCGGTGGAAGTACTGCGACTCGAGCACGACCGCGTCGGGGCGGTGCTCGGAGAGGAACGCCATGACGCCGTCTCGCAGGGCACCGAGGCGCGCCGGCGCGGACATGCTGGGGCTCGTCTTGACCAGGCGAGAGTCGAGGAGACGCGCTTCCCTGCGCGCCTCCTCGACGGCTCCCAGGCCCAGGTGGGCCAGCCCCGGGTCGACGCCGACGACCCTGTAACCGCGCCCCAGGGGCGCCCGCGTGCCCGTGTCCACGCTCAGTATTCTGCCAGGTACCGGTCCAGCTCCCAACCGTGCACGGCGATGCGGTAGTCGTCGTACTCGATCGTCTTGGCCGCCACGAACTGCTTGAACGCGTGCTCGCCCAGCGCGTCGACGATGATGCGGTCGCGCTTGAGGTTGGCGATCGCCTCACGCAGGGTGGCGGGCAGCTCGCGGATCTTGTGGCGCCGCCGGTCGCGCACGCTCATGTGGTAGATGTTCCGGTTCACCGGGGGCGGCGGCACGAGCTGGCGCTCGAGGCCGTCGATGCCGGCGGCGCAGATCGCGGCCAGCGCCAGGTACGGGTTGCAGGACGGGTCGGGAATGCGCAGCTCGGCGCGCGTGCTGTTGCCGCGGCGGGCCGGCACCCGGATCATCGCGCTCCGGTTCGACACCGACCAGGCGATGTTCGTGGGCGCCTCGTAGCCCGGCGTGAGGCGCTTGTACGAGTTCACGGTCGGGTTCGTGACGGCCACGATCGCCGTGGCGTGCTCGAGCACGCCGGCGATCCACCGCTCCATGGCCTCGGAGAGCTGGTGGCGGCCGTCCGGGTCGTAGAAGGCGTTCGTGCCGTCCTTGAACACGCTCATGTGGCAGTGCATGCCGGACCCGTTGATGCCCTGCACGGGCTTCGGCATGAACGTGGCGTGCAGGCCGTGGTTCATGGCGATGCGCTTCACGACGGTGCGGAAGGTGAGGATGTTGTCGGCCGTCGTGAGGGCGGGCGCGTACTTGAAGTCGATCTCGTGCTGGCCCGGCGCCACCTCGTGGTGCGCCGCCTCGATCTCGAAGCCCATCGCCACCAGCGTGTTCACCATGTCGCGCCTGGCGTCCTCGCCGAGGTCCACGGGCGCGAGGTCGAAGTAGCCGGCCGCGTCGTTCGTACGCGTGGTCGGGCTGCCGTCGGGCGCGCGCTGGAAGAGGAAGAACTCGGGCTCGGGACCGACGATGAAGTCGTCGTAGCCGAGGGCCTGCAGGCGCTCGATCTGGCGCTTGAGCACGTAGCGCGGGTCGCCGGGGAACGGCGAGCCGTCCGGCAGGGTGATGTCGCAGATCAGACGGGCGACGGTGCCGCGGCCCGGACCCTCCATGGCGGCCGGCAGGACCAGGAACGTGTCGAAGTCCGGCTTGAGGAGCATGTCCGACTCCTCGATGCGGGCGAAGCCCTGGATCGACGAGCCGTCGAACATGATCTCGCCGTCGAGGGCCTTCTCGAACTGCGAGCGCGGCACCTCGACGTTCTTGATCTGCCCGAGGATGTCTGAGAACTGCAGCCTCAGGAAGTTGACGTCGTGCTCCTTGAGCAGCTTCCGGACGTCGTCTATCGTCGTTGCCATATCGTCCTTTCGACCAGCCTGGGGTTACGCCGGGGCTGTACACCCCCGGATAACGGCCGAAGCGTACGGCTGAGGGTGGCCGACTGTCAACGACGCCGCGCACGTATGTTCACTTGGCAGGTGACGCGCGCGGCCGTGGCGCTCCGCCGTGCGTCGGGCGTACACGCGGCCTTAACGGAACGTCAGGGACGTGCCCGAGACGCCTGGCGCGCGTTGACACCGCCAGGAGGCGGAACTAGGATGCTCCCAACCGCCGCCAGTCGTAGCACTCCACCCAAGGGAGGACGTACGTCGATGAAGAGAGCACTCTGTGTCTTGGC